>NZ_OZ244997.1:907975-1210634 GCF_965223285.1 Candidatus Leptofilum sp. | reverse complement strand
CGCCATTACCAAATTCTGCTGCCCAATCAACCAGCTTTGAACGCTGTCGCCGAGCGGCTAACAATGAATGGCATTGCCTACGAATCTCAAGAAGATAGGCTTATCGTGCGTGATCCATCCCAAAACGAAATTGCCATGAAGGTGACATCATGACCACGATGTTTGAAAGCGTCGTTAACAATCTAAATATCAGCCAGGATTTGCAGTTTTACCCAGCAGATACCTTTCCCATGATTCGCCCCGTGCATTGGCTTACCTCTCATTTTGCGGTGGGCGGCTTCAGCCCACTCCAGCGGCTCAGCGGTATGCTCACGGCGCACATGACCCAAATTGCGCCACATAACGGCTTCCAATGGCACCCGCATCGTGGTTTGGAGATTTTCACCTACGTCATTGATGGCGAGCTGTATCATGAGGATACCACTGGCGGTAAAGGGGCCATTACCGCTGGCGAAGTGCAGCGCATGTTTTCGGGCAACTTCATCCAGCATCAGGAACTCAACCTGACGGATGAATTCACCCGCGTTATTCAAATCTGGTTTGTGGCGGACGTGGAGCATATGGGATTGCCACCGCACTACGAGCAAACCAGGCTCAGCGATATGTCTGCTCGCAGCGTTGGGGATGCCACTGTTCGGGACATTATCGGGCCAAACGGCGCGACAGACGCCCACGCGTCGGCTCGGCTCACGAGCAGCATTTTGCCCGCTGGCGGCTCGGCCACGATTGAGCTGCCGCAGCCGGGTGAGGATTTGTTCTTGTATTTTGTGGATGGCAACGGCCGTTTCCAAACCCCCACTCAGCAAAATTCAATCAATATTTACGATGTGGTTTTAGCGACGCCTGAGGCAGAAACGGCCGTTATCACCGCCAGCGAAAATAAACCACTCAACTACTTATCGTTTTACCTCAAACCGTTCATGAAAAAAGAAATCAACTATGTCTGAAACCATCAATATCATTGGCCTGGCTGGCAGTATCCGGCGCAAATCCATCACAAAAGTATTGTTGCAGGCAGCCCAGAAAGTTGCCCCTGACGCGATGCAGATCACGCTTTTCCCTCTAAACGAAATTCCCATTTACAACAACGATGTGGAAGTTGAAGAAGGTTTCCCGCCACCGGTCGCTGAACTGCGCCAAGCAATTGCCCACGCCGACGGGCTCATTTTGGCCACGCCAGAGTACAACGGCTCACTCACTGGCGTGCTGAAAAACAGTATTGATTGGGCCTCACGTAAAGGATTGCTCGCCCAAAAACCGGTCGTCACGATGGGTGGGTCGCCTGGGGCGTTAGGTGCTACCAAAGCCCAAGAGCATTTGCGGCAAATTTGCCTGCACTTGGGCATGTATGTCATGCCCAAGCCTACCATTGCCGTTCCCAAGCTGCCAGACAAAATCGTGGATGGGCAACTGACTGACGAACTGACCTGCAAATTTCTAAAAGAGCAAATGGAACAGTTTTACCACTGGGTGGTGCGCCTCAAAGAGTGATCAGGGGGTGACCCACACCACATAGCTGAGGATGTGTCCCTGGTACTCGCCGCTAATTTCCCAGCAGCCCAACGCGGGCAGGGCAATGCCCGCCAGCATAAACGAATTGTAATCTTCCTGAAAGCCGTTGGTGGCGTGGGTAAATGGTTCCACGACGCCATCACCATCTAGCTGACGGGCCGAAACGGTTAACGCTGGCTTTTCCTCCTCCGTCCACACGTATCCCTCACGAAACCAAACCAGCTTGTTCACGTACCCATCCTCCGATTTAGGTAGCTGCTGCCAGGTGCCATGAGGCCACAGCACCGTCCACAGATCGTTGGAGCCGTACCAAAATTCGCCGTTGGGTGGCACCGCAGCGTGTGGTTTCGGCGGTATGAAAGCCGGGTCTGGGGGTTGAGTGATGGGGCAAGCATCTGGCACGGCCGTTCGGAAAATGGGTGTCGGTCGTGCCGTTGGGGAGTTAGTCGGTTGATGAGTCGCAGGTGGGGAAACGGCCGTTTCGCTACCACCAGCCGCCGTACACCCCCAAAGGCCAGTAGATAAAACAAGCAACACCACCATCATTTGCAACCGCTTCATACGCTTCTCCTTTTTGCAACTACGCTACAGCGTATACCCCGGCCAGACCAAACTGGTTCCATTTCAATCCAAAGTTAGCCAATTTCCACAACCTACCCCACCAAATCAGGGGAAAATCGCCCAATTTTGCAATTGCGGTTGACAGTCACAATTTATCTGCTAAATTTCTGCACGATGAAAACGTTACCTGATCTGCAAGCTCTTCGCATTAGCCGCCGCCGTCGCCAGACACCAAGTCTGGTTATTGAGCTTGCCTGAGTCCGTTTTTACAAGACACGCGCAACCTGAACCGCCGGACTTGAACATAGTCTGGCGGTTTTTTTTTGGATTTCGGCCACAGCGGAAAAAGAGAAAAATCTCTTAAATCTCTGTGTGCTCTGTGGCAAAAAAATAGGAGTACAGCATGATTAAAGCAGGGGTTTTTGGGGCGACGGGGTACACCGGCTATGAATTGGTGAAGGTTTTGCAGCGGCATCCGCAGGTGGAAATTACCTTTGCCACTTCACAATCGTTTGCCGGGCAAACGTTGGCTGCGGTGTATCCGCAAGCACCGCAGCTGCCGCTGATTTTGGGGGAGGAGGCACCGTTAGACGGGGTGGACGTGGTTTTTTTGTGTTTACCCCATGCGGCAGCGGCGGAAACGGCCGTACGCGCTCTCAAAGCTGGCGTCACCGTCATTGACCTCAGTGCCGACTTCCGCCTAAAAGGTGCGGACACCTACGCCGCCTGGTACGACAAAGTCCATCCCGCCCCCCACCTGCTGGCCGACGCCGTCTACGGCCTCACCGAATTTGCCCGTGACCAACTGCGGGGGGCCAAGCTGGTGGCCACGCCCGGCTGCTATCCCACGAGCATTTTATTGCCGCTACGGCCGTTGCTCACCTCCCCTCTCCCCATCACCGACCCCATCATCGCCGACGCCAAATCCGGCACCTCTGGCGCGGGGCGCACGCCTAAGGCAGGCACCCATTTTATTCAAGTACACAACAATTTTGCGCCGTACAAAATCGGCCGTAGCCACCGCCATCTACCCGAAATTGAGCAGGTGATGGGTTGGTTCTGCCCTGAAGCGCCAACGCTCATCTTTTCGCCACACTTGCTGCCGGTGGAACGGGGGATTTTGTCCACAATTTATGTCAACTTTTCAGAGGCGGTGGCCTTGGATGAGGTACGCCCGTATTTCACCAAACTGTACGCCAACGAGCCATTTGTCTGTCTGCTGCCAGAAGGAGAATTGGCCACGCTCGCCCATGTTGCCCACAGCAACAAATGCGTCATCGGACTCACAATGGCTGGCAATACGTTGGTCATCACCTCTGCGATTGACAATTTGGTGAAGGGCGCGGCCGGGCAGGCGGTGCAAAATATGAATGCGGTATTTGGGATCGAGGAAACGGCGGGGCTAATTTAATTACCCAATTACCTAATTACAAAACGTAATTGGGTAATTGCGTGAGGGTTAACATGCAAGTATTAAAAATTGGCGGTAACGAACTGGATGATCCCGGATTTTTGGCGGGACTGGCGAATTATGTGGCTGGCACATCTATGCCCCATGTCATCGTGCACGGCGGAGGGCGGGCGATTGTGGCCTTGCAGCAAAAAGTGGGACTGCACTCAACAAAAGTTGACGGCCTGCGCGTCACCGACCGGGAAATGATCAACGTCGTCCAGATGGCGTTGAGCGGCCAAACCAACAAGCAAATTGTGTCTGCGCTGCTGGCGGCGGGCGTGGATGCGATTGGGCTGAGTGGGGTGGACGGCGGCCTTTTGCGCTGCCTGAAGAAGCAGCATCCTACAGCCGATCTGGGCTACGTCGGTGAAATCAGTCAGGTACGCACCGAACTGCTGCAGCAGCTCACCAATCTCGGCCTGACGGTGGTGCTCTCGCCGCTCTCGCTCGGCTTCGATGGCTACACTTATAACGTCAACGCGGATGATGCTGCCAGCGCGGTGGCTTCTGCTTTGCAGGCACAGCAGCTAACATTTGTCTCCAACGTGCCAGGGGTACTGCAGGACGGCCGTATCCTCTCCCAACTATCTCCGCAAGAGACCGAAACGCTCATCAGCGACGGCATCATCACCGATGGCATGGTGCCAAAGGTTCGTGCCGCCCTGGCAACTATTTCCCAAGGCGTGCAGCAAACTCAAATTGTCAACCTTGCCGGACTGGTAAACAATAGCGGCACAATTTTCACTTATAAAGAGTAAAAAGTGGTTAGCGGTTAGTGGCTGGTACGAGCAACCAGCCACTAACCACCAGCCACTAGCTACCCATTTTCAGGAGTAGATGGATGGACAAACAAGCAATTATTCAAGCTGAAGCCAACTACGTTTTGCACACATACAACCGCCCGGAGATTGTCTTTACGCACGGCCAAGGGATGTTCTTATTCGACAGCGACGGCAACAAATACCTTGATTTCACCTCCGGCATTGCTGTGACGGCGTTGGGTCACAGTGATCCAGATTGGGGTACGGCCGTCTCCCAACAAGCCAGCCAGCTTACCCACGTCAGCAACCTGTTCCACACAACTCCCCAGGCCCAACTCGCCCAAAAACTGGTGGAAAATTCTTTCGCCGACAAAGTGTTCTTCTGCAACTCCGGCACCGAAGCCAACGAGGCCGCCCTCAAATTCGCCCGCAAAGTCTCCAATCTCCAATCCTTCAGCTCGGCTCAGGACAAGTCTCCAATCTCCAAAACCAACATCATCGCCTTCAGCGGCGGCTTCCACGGCCGTACGATGGGTTCTCTCTCCGCCACCTACAAAGCGCAGTACCGCGAGCCGTTCGCCCCACTGGTTCCCGGCCTTACCTTCCTGCCCTTCAACGACCTGCCCGCCGCCCAAGCCGCCATCGACGACAACACCTGCGCCGTCATTGTGGAGCCAATTCAAGGAGAAGGCGGCGTTAATCCTGCCACGGTCGAATTTTTGCAAGGACTCCGCGCCGCCTGTGACGCCCACGACGCCTTGCTCATCTTCGACGAGGTACAGTGCGGTCTGGGGCGCACAGGCACATTGTGGGCATATCAGCAGTTTGGCGTCAGGCCAGACATCATGACACTAGCCAAGCCGCTGGCAGGTGGCCTCCCCATCGGCGCAACGTTGGTCACCCAAGCTGTGGCTAATTGCATTCAGCCGGGCGATCACGGCAGCACGTTTGCAGCTGGGCCGCTGGTGTGTACCGCTGCCAATGTCGTGTTCGACAAAGTAAGCCAATCAGATTTTTTGCAAACCGTTCAAGAAAATGGCGCATATCTCAAACACAGATTAGAGACGCTGGAATTAGAAGCGGTTTTGGAGGTGCGCGGGCAAGGTCTGTTGGTGGGCATCACCATCAACCAGCCTGCTGCACCGATCATGACTGCCGCGCGGGATAAAGGAGTACTCATCCTCACCGCTGGGGAAGATGTACTGCGCCTGGCTCCGGCTCTGATTGTGAACCGTGATGAGATTGATACGGCCGTATCCACCATCGCCGCCTGCCTGGAAGAAACGTTCAACAAGGAGAAATCATGACACAACCACAAATCCGCCCTTTTGCCCTGACCGATAGCGAGGTCGTGATTGAAATTTGGAAAGCGTGTGGCCTCGTCGTCCCCTGGAACGACCCGCATAAAGATATTGCCCGCAAGATGAAAGTGAATCCTGAACTGTTTTTGGTGGCGATAGTAGACGGCCGTGTCGTTGGTACTGTCATGGGAGGGTACGAAGGGCATCGTGGCTGGATTAACTATTTGGCCGTCGCCCCAAATTATCAAGGGCGGGGTATTGGCCGCGCGCTCATGGATGAGATTGAAGCGAAGCTACTGGCGCTCGGCTGCCCCAAAATCAATCTTCAGGTCCGTAGCAGCAATCGAGCAGTTATCCAATTTTATGGCCACATCGGCTACCACATCGACGACGTGATCAGCCTCGGCAAACGCCTCATCCCAGATGAATAAAAATTAGCCACAGAGGACACAGAGAATTCAGAGGTTTTTTCTCTTTCCCCTCTGTGTTCTCTGTGGCAAAAAAATATGAACATACGCTTCGCCCACCCCCAAGACGTTCCCCACATCCTCGCCCTGCTCAACGAGCACGTGCGGCGCGGCGATGTGCTGCCGCGCACCGCAAAATCGATCCGCGACACGCTGCCAGACTGGCTGGTGGGCATCGACGCCGAAGATGAACTCGTCGCCTGCGTCTCTTTGCTCTACTACAGTGACATTCTGGCCGAGGTACGCTCGTTGGCCGTCGCCGATAGGGTGAAAGGGGAAGGCTGGGGCAGTAGCATCGTGAAAGCGATTATTGCCCAAGCCGAACATCGGCAGGTGCCAACCCTGTTTGCCCTCACTCGTGCTGTGCCTTTCTTCCAAAAGATGGGCTTTGGCATCAGTAGCAAAGAGCTGTTCCCAGAAAAAGTGTGGCGCGACTGCCATGTTTGCCCGCTGCTAACGAATTGTGATGAAACGGCCGTTGTCCTCCACCTCACCCCGCAGCCTATCGAACCACAAGCTCAGCCAATTATCGAATTACCAATTATTCAAATCCAAGAAGGAGTAAGAAAAATGTCAAAACCAAAAATCAACAAAGCTGTCCTCGCCTACTCAGGTGGCCTCGACACCTCCGTCATCGTTCCCTGGCTGCGCGAAAATTACGGCTGCGAAGTCATCTGCTTCTGCGCCAACATCGGTCAGGGAGACGAGGAGCTAAAAGGGCTAGAAGAAAAAGCCCTCGCCAGCGGCGCCAGCAAAGTGTACGTGGAAGATTTACGCCACGAATTTGCCAAAGATTTCCTCTTCCCCATGCTGCAATCCGGGGCCGTATACGAGCGGCAATATTTGCTCGGCACCTCCATCGCCCGCCCCCTCATCGCCAAATGGCAGGTGGCCATCGCCGAAGCCGAAGGGGCCGATGCCGTTTCCCACGGAGCCACCGGCAAGGGCAACGACCAGGTGCGCTTCGAGCTAACCTACAAGGCACTCAACCCCACGCTTAAAGTAATCGCCCCCTGGCGCGAGTGGAACATCCGCTCCCGCGAAGATGCGCTAGCCTACGCCAAAAAGCACAACGTCCCCGTCGTCCACACAGAAAAATCAATCTACAGCCGGGACAGCAACTTGTGGCATCTGTCACACGAGGGCGGCATTCTGGAAGACCCGCGTAACGAGCCAGAAGAAAGCATGTACCAGTGGACAACCTCTCCAGAAAATGCCCCCGATGAGCCAGAAATCGTCACCGTGCATTTTGAAGAGGGCATTCCTGTTTCGGTAAACGATGTGCAGTTACCGCCTGCTGCCCTCATTGAAAAGCTTAACGATTTAGGTGCCAAGCACGGCATTGGGCGGATTGATTTGGTAGAAAATCGACTGGTGGGTATGAAATCCCACGGCGTCTACGAAACCCCCGGCGGCACCATTCTGTACGCCGCCCACCGGGAGCTAGAATCGCTTTGCCTGGATCGGGACACCAGCCACTTCAAGGAGGAGCTGGCCGTGAAATATGCGGAACTGGTCTACTTTGGCAAATGGTTCCACTCGCTGCGGGAATCTATGCAGGCGTTCATCGGCGACACGCAAAAAACGGTGACGGGTTGGGTGAAGTTCAAGCTGTACAAGGGGAATGCCATCGTCATCGGGCGGCATAGCGACAACAGCCTCTACCGAGAAGATTTTGCCACCTTCGGCAAGGAAGACGTGTACGACCAAAAAGATGCGGTGGGCTTCATCAATCTATTTGGCCTGCAAATGAAGGTGCAGGCAATGATGGACGTGAGCAACGGCGGCAAAACCCGCTACGCTGCGCCGGACTATTCCAAATTTAAGCGTGATTAGGTGGGGAGATTGGAGACTGGAGATTGGAGATTTTCTTCAATCTCCAGTTTCAATTGACCAAGTTTCACGGGGGCGTTCCTCTCGAAGAATTTCTAACAACTTCGGAACTCTTCCATGACGATTTGCGTAATCAACAAGTTCTTGAGCCTTTCTGTCCCTGGTCTCACCAGGCAAATTCTCGTAATCTGTCGATAGCTTTTTTACAAGAGTGTGCAGCTCATCAATTTTATATACATCGCTAATTTTCTCGCCTAATGCGACTATCTGGGGACTTGTCAATTTTGGGGGATTATTTTCTGGCTGTTTGGTAAAGGCCGTTTCTATCTTAGTCCAGTCAATCGCTGCACCATCAAAAATCAAACAGGCCAATAGTTCATGATCACCTTCAATGGCTTTCATTCCCTTTGAAGTGAGGAAAATCCATTTTGGAAATATTGAATCCAAATGACCGTATTTCCACCTATCATCAGAAAGTGCTTCTTTATCCACACCATCTGGATGTGGGGTTGTTATAGAGATATTCCCCTCTACTAAGTGATAATGTAGCAATGGAGCTCCGCCTGCATTGCCTAGAACCCCCCAATTGCGCTGCATGTCCTGATAAACCGAAAAAGTATATGCACAATTTACTGGCAAAAGCCCACCCTGACTGTTGGAATATTGTGCATTTCTATAAATGTGATACAAGAATTCTCTACGCTTGCGTTGTTCGTCAATTATTTTCATAGGAAGGTCAAGAGGTTATCATTTAAGCACAAATTATATCATCTACAGTTTTCATGTGCGGTAGTCGGTGTTGATACTGACGTATTCATGGCTGAGGTCGGTGGTCCAGACAACGGCCGTTCCCCCACCCCCACTTCCTAAATCTAGTAAAATCTTAAACTCAGGCTCCGCAAAAACGGCCGCTGCATCCATTTCCTGGTATTCGGTGGGCGTGCCGTTGGCGACGAGCTGAAGCTCGTCCGGCTGCTGGACGCCAATCCAGAGATTGATTTTGGTCTGGTCAAAGGCGACCCCCGCCCGACCAGCGGCCATCAGCAGACGACCCCAGTTAGCATCGCTACCTGCAAAAGCGGTTTTCACCAGTGGCGAGGTGGCAACGGTGTTGGCAATCTGGTGGGCATCGGCTTCGCTTTGCGCACCTGCCACCTGAATTTCCACAAATTTAGTCGCGCCCTCGCCGTCACGGACGATCATGTGGGCTAACTGAGTGCAAAGCTGGTTGAGGGCTGTGCCAAATTGGGCGATGCTTTCGGGATCAGTAACGGCCGTTCCGCTCACCCCATTCGCCAACAGCAAAATTGTATCATTGGTGCTGGTATCCCCATCGATGGAGATGCGGTTGAAGCTGCGGTTAACGGCCATCCGCAACAGGCCATCCAGCAAATCCGGGGCAACGGCCGCATCGGTGGTCAGCACGCTTAACATCGTGGCCATGTTCGGATGAATCATGCCAGACCCTTTAGCCATGCCGCCAATCGTTACTGGGCCACCGGGCAGCTCAACCTGAACTGCCAAATGTTTGGGATGGGTATCTGTGGTCATGATTGCTTCGGCAGCGAGACGGCCGTTTTCCCGCGAAAGCCCCTTCGCCCCCGCCACAATCCCTGCTTCTAGCTTGCCCATCGGCAGCTGCACGCCAATGACGCCGGTGGAAAGCACCAACACCTGGTTTGGCTGGCAGTCAAGCGCGTTGGCGGCAATTTTCTGCGTGGCGCGGGCATTGGCCAAGCCGGGTTCGCCCGTGCAGGCATTGGCATTTTTGGAATTGATGACGACAGCGTGCAGGCGGCTGCTGTTTTGCGCCAGCGTTTCCCGATCCACAATGACCGGCGCGGCGACCACCTGATTTTTGGTAAACATGGCGGCACAACTGCAATCAGATTCCGAAACCACCAATGCTAAATCGAGCTGGTTTTCTTTTTTGAGTCCGGCGGCGTGGGCAACGGCCGTAAATCCCAACGGCGTGGTAACAGTGCCATCCACGATCATTTTAATTTCTTCCACAAGGTTCTCCTTTAACAGCAAAAGCGGAACACAGGGATACACAGAGAAAAGACAGAGTTCCGCAGAGAAAACGTGCAAAATTTTCAAGCTACCTCAAAAATCTCTATATTCTCTGTGGCTTTTTTAGCGAAGCTAATTGTAGGCAAACTGTTTTTTCTGCGCTATCTTTGCGGCAAATCATCTTGGAGGCCATTTTGAATGCTTTGGCAGCAACGTTCCCCCAACTTGAAACTGAGCGACTCGTTTTGCGCGAGTTTCGGCTGGATGAGGCCGATAGGGCCGCGCTGTTCCGCATCTTCTCAGACGGTCGCGTGACGCGCTTCTACAATCTAAAAACCTTCACCGAGCCGGATGAAGCGCAACGGCTGCTGACAAAGCGGCACGATCGGTTTTGGCAAGGGCGAGGCGTGCGCTGGGCCATCGTGCCTAGAGGCCAAGATGAACTCATAGGTAGCTGTGGCTTTAATGAGCTGAATTACAAAAAGAAGGTGGGAGAGCTAGGGTATGAGCTGGCACGGCCGTATTGGCAGCGTGGCATCATGACCGAAGCTGTAAGTGCCATCATTAGCTATGGGCTAGCCCATTTGCCGATGGAACGCATCGAGGCGTGGGTGATGCCGCAAAATCGGGCGTCGGCTAACTTGTTGCTGAAGTTGGGCTTTCAATCGGAGGGGGTATTAGAGCGGAAAGGGTACTGGGACGGCCGTTTTCACGACCTGGAGCTATTCTCATTACTTGCAGAACAGTGGAATCTTTAATTTGCCACAGAGCACACAGAGAGATAAGAGAATGTATCTCTAAAATCTCTGTGCCCTCTGTGGCTAAAAATTTAGTTCACAGGGGTGATGGTGATTTGTAGCTGGTTGTACGGATTGTTGAACGTGGCATCCTCAACCGCGTGAATCACACCATTTTCATCGGCACCCGTGTTCGGGCCAGCCTGACGGGGTGCCTGATTGGGGCCAAAGCCAGGTTCTTCGTTAACCTCAGTGCCAGCATCATACAACGTAGCATAGCCCGTTATGTGCCCATGTATGGCACGGCCACGTGCATTGAACAACGGCAAGTTGCTTACGCTAAAGAACCAATCATTGGATTGCACAAACATGGTTGCCAGGGAGATATGGTCGCCAGGAACGGCCGTAATCTCAAACTGGTAGCTGCCGTCCGGGGCAAAAATGGGGCCTGGGTCCGTGCCACCAACGGGGATGGCCGCTGCGCCTTTGTTAGCTTCCACCAACTCATCTACCAAGGCCACCGGGCTGCCATCTTCAGCTAATGTTTCCAGGCCAGCCGAAGCGGCCGTTCCTGCCGTGAAGAGTGCATTTGCTTCTTGGTGAACTGTCCAGGCAACAGGAGCCAGTGGGGTGTTCACACCAGTTTGAGCAGCCAGCCAGGCACCTAGTTTGGATGGATCGCCATCTTCAGCTAATTCTTCCAAACCATTCTGCAAGGCAGCGCGACGGAAGCGGAACAGCGGGGATGGGTCGCTATGCACCACACCAACGCCGGGAGCCAGCGGGGTGGCAACATCGCTATTGCCAGAAATGTTGTGAATGGTTACGTGGAACTGCCCATCGCCATTGTAGGCCAGCTCAACTTGAACCAGTTCATTCACGGCAGGAACTTCATTGCTGCGTACCAGACGAACGCGCTTGATTCGGTCTGAAGCACCTGTATCTGGGCCAGCCTGACGTGGTGCTTGATCGGGGCCTTCACCAACGGGCTGATCAACTTCTGTGCCCGCATCCCAGAGGTAGATATAGTCAGTTACATCGCCCGTGTAGGGGTTGCCATCGGCATCGTACAGCGGAATACCAGCCAACCCTGGGCCAAAGAACCAGTCATTGGATTGTACGAACATGGTGGCAAAAGTGAGGTTGTCACCTGGGTTGGCGTAGAAGGTCCAGTCGTACGCCTCGCCGGGGAAGGCCGGCCCCGGTTCGGCTGCACCAACGGGGGTGTTGAACACACCAGAATCAATAAAGCGGAAATCGGCCGTATTGTTGACGGTAACAACAAAACGCTGTGCGCTATCATGAGCGCTGGCAACGCCAAGCCCAATAAACAAGGCCAAAATTCCAAACAGGACAGATAAAGACATGCTTTTCTTGAACATTGTTTAACTCCTTGTAGGTTCGGTATATTTTTTCAACTGGCAAGGAGTGTAGGCGGAAACAATTACACACTTCTTAAATTTGCTAACGAGGGCGTTACGGCCGTCTTACCCAAATCTTGCCTAAAAATTACGCACAGCTTACAGACGGCCGTTTCGTAAGCCACCTTACTGTGACGGAATCCGGCAGTTGGGTTCCAAATAGTTGACAGTTTGCCAGATGACCCTATGATCGGCTCGGCAAACTCAGAATATTAGTAGCTTTACTGGATGAGGAAGAATTTATGAAACGCGATGATTTATTTGGAAGAGAAGAACAGCCTGCTTTCGCAGGCATAGTGAATAGAACAGGCAACCAGCTAGATTTAGGACAGCCCCTATTTGCCAAAGATAGCAAACCGCGCGTAACTGTTAAGCGGCGTCGCCGCACCAACAAGGATGGCCAACGTGACCGTGCTGAAGCCCCCCGCAGACGGCCGTCTGGCAGTAGCAGCCCCAGGCCAAGCAGCGGCGGCAGTGGCAGCAGCGGTGGCGGCACTTACAAACCGCGCCCCTCTGGTGGCGGTCTTCCCTTGCCCGGCGGTGGGGGTGGCAGAATGTCTTGCCTTGGCATTGGAATTATTGGCATTATCATTCTCTTTTTTGTGTTCAGTGGCGGCGGCGGTTTATTCGGCGGCGGGGGCAATGGTGGTGGCAGCAGCAGTGGCGATTCTGTCGTCTTTACTGATCCTGAAACAGATAGCAGCAGCAATCTTCCGCCAGCGAACAACGACCCACTACCCACCCTCTCATCTACTGGCGCATCAGACCAAACCTGGACCATCATGCTGTACCAGGATGCCGACGACAAAATTCTGGAGCAAGACATCTTCCTGGACCTCAACGAAGCCGAGCGCGTTGGCTCCAGCGACAATGTGCAAATCGTGGCCCAGCTTGATCGTTTCAACGGCGGTTTCGCCGGGGACGGCAACTGGACGAGTGCCCGCCGCTACTACATTACCCGCGACAACGATTTACAAGCCATCAACTCTGATCTAATCGAAGATTTGGGTGAGGTCAACATGGCCGATCCACAAACGTTGGTTGATTTTGTAGTTTGGGCTGCGGAAAATTACCCAGCCGACAAATACGTTCTCATCATGTCTGATCACGGCATTGGCTGGCCCGGCGGCTGGTCGGACCCAGCTCCCAGCGTACCTGCCGACCGCAGCTTGCCCATTACGGCCGCTCTCGGTAACGACCTCTACCTGATGGAAATTGACCAGGCGTTGACCGAAATCCGCACCCAAACCAATATTGACCAGTTTGAACTCATCGGCATGGATGCTTGCTTGATGGGTGGCATCGAGATTTTCTCTGCGCTGGCTCCTCACGCCCGCTACGCCGTCGCCTCCCAAGAAGTAGAACCCGCGCTTGGCTGGGCCTATGCTGGCTTTTTAGAGGAGCTGGCAATTAATCCCGGCATCAACGGAGGCGAGCTTGGTCGCTTCATTGTGGATAGCTACATCCGTGAGGACCAGCGCATTTTGGACCCACAGGCGCGACAAGGGCTGCTGGGTGGTGGCAATCCGCTGGGTGGCTTGTTTGGGCTATTTGGCGGCCCTAGCAACGTCTCGCCGCAGCAGCTCGTCCAGCAAATGGAGCAAAATATCACGCTCACCGTTGCCGATCTCTCCCAAATCCCCACCTTGGTGGATAGCATCAACAACCTTAGCTTGGCACTCTCTAACGACAACCAGCAGCTCATTGCCCAAAACCGCAGTCGCGCCCAATCGTACACCAGCGTTTTTGGCAGCAACGTACCGCCGTCTTATATTGATTTGGGACACTTTGCCCAGCTCATAGCGCAAAACAGCCGGAATGGTGAGGTGGATCAGGCGGTCAATGATGTACTGTCCGCTATTCAGCAAGTAGTGATTGCCGAAAAGCATGGCCCGAACAAACCTGGCTCCACAGGCGTTTCCATCTATTTCCCGAATTCGCAGCTGTACGGCAACCCCATTACCGGGCCGCAATCGTATACGGCCGTTGCCGACACCTTCACCAACGCCAGCTTATGGGATGACTTCTTGGCCTACCATTACACAGGCGAACCATTTAATGCCGGTGACGTTGGTGCAGCCATTCCGACCGCAGGCGCGCTAGTCCGTGGCCCTGGTGCTGGCAACATTACCATCGAACCCATCGCCGCCAGCAGCAGCGAAGCCGCTCCCGACGCACCCGTCCTGCTCAGCACCGAAATCTCAGGCGAGAATATTGGCTATGTCAAGCTGCTGGTTGGCTTTCTGGATACGGCCGCAAACTCGCTACTGGTCATCGACTCTGACTACCTGGAAAGTGCCGATACGCAAGAGGTTGGTGGGTTGTTTTACCCCGTTTGGCCGGATGAACCATTCATCCTGGAGTTTGAGTGGGAACCCGTCGTATATGCCGTCAGCGACGGCACAAACTCTGTAGTCACACTCTTCCAACCGCAAACGTACGGTGAATCATTTGAAGATGCGGTTTACGCTGTCGATGGCATTTACACCTATGCCGATGGTGAGCAGCGCGTAGCCCGGCTGCTGTTTCGGGATGGCGTCTTGCAGCAAGTTTACGGCTTTAACAACGAGGATGGCACTGGGGGCCCCCGTGAAATTATCCCGCAGGTAGGCGATCAGTTTACGGTGGTGCAACGCTGGCTCGATTTGGACAGCAGCGGCAGCGTGACTGGCTCTGAAACGCAAGAAGCGGGCACGCTCACCTTTAGCGATTCCACGCTCATCTGGGTAGATTTGGATGCAGCGGCGGGTCAGTACGTGGTTGGCTTCATCGTAGAAGATTTTGATGGAAACCAATTCCCAGCCTACACGCAAATCACCGTCCACTAATGGTATGACTTGTAGCAGAGGACTGGTAGTCCTAAATATTATTGTCGTTAGGCAATATACCACTAGGACTGCCAGTCCTAAATACAATGTACGCCGTCGCTAATGACAATGAACAGGGTCAATGGTGACGTTTGTTACTACGGCCGTTTCTCCCCAAACTCTATACTCATCCCGCATAATCAAAAATCTATCAAAAAGCCACAGAGGAACAAGAGAAATTTGAGAAATGAACCTTCGCCTTTAAACCCTCTGTGAACTTGTATGATTGAAAATGAGAGATAATCAGCGTATACAGATTACTTCTCAAGCAGCAGGGTGATGTTCATTTGTGACCAAAGTCATCAAACTCGGCACAGAGATTAACGCCCCTGCTGCATACTCTATCAAGAGGACGAACGGTATCTAAAGCCACTTTCAGGGTTGAGCTTGAATTCGCAAGAAGGTTCGCTGGATAGAGTTAACCCTCAAGGATGGAACCGATGTTAACGATGAGCCTTGGTATCGATATTTCTAAAGATAAGCTAGATGTCGCTCTCTATCAAACAGGTCGCTACAAAACAGGCAGCTTCAGCAACGACAAAGACGGCTGGCGACGGTTGGCTAAATGGCTCAAGAAGCAAAAGGCCAAAGGGGTTCATGTCTGCCTTGAAGCCACGGGTCGATACGGTGAAGGGGTAGCGATGTACTTAGACAAATGTGGCTATGCTGTGAGTGTGGTCAACCCAGCTCGCATCAAAGCCTATGGCCAGAGCCAGCTTCAACGCAATAAAACAGACCAGCAAGATGCCAAGGTGATTGCCCATTTCTGTGCCACCCAAAACCCAAGCCTATGGGCACCGCCATCGCCAGAGGTGCAGGAGCTGCAAGCCCTGTCTCGTCGTTTGGAAACGTTGAAAGCTGACCGAACCCGAGAACTGAATCGGCAACAATCTGGTCTCACCTCTGAGACCGTTCTGACCAACATTGCTGCCCATATTGCTTTTCTTAACGACCAGATTGCTGAGATTGAACAGCAAATGCGTGACCTAATTGACCAAGACCCTGACCTTGGCCAACAACATGAGTTGTTGACGTCGATTCCTGGTATTGGTGACATCACCGCTGCCAATTTCATGGCCGAAGTCCCTGATGTAACCCGGTTTGAGTCCGCTGGACAGTTGGCAGCCTATGCCGGGCTATCGCCACGCAAACACCACTCAGGCTCATCCATTCATCGACCCGGCCGTTTGGTTAAGATAGGCAATCGTCGTTTTCGCGCTGTGATGTATATGCCTGCCTTGTCAGCGATGCGTCACAATCCAATTGTCCAGGCACTCGTCGCTAGGTTGACCGCCAAGGGCAAGAGCCGCATGACGATTGTGGGGGCAGCGATGCGAAAACTGGTTCATTTGGCTTTTGGTGTTTTGAAGCATCGACGGCCGTTTGACCCTAATTATCTTGTTAATCTGCAGGGTACCACTTGATTTTTATCACGGTATCTCTGTGGCTAATATACGGACAAGTATTTATTCCAAACCTGAGAGCATAAATACTGTCAGGTAATCCACTATTTTCAAGGAGTATCACATGGATTTTGGCGTTCCTCGAGAAGTCCGTGATTTGGAATCTCGCGTAGGGCTGTCGCCTGCTGGGGTCTCTACCCTGGCGGCGGCTGGTCACAACGTGTATATAGAAACTGGCGCGGGCAAAAGTGCAGGCTTCTCCGATGAAAATTACCGGGATGCAGGTGGTCACATCGTTTACTCTGCCCAAGAAGCATACGGCCGTGCCGACGTGGTGGCCAAAGTGACGCGCCCCACCGCAGCCGAACATGCCTTGTTCCGACCAGGACAGACAATATTTTCATTCCTCCACCTGCCTGTTTCTTCCCCAGATTTACTGGAAGCGTTAACCGAACGACAAATTACGGCCGTTTCCTACGAACTAATTCAGGAGGAAGACGAGACCCGCCCTGTGTTGCTGCCTGCCAGCATCATCGCCGGGCAAATGGCACCCATCGTGGCCGGGCGCCTGCTGCGCAGTGATTATCACGGACGCGGTATTTTGCTTAGTGGCTTACCCGGTGTTCCGGCGGCTGTGATTGTAATCGTCGGCGCAGGCACACTTGGCTGCAACGCCACGCGTGCCTTTGCCGGGCTTGGGGCGGAGATTACCGTGCTGGATAAAGACCCACGCAAACTGCAAAAACTATACGACAAGCAGTACGGCCGTGTCACAACCATGTTTGCCAACGAGCTCAACCTCAAGCGCGCCACGCGCTTTGCCGATGTACTCATTGGGGCCGCTTCCCAAAGTGGCCAGCGCGCACCGGTATTAGTGAGCCGCGAGATGGTGAAACAAATGCGGCGTGGCTCGGTCATTATCGACTACGCTATTGATGAAGGGGGCTGCGTAGCCACCAGCCGCCCAACCACTTTACGCAACACAACTTACGAAGCAGAGGGAATCATTCACCATTGCGTACCAAACATCACGGCGGCATACGGCCGCACCACCAGCTATGCCATCACCAATGCTGCCCTCCCCTACCTACTGGCCGTGGGCACCGGGGATGTACAGGCAGCAAGTGAGCAAATACCAGCCTTAAAACAGGGAGTCACTTTGGTAAACGGCCGTTTGGTTCACCCCAAAGTTGCCCAAGCATTAGGACAATCAATCTAACATTGATTCAACTTGCCAGGTTGAACCAATGTCACAATGATCGAGATTTAGCATGAATTGGGAAAATATTTATCGTCGAAAAGTAACCGACGCTTCAACTGCACTGAGTCATATTCAATCTGGAAATCGCTTGTATATAGGTGGGGGTGCAGGGGTTCCTGTAGAACTCACCAAGGCACTCACCAATCAAGCCGCCAACCTGCGAGATGTGGAGCTAACCCATATCCTCACCTTTGCCGAGGCACCCTACGTTGCCCCGGAATTTAGCGAGAGCTTTCGTGTCAATGCCCTTTTTATCGGCTCCAACGTTCGCAAAGCTGTTGCGGAAGGCAGAGCCGACTTTACGCCGATCTTTTTATCTGAGATTCCCCGGCTATTCCGCACTGGCATTTTGCCAATCGACGTCGCGCTCATCTCCTTGTCGCCACCCGATGAGCATGGCTTTTGCAGCTTTGGCGTAGAGGTTGGCACAACCAAGCCAGCCGCCGAGTCTGCCAAGATCATTATCGCTGAGGTGAATCAGCAGATGCCGCGCACCCACGGCGATAGTTTCATCCACGTTAGCCGGATTCACCACATTGTAGAAACCAACTACCCCATCCCGGAATCTCCCCAAGGGGGTAGCTCAGAGGGACATTTGAAGATTGGTGAATACATTGCCGAGATGATTCCCGACGGAGCTACCCTGCAAATGGGGATTGGCAGCATTCCAGATGCAGTGTTGCGTTTCCTGGGCAATCACAAAGATTTGGGCATTCACACAGAGCTGTTCTCAGACGGTGTGATTGATATGGTTGAGAATGGAGTTATCACCTGTGCCCAAAAGAATTTTCATCCAGGCAAAATTGTGGCTGGTTTCCTCTTTGGCACCAAGCTACTTTACGATTTCATCGATAACAACCCAATTATCGAAATGCACCCCACGGATTACGTGAACGATCCATTCAATATTGCCCAAAATGACAAGATGGTGGCCATTAACTCTGCCTTGCAAATAGATTTGACAGGCCAGGTTTGTGCCGACTCGATTGGGCCACGCTTTTATAGCGGCGTTGGTGGGCAGCTTGACTTCATTCGTGGCGCAGCCCGCTCCAAGGGCGGCTTGCCCATCATTGCCTGCCTGTCTACGGCCCGCGGGGGAACCATGAGCCGAATTGTCCCCATGCTCAATGAGGGTGCTGGCGTCGTCACCACGCGCAACGACGTGCATTACGTGGTTACAGAGCACGGTGTGGCTCATTTATACGGTAAATCTATTCGGGAACGTGCCCAGGCGTTAATCGGAATTTCTGAACCAGAGTTTCGGGATGAATTAACGGCCGCAGCGCATAAATTAGGCTATTTCTAGTTACTGAACTGCCGAGAGCTGAAAAATTTATTACGGATAGAGATTACGGCCGTTTGCCCGCTTCATTTAGGTAAACGGCCGTTTCTACATTATTTCCCGAGCCAAATTTCATGCACATACAACCAAGCAAGTCCGTTCGGGGCGCTGTCATCCACCTGAAAAAGCACCGAGCTTAAACGAGACGTTGTTTCGCCGTTAAATTCTTGCCACTCTTCGTAGGTTGCTAAAATCAAATCCTCGCTTTGGTGCCGAATTTGGACATCCTGTATCCAAATTTTGCCCGGATTTGAGTGAGAATTAGCATGTAGCTGGCGCAAATTTTCAACGAGTGGGGTGCGTAGCGTTAGGCGGCCGTTTGGCGACACAATATAAAAACCGTCTGCCATCACCGCGGAAAATCGTGCAAAAATATCATCCTCTTCTGGAATCTCACCGTTAAACCAATCCTGAAAAAATTGGTGCAGCTCAATTATCTCTTTTTCGCAATTAATCATCTTCACTTCCTTAAATTTGGATAGGGCTTTCGCAGTGGAGATTACAAAAGTCTTGCTATCTCTGGATAAATCACCATCATTCCTGAGACTTTTGTAGTCCAGAGGTCCTTTTCTCCATTTTAACCGTTGTGGCTAGACAGAAAAAACGGCCGTTTGCTACCAAGCAACGGCCGTTCATCTAAAAACTATGCTCTGGGGCTAAGCCCGAACAATTTTCACATACTGATTCTAACTTAAAGCAGTCTGTTTCGCTGCGGCGCGGAAACCAGCGTGCAGCACATCCAGATTGCCCTGCAGAAACTGTTGCTTACGCGCTGGCAAATGGTCCTGCAAGGCGTCTTCCAAAGCGGTGATGGGCAAAACTTGATGATGTGCCAGCATCGCGCCAATCATGGCCATGTTGAGCATTTTGATGGTACCAAATTCCCCAGCAATGCCATTGGCGGGAATTTCTACTATTTTCAAATCGTCACGAGGCTGATCCGGGGTGACGATGCTACTGTTGATAACCAGCAAGCCACCGGGCTTTACCAGGTTGACGTATTTCTCATAAGAGGGCTGGTTAAAAACCAGGGCAATATCCGGTTGGGCAACAATCGGCGCCCCAATGGGATCATGGCTAACAATCACGGTGCAGTTGGCGGTGCCACCACGCATCTCTGGCCCATACGACGGAATCCAGGTGACGAAACGGCCGTTATCCATCCCTGCGTAAGCTAATAGCTGGCCAGCAAACAAGACACCCTGCCCGCCAAAACCGGAAATAATAATTGAAGTTTCCATTTTGTTTAGTTCCTCAATTCACGATTCCAGAAATCCACTCACGCATTTGTCATTCTGAATGAAGCAGAGCGAAATGAAGAATCCCATTCAACTTGGTTGGGATGCTTCACTCTGTTCAGCATGACAATTTCAAGTTGTTTTCGCTTTCTGAAACAATGAGCATTTAATAATTTTTTCTAAAAAGCAATCGCTGGCACTGGGTCCAGCACGTTCTGCAACACTTGCCCTAAGCGAGCAATGCCTTCCTGAATTTCCTCAGGGCGCGCGTTGGAGAAGTTGAGGCGGAAGCTATTCTGGCCGCCACCATCCGGGTAAAAAGTGGCACCGGGGACAAAAGCAACTTTATTGGCAATTGCTTCTTCCAGAACGGCCGTACTGTCCAGCTCATCCGGCATTGTTACCCATAAGAACAAGCCGCCCTGTGGATGCGTCCAGTTCACTCCAGGCGGAAAATGCTCGGTCATGGCAGCCAGCATGATGTCACGCCGTTCCCGGTAAACATCGCGGATGTTGCGAACGTGCTCGGTTAAAAAGCCATCTTTGGCTACTTCATACGCCATCATCTGAATGAAGCTGCTGGTGTGCAAATCCATTCCCTGCTTGGTCATCACACATTGCTGAATCACGCTCTTAGGAGCGACAATCCAGCCCAGCCGCAAGCCAGGCGCCAACGTCTTGGAAAAGGTACTCATGTAGATGACGTTGCCCTTGAAGTAGCTTTGGTGTTCGTTCTGGTGAGTATACTGACGGCCGTTCTGCCTATCTGCGTCCAAAACCACCAGCGGCGGGATATGCTCTCCCTCAAAGCGCAGCTCGCCATATGGATCGTCTTCGATAATTGGCACGCCATAATGGTCGGCAATGTCAATTAGTGCCAACCGTCGCTCGTAAGAGAGCGTGACGCCGCCCGGATTTTGGAAGTTGGGCAGCACGTACATAAATTTCGGACCACCGCAGAGAGCCTCTTCCAGCAAATCTACGCGCAGCCCGTCATGGTCAATTGGCACGGAGCTAAATTCAGCTTGGTAGGCTCGCCACGCCTGAATTGCCCCCAGGTAAGTCGGCCGTTCCGTCAAAATCAGGTCGCCGGGGTTGATGAGCAGCTTACCGATAAGGTCCAGTGCCTGCTGTGACCCACTAGTAATTAGCACGTTGTCAACCGAAGCCTCAATACCATAACGCCCCATCTTTTCTACGATGAGTTCGCGCAACGGCAGATAGCCCTCTGTAGTGCTATATTGCAACGCTTGTGCGCCATATTCCTGCAAAACCCGACTGCTTGCCGCATCGAACGCCTCTACGGGAAACATTTCCGGCGCAGGCAGACCACCGGCAAAAGAAATAATATCAGGGCGTTGGGTAAGCTTCAGCAGCTCACGAATCATCGAGCTGCCCATACGCTGAGTGCGCTGTGCGTAGCGATGATGCCACGGGGTACTCATTTTTTGGCTCCTTTTCTGCTTTTGGTTGCTAAACGTTCGTCAACTTTATAATCACCCAATGGGTAGAAAGGCACCATATCCTGCTCAACCCAATCGAGTGCTTCCATAGGCGTCATGCCCCAGTTGGTGGGGCAACTAGAGAGCAGTTCCACCACGCTAAAGCCCAAATTATTGATCTGCGCATCGAAGGCGGTGCGGATCGCTTTTTTAGCTTGCAGCACGTGGCGGGCGTCGTGCAAACTGCGGCGCACGCTGTAAACCACACCGGGCAGTTGGGCCAGCAGTTCTGCCATATGAATTGGCTTCCCGGCTAAATCGGCATCCCGGCCAAATGGAGAAGACGTGGTTTTTTGCCCTAACAGGCTGGTGGGGGCCATCTGCCCGCCTGTCATACCGTAGATGGCGTTGTTGATGAAGATAACGGTGATCTTTTCACCACGGGCGGCGGCGTGAATTATTTCGGCCGTGCCAATGGAAGCCAAATCACCATCCCCCTGATAAGTGAAAACAATTTTGTCAGGATTGACGCGCTTGACGCCCGTAGCCATGGCCGGAGCGCGGCCGTGGGCAGCCTCGCAAGCGTCTACGTTGAAATAGTTGTATGAAAACACGGAACAGCCGACGGAGGAAACCAGAATGGTGTCTTCCAAGATGCCCAGCTCGTCGATTACTTCGGCTACCAGCCGATGGGCAGTGCCGTGGGTGCAGCCAGGGCAGTAATGGGTGTCGATGGTGCAAAGGCTAGACGGCCGTTCGTATGCAATTTTTTCCGATGGTTGAAGGTTGACTTGTTCTGAAATCAAAGTATCCATTATTTTGTTTTCTCCGCGTTAGTGGGCAGCAACCAGCTGCGCTAGAAATGCTTCGGCTTCTTGCTCTACTTCTTCAGGCAGCGGAATGCGGCCACCCATGCGTCCCAGGAATTTGATGGGCTTGTGGATGCCGGCCACCATGCGCACATCGTGCAGCATTTGGCCTGCGTTCATTTCCACAACCAACAAGCCTTTGCTCTTTTGAGCCACTTCGGCTAGCTCTTTTTCTGGGAATGGCCATAGGCTGATTGGGCGGAAAAGCCCCACAGACAAGCCACGATCCCGCATACGCTTTACGGCCGTTTGGGCCACGCGTGCGGCCGTCCCAAAAGCCACCAGCGTAATCTCAGCATCCTCCACAAACTGCGTTTCGTACCGAACTTCCTCTTGCTGGATGATGGACAGCTTGGTTTGCAGCTTCTCGTTGAGCATTTCCAGATTGTCTACGCCCATGTAAAGCGAGTTCACTAGATTTCTTTCACGGTTTTTGGCACCAGTTAACGCCCAAGACGGCCGTTCCACAGGCAATTCCCGCATGGGGGGCAATTCTGCTGGTTCCATCATTTGGCCAATAGCACCATCTGCCACCACAAAAACCAGCGTGCGGTACTTGTCTGCCAAATCAAAGGCCAACACCGTCAGATCAATCGCCTCTTGCACATTTGCCGGGGCCAACACAATGGGGTGAAAATCACCGTGCCCGGCGGATTTCGTTACTTGATTGTAATCTGACTGGCTAGGTTGAATATTGCCCAGGCCAGGGCCGCCACGCATCACGTCGATGATAACCACAGGCACTTCAGAACCGGCAATGTAGCTAAACCCTTCTTGCATCAGGCTGATGCCGGGGCTACTGGATGAGGTCATTGTGCGCACGCCAGCGGCAGCAGCACCATACACCATGTTGATGGCGGCTACTTCACTTTCTGCCTGCAAAAAGACGCGATCCAGCTCCAGCATCCGGCTAGACATATGCTCCAGCAGCTCTGTTTGGGGCGTAATGGGATAACCAAAGTAGGCTTCGCACCCGGCACGAACGGCCGCTTCGGCAAAAGCCACATTTCCTTTGAGTAACTGTTTAGACATGCGCCATCATCTCCCTTGGTTGCTTCTTGTTCTTCTGGGGAATGTCACGGAATACGGTGATACAGCCGTCTGGGCAAACAACAGCACACAATGCACAACCGGTGCATTCATGTTCCAGGTCTACGTACACGGCAGCACGGTAACCTTTCGCGTTTAGAGTATTTGCTAATTTAATTACATCTTGGGGACAAGCGGGGCGACAAAGTTCACACCCTTTACAACGTTCGGCATCTATGACAATACGTCCAGTGGCCATGTAATGAAACCTCCATAGTTGTTTAGAGAAAGTAAAAATAGTGGGATTGTTGCCACACGGTGGCAACGTCTTCTGAAAACAAAAAAAAGCTGACCAGTTTATCTGGACAGCCAATTGGTTTATTAAGGTTCGAGACAATAATCCAACAATGAAATTATGCGGTTTTCGAGTAAATTTTGTTAGTGAAGATGCGCTCTTATCGTTGCGAAGAATGTCACAAGCCAGCGAGTATTTGGGCAATTTTGTTAAGGAGAAATTGGACTGGGCATTTACCCATGACTCAGTTGCTTTCTAATCCATAGAGGTGGCTCCAGTCCAGGTGGGGCGCAGGTAGATAAACCAGTAAACGAGCCCTACCATGAGTGCGCCGCCAACGATATTGCCAATGGTAACGGGCAGTAGGTTGCGCAAGAAAAAGTTGCCCCAGGTGAGCGATTCGTAGGCAACGGCCGTACTCCCAATCTCCGCCCAAAAACCCACCGGTGCGCCTGCTTTAATAAGCAACCCCATTGGGATGAAATACATATTGGCCACGCTGTGCTCAAAGCCAGCAGCTACAAACGCCGTGATAGGGAAAATAATTGCCAAAATTTTATCGGTGGCGCTGCGTGCCCCCATACACAGCCAAACTGCCAAACAGACCAGCGCATTGCACATAACGCCCAGCACCAACGCCTGCCCAAATTCCAAATTGACCTTGCCATTGGCAATGTTGAGCGCATTTTGGCCAAGTGCCCCATCGGCAAACCGGTATTGCTGGCTGAATAACATCATAACGGCCGTTGCCACCGACCCCACAAAATTACCTGCGTAAACAATAAGCCAGTTTCGTAAAAGCTGCCCGGTGGTCACTTTGCCATCTGCCCAGGCCATCACAATCAGGTTATTGCCCGTGAACAGCTCTGCCCCGGCCCCAATGACCAAAATTAGCCCTAGGCAAAAGACCAAACCACCCAGTAGCTTGCTCAGCCCAAAAGAGAGCGTGCTGCCAGTGGTAACGGTGGTGGCAAAGATAGCCCCCAGCGCGATAAAAGCCCCGGCTAAAACTGCCAGGGCAAACATTCTAAAAGGGCCGAGCTTGGCTTTGGCCACGCCCGCCGCCTCTGCCTTGTGGGCCATCTCCTTTGGCACCAGGGCATCGGCATTAAAGCCAACATTTTGTACAGTCATATATCTGGTTTCTCCCAAATGTTTTAGGCAATGGATTGGATTCCTTCGATGGGTAACTCTTCCTTACGGCTTTGTCGACCCGCAATAAAACTTGGTGCCCGATCCCAGGTCTCTTGCTGCACAACGCTCAGAGTTTCAGCAATATAAATTGTCCTGGCGGCAGCATCATACTCTTCGATATACTCAGACGGGATGTATATGTGACCACCTAAATCCACGCTCCAAACCTCCAAATAGCTGGCATAAAGGCGAAGTTCAGGATTTACATCCTCTTCCCGATGATGAATGCGTAATAGGTCACCCAAAACGACATCATCTGCGGTTACAACTTTGTCGTACTTTTTGAATTGCATGGTTCAACCTCCTCATTTCCTCTGTGAAAATATTGTCAATTGGGTACGGCCGTCTTATTCTGTAGCCAAACCTGGAATTGGTCCAACTGCCGCTGCCTGCCGCACGCCGTTGCGAATTGCCTCGGCCACCACCTCAACTGCCACGTTGGCCACCAGATCAAAAGAAGCCTCCACCTGCCCCGTGGCCAAAGCATAGGCCGTATCGCCATCGTGGGTTGTGTGCACGGGTCGGATGGCGATGGCAAAGCCGTCGTGCGCCCGTTGAGCCAGGCGATTGGCCTCAATTTTACTCAGTTTTGCATTGGTAAATAGCACCACCAGCGTCGTGTTGGTACCCACAGGGGCAGCAGGCAAGTTGGGGAATTGACGGTATGGGTTTTGCTCTACAAGCCAACGGCCGTTGGCATCCCGCGCCCCCGCCAAAACCGATCCATCTACATTTACCACATCGCCTATGGCATTCACCACAGCCCCTGCGCCCACCACTATGCCATCAACCATAACACTGTGCAGACCAAAACCGCCTTTCATGATCGTTTGGAAGCCCCCCCATTTGCCGACCGTGACGCCAGCACCGGCACCTACATTGCCCTGAAGCACATCTGATGCGACTGCATTTTGGCACGCCTCATACCCCATCTCGGCATCCGGTAGGCGTTGGCCATTATTCATGAACAGGTCGTAGACAACGGCCGTTGGCACCAGCGGAATTGGACGAATAGGCGTGGGATGGCCAATGTCGTGTTCAGCAAGCCAGCGCATGGCCCCATCGGCACTGGCCAGGCCAAACGCGCTTCCCCCTGTCAGCATCACCGCCTGGATGTACTGAATGGGTTTGTCTGGCTGGAGCAGCATTGCTTCCCGGCTACCCGGTGCGGGGCCGCGGACATCCACGCTGGCAACGGTATTTGGTGGGCATAAAAACACGGTGCAGCCCGTGTAAAACTGTTCATCGGTGGCGTGTCCAATCTTGAGGCCGGCTAAGTTCACAACGTTTATCCTTTGTTTTGGGAGATTAGAGATTGGAGGCTGGGTAGCTCTTTAATCTCTAATCTCTACTTCCAGCGTGTCAAGATTGTTTCGCGCTGGAACATCTTAACGGTGAGATAAAACAAAATGGCGTCCAAAATGATGAGAACAACGGCCGTTACCAACACCAGCTCACTACTCAACAAAAACACGCCAAATGATTGCCCCATCACCAGCAAAATGATGGGCAGCATCACTGCACCAGACAGCTGCTCTGCCGTACGCGGGTCTGATACACGTGAAGAGATCATCATGGCCGCACAAACCGCCAGCACCGCCAGGAGCGGCCCCACCAAAAAGACCGCCAACAGCCACATCGGATCAATGATGCGGGCAAAGACCGTCTCATTGGTCATCAGGCGCGCCCCAATTAAATAAATACCAAAAGACAGCCAGGTCACCACAATGGCTGGTAAAACGGCCGCTATCCCCTTACCCAAAATCAGCTCAATAGTAGTTATGGGCGTGGCCAGCAGCGGCTCCAAACTTCGCGTCGATTTCTCCCCTACAATGCTGTAAGCGGCAATGGTCACCGGCACCATCACCGGCAAAATCATGAACAGCAAGGTAAAAATATTGAGCATGTACACAGTGGTACAATCTGCCTCATTCAGCCCCAAGCAAATGTCCCCAAAAAATTCATCCGGGGTACCTTGGGTTGTGCTTGTTGCCATCTCTTCAGGGGTCAGGCCCTGCATAGAGTAGATGGTAATGAGAGGCAGTGCAGTTAGCAGCAGTGGCAAAAACGCCACGGAAAACAGCACCAGCTTATTCTTAAACACCTCTGCCCACTCCTTGTTGATAATGGTGTTAATTTTGTCCATCAGCCTGCTCCTCACGGTTAATTAGCTGGAGGTAAATCTCTTCCAGCGAGTGGCGTAGCTCGCCCACAAACTGAATGTTTTGTCCCCCGTTCACCAGCAATCGGATCATTTCTGGATTATGCAGTTCTAGTTCGTCCACTGCCACCAGCAGCTTGTTTTCGTGCGCCTCAATATTTTTAATGTAGGGCAAATTTTGCAGGATAGGCACGCCCGTTTGTGCTTCGCTGGCAAGATGAAAGACGACCTGACGGCCGTATAGCTGCTGCCGCAAACCCTCTGGCGTATCCAACACCCGCAGCCGGCTCTTGAACACGGCAATACGGTCACACAGGCGGTCTGCTTCGTCCAAATTGTGCGTCGTTAAGAAGATGGTGCGCCCCTGCTCCTTCACATCCCCAATAAAATCACGCACCAGCCGCGCTGCCTCGGGGTCTAGCCCTGCGCTTGGCTCATCCAAAAACAGAATACGCGGTTCGTGCAGCAAGGCACGGGCGATGGCTAACTTCTGCCGCATCCCCTTGCTGAAGGTTCCTGTGGCATCATTGCGTCGCTCCCACAAGCCCAACATTCGCAAATATTTCTCTACCTGCCCAGGCACGTCCTTAACTTCATAGAGCCGCGCATAAATGGTGAGGTTCTTAAGCGCTGAGAGCCGCTCATACATGCCGGGGGTCTCGGTAAGAATGCCCACATTGCGCCGAATTTCAATATCGGACTCACCCAGCTTGTGGCCCAGCAGCGTAGCACCGCCTGCCGTTGGCGAAATTAGGCCAGCCAACATGCGCACCGTGGTGGTTTTGCCGGCCCCATTAGGCCCCAAAAAGCCAAATACTTCTCCTTCAGGAATAGTAAGGGTGAGGCGGTCAACGGCCGTATTCTCCCCAAACCGCTTTGTTAAGTTAGTCGTCTCAATCATACGCGCACCCAATAAACGCTACACGAATTTTTATCAAGAATATTTACTCTGATCCAAGGAATCCTGTGAAACTGCTAGTGGCGACAATGGCTCCAGCGCAGGCAACGGCGGCAATTCCGCCTCGACAGGCTCTGGTCGGCGCAGCCAAAAGATAATCGCCAAACTTACCCCACTCATCACGCCCAACACAGTCTCGGCCATAATTGCGCTTTGTGTCACAACCATATACACCAGAACGCCATCAATAAGCGCATGCCACAAAATGCCAGCCCCAAACCAGCGCAGCTGCTTGCGTACAAAAGCCTGCATCACCAGCAACGACGCGGATAAATGGAGCAAAATGGCAAAAAATCGCTCCAATGCCCCAAACACGGCAATCGCAGGCGACACACCAAACAACGCCTCAATTTGCTGGTCTACCAAATAAAGCTGATCCTCTGGCACAGATGCCAAAATGTCCGCAAAATACCCTTCGCGCAACCCAAGCAAGATGGTGAAATTAATCAAACCCAGCACTCCGAGGATGATTGCTTCAACACCGCCATGCCCTGCGCCCACCATCATGCCTGTCCCCCAACTGCGCGCCTTCTTTGCCCAAAAGCGAAAAGTAATATAGCGCATGACACCTTCAAAACTGCCAGCAGATAATCCTAAAAAGGTGGCGTAGAGCAGTAAATTATCGGGCGTTACCCACGCTAGCTGCTGCAAAACGAGCCAGTTAAAAGGCAAGTGCCCAACCTGCGCTAAAACAAACGCACCAGCCCCGATGGCAAAGAGCGACCAACCCACCTTTAGCCTACGGGATAGCCAGATTCCCAACAAGATGGGCATCCCAATCATCAACAAAAAGTTGATCAACAATAGCGCGGGTATCATCAAATTCTCCTTCCCTTTGGATTGTATCACGAATTTAGTGGGATATAATGGGGCGGCTGCCCCGTTCTCTTTTGTGGCATTTATGCTCGCTGCGGCCACAACACACACATTCCCTCCCAAATTAGGAGCTTTCAAGATGGATGAAAATGCAATGAATTTCCTCCCAATTGAAGATATTGAGCAGTTTGTGGCCGATGGCCAGCTAGTCGAACTCCAGACACAGCTCGAGCGGGTGCATCCCGCCGATATTGCTGTGCTGCTAGATGAGTTGGAACCAGAAACGGCCGTTACCGTCTTTGAGCTGCTGCCAGTTGAAATTGCCAGTGAAGTGCTAGATGAAACCGGTGGCCAAGTGCGGCAAGAGCTGGTAGAAAAAGTAGACGATGAACGGCTGGCCGACCTTCTCGACGAGCTGCCGATGGACGATGCCGCCGAGTTCCTGGAAGATTTGCCAGAAGAAGTTTCAGACAGGCTCATTGGACTCATGGAGCCAGAAGAAGCGGCCGAAGTGCAAGGACTGCTAGCCTACGAGGAGGAAACCGCAGGCCGCCTTATGACCCGTGACGTGGTTGCCCTGCGTCGCCAATGGACCGTTAGCGAAACCTTCGACTACTTGCGTTCTCTGGAAGATGCCGAAACATTGCATTACCTGTATGTGGTAGACCGCGACAAGAAGCTCATCGGCGTGGTTCCGCTACGGGTACTCATCTTGTCACAGCCCGATGCCACCATCGAATCGCTCATGAGCAGTGATGTCGCCTCTGTTCCCGCAACGGCTGATCAGGAAGAGTTGGCCGAATTTGTCGCTCGCTACGACTACTTCGTCGTCCCTGTCGTCAGCGAAACCAACGAGCTACTCGGCGTTGTCACCGTGGATGACGTATTAGACATCTTCGAGGAAGAAGTTACCGAAGACATTCAGCGGCTCGGTGGTTCTGAACCGCTAGACCAACCTTACTTTGCCGTCTCTGTGTTTCAGATAGTGCGCAAGCGCATCGGTTGGCTGCTGCTGCTCTTTGTTGCCTCCACCCTTTCCGGCGAAGTGATACGCTTCTTCCAAAATGAGCTGGATTTAATTGTGGCTCTGGGTTTCTTCATCACACTCATTACTGGCACAGGCGGTAACGCTGGCTCACAAACCGTCGCCACCATCATCCGTGCCATCACGTTAGACGAAGTGCGCCTAAGCAATTTAGGCGCAGCCTGGCGGCGCGAGGTCTCCGTCGGGCTTCTGCTAGGCGTTGTGATGGGTGCCGTGGGCATCGTGCGTGCCTTGCTGTGGCAAACAGGCTTCGAGGTGGCACTGGTCGTTGCTCTCACGCTGCCCATCATCGTTATTTGGTCCACAACGGTGGCCACCGTCATTCCCATCTTGGCAGATCGCGTGCGGATTGATCCCACCGTTATCAGCGGCCCGATGATTGCCACCATTGTGGATGCGACTGGCTTGCTCATTTACTTTTCTCTAGCGAAGTTGATCCTGGGAATTTAGGCACCAAACATGATTTTTGTCATCTTTTTGCCAGACAAAGATCAGTAGACAGTTGCACATGCTATTATCTATACTTCCTCTATCTTGTAGGTAAAAAGTACTAGCTGCTTTTATCTATGGGATAGAGGAAGCTCCGAGAAATTGGACGGTTTTTTACCGAAGCTGCGGGGATCTAAACTAAAAATTCAACATATTGAAAGATATTGAGAATAGAAGTTTAGAAAGCCAAAGCAAGACTTTCTAACAAGATGTGTAATATACCGTATTCATATATGATTGGTAATTGCACATGAGTTAGTAAGCAAGTTTCAGAGAGAACGGGAGACAAATGTCACTCGAATCAATGGAAGCGGTAAAGTACCAGATGGTTACTTGGGGCTCCTCGCTTTTTAAGCACACTCTTGGCAGGGTGTGCTTTTTTTATCTGTTATTGGGTTGAAATATTTCTGGCTTCAGGAGGCCGACAAAAGGCAGGTTGCGGTATTTGCCGCGATAATCCAAGCCATACCCAACTACAAAGCGGTCCGGGAGGTCGAACCCTTTGTATTTGATGGGTAAATTGATAAGGCGGCGGCGGGATTTATCGAACAAGGTGCATACCTCGATGCTGGCTGGTTCGCGGGCCCGTAAATTTTGCAGCAAGTAATTGAGCGTGAGGCCGGTGTCGATCATGTCCTCAACAAAAAGCAAATGCCTGTCTTTGATAGTCTCATCTAAATCTTTTTCCAGACGCACCAGACCGCGCTCGCGCGTTTCGGCTGAATAACTGGCAATAGCCAGGTAATCTACTTCCACCGGGATGGTAATTGTCCTTAGTAAATCGGCCATGAAGGGGACAACGCCATTCAGCACACCAACGAGGAGAGGGTAACGGCCGTTATAATCTGCCGACACCTGCTCCCCCAACTCAGTTACCCTGGTTGCTATTGCTTCAGCAGAAAAAAGCACTTTGGAAATACCATCATATAATTCGCCATAGGCTTCTGGTGGCAATGTAGCCTTCATTGGTCATTGTCCTGTGCGTCTGTGCCAACAATGGGCGCAGCCTCGCCATCTAACCCAAACTTGATCATTAGATTGCGTAAATCATCTCGCTTAAACAACTTCACGTTGATATCGGGGTATAATTCAGCCATCTGGCGAATTTTACGGTTTTTATGCCGAATAAGCTTGGGCCGCAACGTCGTCAACTCAACATACAAATCCTGACCCGGCAAATAAAAATCAGGCGAAAATGCAGTGGTGACGCTCCCATCATCGTCCCAAACCAGAGGAAACGTACGTGGTTCATATTCCCATTCAATCCCATAGTAATCAAGAATGCGGGCAAATTCCTCTTCAATTTTGTGGGCAAATTGTGGCTGCTGAGGCGTTTCTTGACTCAAATTAGTGCTCCATGTGGTTTACTTATTTGCCCTCATTATAGAGAAAAAGATATGTCAGACAATTTTCATTTTCCAGACACTCTCATCCAAAAATTGAAAACCGCCCAATCTGTTGCGGTACTTACCGGGGCGGGCATTTCGGCAGAGAGTGGCGTACCGACCTTCCGTGAAGCACAAACGGGCCTCTGGGCCAAATATGATCCGCAAGAGTTGGCTACACCACAAGCATTTCAGCGCAATCCCAAGCTGGTGTGGGAGTGGTATACCTGGCGACGGGAGCTGGTGAATCGGGCAGCCCCAAATCCGGGTCATGTGGCGTTGGTCGAATTGGCCAACCTGGTGCCACAACTCACAGTCATTACCCAAAATGTCGATGGGCTGCACCAGGAGGCAGGCAGCACCAACGTACTCTCGCTGCATGGTAACATCATGGAAACAAAGTGCTTTACGCATGGCCATTTTGTGGCGCAATTGCCAGCAGGTGATGAGGTGCCACCAAAATGCCCAACCTGCGGCAGCTTGCTACGGCCGAATGTGGTGTGGTTTGGCGAAAATCTACCCGGAGATGTGTTGACAACGGCCGTTCACGCCGCCCAATCCTGCGACATCTTCTTTTCTGTTGGCACTTCTGCCCTGGTACACCCAGCGGCCACGCTGCCCATGTACGCTCTGGAAAACAAGGCTCTGCTCGTGGAAATCAATCCCCAGCCTACCCCGCTAACCCGCTGGGCCGATGAGGTGCTTTCTGGGCCATCTGGTGAAATTCTGCCTGCTTTGATCCAGGCAATTCAGGCTGCCTAATCTCATTGCTTTACATAAATCATCTTGTCGTTTATACTGATGCGGTATGACAGCGCAAAATTCTGACGAAAAAGTAGTCCCTCTGGGGATCGTCTTTATCACAGTTGGGCTCATTGTGGTTTTAACCGCTGCTTCGATATTGCTTTTTAGGCCACCTGACGGGCAAACGGCCGTTGCCAACACCCCCCTGCCCGTCATTACCGTCGTTGTTACGCCCATTCCCAATGCCACTGCCATAACAGAAGAAGCGGTAGCCAGCACCGAAATCACCTTACCAGAAGGGTTTGTTAGCTTGGAAGATGCCCAAATTGGCAGCTTAGCCAATCAGCCACAACGCATCGTGATTCCCAGCCTTGCGGTGGATGCCCCTGTAGTAAATGTTGGCTTAACCGCTATTCAGAGTGGTGAACAAACTGTGTACCAATGGCAGGTTCCAGAAGCTTACGAGGCTGGCTGGCACAACAGTAGTGCGCCTCTGGGGCAGGCAGGCAACACAGTGCTCAATGGCCACCACAACATCTTTGGCGAGATTTTTGGCAAGCTGGTTGATCTGGAAGTTGGTGCCGAAATTGTGGTCTACGATGAAGAACTCCCCCATAATTACACCGTAACCGATGTGCAAATCTTGCCAGAACGAGACCAGCCTTTGGCTGCCCGATTGGAAAATGCTCAATGGATTCAAGCAACTGCGGACGAACGGCTGACGTTGGTAACTTGCTGGCCACAAACGGATAATTCTCACAGGCTCATTGTGGTTGCACATCCAACCGATTCCGGATCAAATTGACCGATATTAATTGTTTGTTGACTAACTTTTTAGGAGGTTTGTAATGAAACAAAATAGACGTACTGGGTTGGTAATTCTTCTGCTGACTGCTTTCCTGCTTCTCCTGGCCGGCACCGCTCAGGCACAATCGGATGAACGAGGCTCGATTAGTGGCGCCGTTTACAAAGACGTGAATGGGGATGGCGTATGTGTGAATACTGGCGTTGCAGGTGAAGAGCCGGTTGAAGGCGTCACAATTGAATTTGTCAGCAGCGATGAGGCGACAGTTGTAACTTTAACTACGGCTGACAATGGCACCTACGGCTTGGCAGCGGCTGGGCAAAGCTACTGGCGCGTCACGGCCAAACCGGACACCGCAAAATATGTAGTCACGTCAGAAAACCCACGCTATGCGCCTGTTTTCCCAAACGATGGCTTGGTACAAACTGGGTATGATTTCTGTGTAAGTGAAGGTACCAACGCGGTTATCATTCTGCCAGAATCTGGTGCTGCGGCCAGCACATCGGGTGGCAGTTGGATTGTTTGGGTAACGGCCGTTTTCGGGCTTGCTCTCGTCGGCATGGGTATCTTCCTGGAATGGAAACGTCGCACGACGTAGAACGTTCAACGATTTTACATTAAGGCAGCAGCAGCACTTTGCCAATATTTTTGCGGTCTTGCATGTAATGGTGTGCCGCTGCTGCCTCTGCAAAAGAAAACGTCCGGTCAATTTTAGGGCGAAACAGAGCCTCATCATACCAGGCAATAATTTGCTTCATCCACGGGCGCATCATCTCAGCTTGTTCCCACATATGCCCCAAATTCACACCAATCACCGCCTTGTTGTCGTTCATTAACTTGAGCGGCGTGTAGAACGGCAGCATCACCATTCCCCGAAAAACTGACCACAACGAGCGACGCTTGCCAGTGGCTAAACTGCTGGCCCCAAAATGGATTAAACGGCCGCTTGGCATCAGCAATCGGTAATTTTTGGGCCAATGAACACCGCCGAGCGGGTCCAACACCACATGCACCCCCTTGCCACCCGTCAAATTCATCACCGCACGCTCATAATCCTGGTTTCGGTAATCAATGGCATGTGACAACCCTTGAGACAACAAAAAGTCATGCTTCTCAGGAGAAGCAGTGCCAAAGGTCTCTGCTCCTAAAATGCGGCACAAATCCAGCGCAGCCAGCCCCACCCCGCCCGCCGCTCCGTGAATGAGCACCTTGTCACCAGCCCGTACAGACCCCATTACCACCAGCATCATGTAAACGGTGAGGTATGTTAACGGAATGGCTGCACCATCTTGAGCACTCATCCAGTCTAACCGCTTGTAAACTTGCCTGTACGGCACACAAACCACGTTGCTGTAGCCACCAAAACGTGTGAGGGCAGACACAGCATCCCCTTCACGAAAATCGGGCACACCCTGCCCTAGCAAATCGATTTTGCCGCTCACTTCATAACCGGGCACATAGGGCAACCGAGGGGCATCGGGGTAAATGCCTAATCGCCCCAAAATATCAGCAAAATTAACACCGGCAGCCTCTACCCGAATCCGCACTTCGCCACTTCGAGGGATTGGATCGGGGCCATCTTGCACCTTTAATACTTCAGGAGGGCCTGCTTTTTGAATCCAGATTTGTTGCATACATCATTCCTGTTAGATGAACTGTCAAAACTCATTGGTACGGTATTTTATGTCGCCAGCCCCAAAAAACGACATTGCGTTAAATCGTATGGTTTGGTGGGCAAACCAGTAGTACCTATGCACCGCTCGTTTTCAGGTAGTTGGTACCTTAGCGGGAGTGTCGCTAAAATCGCCAACTCATACAATGAGGAAAGCTGGTTGATTGTATCCATAGACCACTGTGAAGGAAGAGTTATGATGAGACAAACAAACCACACAGTAGCAAACACGGCCGTTTCTGAGCATACCCTGTTGCAAATTCAAAACAGCGTCAAGGATGCACTGGAACAGGTGATGGGTGATTCATCACCCGAAATGCTTGATGAAATGGCATCCATTTTTTTGGAAGATGCTGTTCCACTGATTACCCAAATGAGGGAAGGCCTCGCTAACAGAGATTTTACCTCCATTAGCATGGCTGCCCATGCCCTAAAGGGAAGCAGTGCCACCATCGGCCTTTTACCATTTTCTGAATTGTGCCTGGCTGTTGAAGCGAGTAGCAAACAGGGGCAAGCCGAGCTTACCCGCAGCAATTTGGCCTCTCTAGAAGCAGATTATCCCACGGTTCAACAGGCTTTACAGGCATTTTTATTTTAGTTTGTAAAAGGTTGATGCGTCTATAAAACAGCTATGCGACAAAAAGACCTTCAGCACCGTCTCGATAATCTGAAGTTGAATGATGCATCTCCACCCTCGCTAGAACAGTGGCAGGCGTTTCTGGACCAGGTTGACACCACGCTGCGTACTTACGACCAGGAACTTTCTGCCAACACACTTATCAATGATCTACTAACAAAAGTATCCGCCCTGCTCGACCCCATTGAAATATTGGAAACCATTTGCCAGAGTTTGGCCGAGGCATTGGGCGTACCCCAGGCAGCAGTCGCCATGCTGAACGCCAATGAAACAGAATTGCATGTGGTGGCCGAATATTTAACGGAAGGACGGCCGTCTGGCATTGGATTGGTGTTTCCGATTGTAGGAAACCTAGCTTCTGAACAGGTTATCAAAAGTGCCAAACCCTTGGTCATCAAAAATGTTCAAACAGACCCGCTAATGGCCAACACCCGTGAACCATTGGCCTTTAGAGGCACCGTTAGCCTCCTCATTGCACCAATCTTGGTTGGCGGGCGCGTTATTGGCACGTTTGGCATAGATTCCCTTGTAGAGCGCGAGTTCGCCCCTTCTGAAATAAACTTGGTGCAGCAGGCCATGACAACGGCGGGGCAAGCCCTCTCAAACGCTCAGCTATACACTCAGCTTCAGGATGAACTAGTAGCGCGGAAACAAGCAGAAAACGAACTATCTTCACTATACCGGGCTGCCACCCAACTGCTTACCTACAACAGTTTGGAAGAACTTGCGCTCCAAATTGCCAACAATTTAATTGAAGAGTTTGATTTTGCAGATTGCAGTGTGCTTTTGCTAGACAAGCCAATTACATTAAGCAACAACGTTGTGCGGAGGCAAGAGTGGCAGGCCAATCGGCTGGTACGATATGCATTTGCAGGACATTTTAGCCATGAAGTTGCTCCGGCTATTCCCCTAGATGGTGTGGGGCTGATTGCCACGGCCGTACGCACCAACCAGGTAATCTATAGCCCAGATGCACGTTTAGACCCACGCTATCTCCCCTTTGATAGCAAAACCATCACCGAGCTTGTCATCCCCTTAAAAGTTGGCGACCAAATTGTTGGTGCGCTGGACATGCAAAGCCCGGAAGAAGACGCCTTCGACGGCCGTGCCATTGCTGTTGCTCAGGTATTTGCCGAGCACGCCAGCCTGGCGCTGCTCAATAGTTTACTAAACAGGCAGCTACGGCAACGAGCCAAAGAACTGCTGGAAGCAAAAGAAGCGGCTGAAAAAGCCAACCGAGCCAAATCTGCTTTCTTGGCCAACATGAGTCATGAAATTCGCACCCCCCTAAACGCCATAATCGGGTTAACCAATCTGCTGCTAGACACATCACTTTCACCTGAACAGCAGGATTATGTGGAAACAACCCACCGCAGTGGCGAGGCACTGTTAAGCGTACTCAACGACATTTTAGACTTCTCCAAAATCGAAGCCGAAAAGCTGGAATTAGAAGAACAGCCTTTTGGACTGCGCAGCTGTGTCGAAGAAGCCTTAGACCTAATTAATTCTGAAGCAAGTAACAAGGGGCTAAATTTGGCATATTACATGGAGGAAAATGTACCGCCAATCATACAAGGGGACATCACGCGCGTTCGGCAAATATTGGTGAACTTAGTTAGCAACGCGGTGAAATTTACAGACAAGGGCGAAATTGTCATCTTTGTTTCTAGCGAACCCTTGGCTAACAACAAACATGAAATTCACCTGGCTGTCAAAGATACAGGCATTGGCATTCCGCCGGAGCAACTAGATAGATTATTTCTCTCATTTAGCCAGGTGGATGCTTCTACAACACGCCAATATGGTGGCACCGGGCTTGGGTTGGCTATCTCCAAACGTCTGACTAATCTTATGGGAGGGCAGATGTGGGTGGAGAGCATTGTTGGCAAAGGCTCAACCTTCCATTTTACGATTCAGGTTAAAGAAGCAGAATTAATTGGCGACCAAGATAATCTGCCCAGAGGAGATGCTTTATACAACAAACACATTCTTATTTTGGACGATAATCCGACGAACCGAACAATTTTGGCAAAACAAGCCGCCGCCTGGCAGATGATTCCGCACTGTTTTAGCACCAGCGCAGATGTCATCTTTGCCCTGAAAGACAAAGCGCACTTTGATGTGGCGGTGTTGGACATGGAGTTGCCAAAGATGGATGGTGCCATGCTGGCGCAAATCATCCGCCAAACTCGCTCTGAGCAAATGTTGCCCTTGGTGCTGCTCTCTTCCATCGGGCAAACGCTGCCTTCAGAAAAACGTGCTTTGTTTCAGGCAACGCTCACAAAACCAGTTAAGTCTTCTGTTCTGTTTAACACCTTGGTAAAAATATTATCTAATGACGCAACGGCCGTTCCCCCACAAGAGGGAAAGGCAATGTTCGACGCCACATTGGGAGAGCAATTTCCTTTGCGTATTTTGCTAGCTGAAGACAACACCATCAACCAGAAGGTAGCCCTGCGAATGTTAGAGCGGCTGGGGTATCGGGCAGATGTAGCCGGGAATGGTTTAGAAGTGATTGAAGCGGTGCTGCAACGGCCGTACGATGTCATCTTGATGGATATACAAATGCCAGAAATGGACGGTCTCAAAGCAACCATCCACATTCGCGAAGAACTGATAGGATGCAAGCAACCTTATATTATTGCCATGACAGCCAATGCCCTGGTAGGAGACCGCGAAACATACCTGAGCCAAGGCATGGACGATTACGTAAGCAAACCTGTTCGGGTGCAGGAGCTTCAGCGTGCTTTACAAACCTGTCATCTATCCCTACAGGGGAAGAATTTGTAAAGCAACACGATGATTGTGGAACTGTCTCCTTACACTATCCCACTTGCTATTACCGCTGTGATTGCGCTTGCTTCTATGGCATACACATACCGGCAGCCCAATGCTGCTGGCAGCCGGGATTTGCTATCATTACTCCTTGCCATTACCATTTGGGTAATTGGCTATATTTTTGAACTCAATGGCTCTTCGTTAGCAAGCAAACTGTTTTGGGCAAAAGCCGAATATTTTGGCATTGTTTTTATCCCCGTCTCATACCTGCTTTTTGTACTTAAATATATTGGTGCTTTCGACAAAATAGAAAAGCCACGGCGATTTACGGCCGTTCTGCTCATTCTCCCTTTGATCACCCTCTTACTTGTTTGGACAAATGAACAACATGGGCTCATTTGGCCCTCAATAACGTTGGAGCACGTCAACAATCTAACATACCTTGTGTTTGAGCATGGCCTTTGGTTTTGGACCTACATTGGGTATGTTTACCTATTGCTGGCTGTCAGCAGTGTGTTCTTGCTGCGGAAGATGGTTACCACCCCACAACAATTTCAGGGACAAATCATTCTTGTTGTAATGGGCAGCCTTTGCCCCTGGCTGAGCAACATTGTGTACCTCACAGACAGTAATCCTGTTCCATATCTAGACCTCACTCCATTTGCTTTTGCCATCACCGCTTTTTGCTTCACAATAGCCTGGTTCCGATTTAGCTTTTTGGATGTTGTGCCAATTGCGCGGGAACGAGTGGTGGAGCAGCTAAAAAGTGGCGTCATTGTTCTGGATCACCGAAACAGGGTTTTAGACGTAAACGAAACGGCCGTAACCCTGCTGCAACAAGAAGAAAAAGCGTTGTTGGGCAAACCTTTTGTGGTGAACTGCCCAAGCTGGGCACCATTGGAAGCTGCATTGGCTAAAAACCAGAATACCAAACTGGAGCTATCTATTGCTGAAACCTTCTATGAAGTTTCCGTTACCCCTCTGGAAAACCTAAACAAACGGGCAAACGGCCGTTTAATTACCTTCCACAACATCACCCAACGCAAAGAAACCGAACTGCTGCTGCAACAAGCCAAAGAAACGGCCGAAGCAGCCAATCAAGCCAAGAACCATTTCCTCACCAACATGAGCCATGAGATTCGCACCCCGCTGAATGCCGTGGTAGGCATGGCAGAGATGCTGCGGCAAACCAACATGAACGCCAATCAAAACGAAATGGTGGACGTCATTGCCCAGAGCAGCAACACTCTTGTTGAACTCATTAATAACATCCTGGACTTTTCTCGACTAGAAGCAGGTAATCTGAGTTTAAATAACCAAGTGTTCGACCTCATAGATTGCATTGAAGCATCGTTGGAAGCTGTGCAACAGGCTGCTGGTAAGAAAATGATCAAGCTCACCTACCGCATAGTCGAACAAACACCGACCTTATTAACTGGCGATCCGGTGCGGCTGCGGCAAATTTTGGTAAATCTGCTAGAAAATGGCGTCAAATTTTCGGAAGAGGGCTACGTTCACATCGAAGTTTCTCATATCCAGAACAAGCCAAATATTTCGCTGGAATTTGAAGTGTGCGACACCGGCATTGGCATTGCTGCGGAGCAAATTTCTCAACTTTTCTCGCCATTTCAGCAGGTAGATGGCTCTTTAACCCGCACCCACGGCGGCAACGGGCTTGGCTTGGTAATTTGCAAACGGCTGATTGAGCGAATGGGTGGTGAAATTTATCTGCTATCTGAAATTGGCAAAGGCACAACGGTTCACTTTTCTGTGCAAATGGGCATAGCCACAACGCAAGTCCATCCAGTAATAACGTTACGCAAAAATGATGCATCGTTGGCAGGCAAGCGACTGTTGGTGATTGCCAAAAATGCGGCGCAGCGCAGGCAAATTAGCAAAGAGGCCCGCGTGGCCGGGTTGGAAGTGTATGTGGCAGGTAGTTCAAAAGAGGCGGCTTACTGGATTGATCATTCATTGCCTTTTCACATGGTGCTGTTGGATACGGCCGTTTGGCAAGCTGAGCCCGACATTTTGAGCCAGTTAACCAACAAAGAAAGCAGTACTCCCCTTCCCACCATCCTAATGGGGCAGCAGGAAGACGTCTTGCGCCAAACAATGTTGAGGCAACCAGGATTGTTTGCTGGTACGCTCACCCTGCCAATAAAAGGGCCGCAACTGTACGATTTGTTAATGGCTGTTTTGTCTGTTGGTAGCCGAGCAGAAACCAAGCGAGAACCAGGCGAGAGCATGGCAGAGCGATTCCCTTTGAGGATTCTGCTGGTAGAAGACAACCAGCTTAATCGTCGCGTTATACAAAACATTTTGGGCAAATTAGGGTATGAGGCGGATACGGCCGTAAACGGTCGCATCGCTGTAGAACTTGCCAGTCAACACGCTTACGACGTGATCCTGATGGATGTTCAGATGCCAGAAATGGACGGCGTGACGGCGACAAAACAAATTTTGGCAGAGTGTGCGCAGGGGAAACGGCCGTACATCGTGGCGGTTACGGCACACGCCCTGCCCGGTGATCGTGAAAATTATTTGGCTGCTGGAATGAACCAATACCTTAGCAAGCCAGTTACGATTAAGCAGTTGGTAGAACTGCTTTACCAGGGCATCGAATTTCAGAACCAGCCCAGCAACAACCTCGCCTCTACCCCAATTGAAGCACCTGCTTCCGTACCATCTGCTCAACCAATTGATATGGAAGCGTTAGCGCAGCTGGTAGGCAAAGACACGCATGAGTTTCTAGAAAGGATGACCCCCATCTTTTTGGAAGATACGGCTCTCCTGATGCAATCTCTGGAAACGGCTGTGCAAACTCACGATAGCTTAGCTATTCGGCATGCTGCACACACGCTCAAAGGCTCTAGTGCCAGCATGGGCATGACCTCGCTCGCTGCCTTTAGCCATCAGCTAGAACAAATTGCCAAAGCCGACCAACTTCAGGATGCCCATCATCTCTTCGACCAGGTCAAAGCGGAATACGATCGTGTACAAACGACCCTGGCGACCTTGAGCAAAGCAGGCGTTTAGCAAACGGCTTCTGTTAGTCACATTGTAATCAGACCCATTTACACATAAAATAGGTGGCAAAAGTTGCTTATTTTTATGCTTATGAATAAAAGCACAACGACTGGAAATCCATATTATCAAAATGGGTATAGCTCTCCTCTCTTTTTTGGGCGGCAGGCGTTGTTTGCCTGGCTGCTAGACCAAACTGCCCCAGATTTAGCTGCCGACCAGCCGATTATCCTTCATGGTCCAGCAAAAATTGGCAAAACGGCCGTCCTCAAGCAGCTAGAAGCAGGTGCCATCAACCCACCGTTTGTAGGCATCTACGTTGATTTTGCCCAAACGGCATTAGACAGCCTTAGCGCGCTTTATTGGGACATTGCCAATATCGGCCTCAACACGTTGGCGCGGTACAACATTGAGCTGGATACGCTGAACCATACAGACTTTATTGCCGATCCGCCAAAGGCACTACAGCAACAACTTTTGCTGCCCACCGAAAAAATCTTGCATGAGAAACGGCCGTTTAGCCAAACCAGCCAGCGGCGTCTACTTTTCTTGTTTGACAATGCCCACCTACTGCTGGAACAGCTAGCAACGGAGGCATTGCCAGACGAAACAGTGGCAAATTTACATCACCACTTGGCAGCCGAAACCACCGCCCACGCCATTTTTGCCATCACTAGCCCAAAAGACGGCCGTGCTGATGAACATCCGGCCTTACAAAACGGCTTATTCTATGAACTGCCTCCCCTGGATGAAGATGAAACCATCGCCTTGGTGCGCCAGCCTGTCACCTACACCTTGGTTCAGGACGTTGCCCAATACATTTATCAAATTACAGAAGGCCATCCGTACAAAACACAGCAACTGTGCCACAATTTATACGAACATCAGCAGCAATACAATCTCTCCCAAATTACCGTAGCCGATGTGGCAACCATCCACAAATTCTCAACAGCCAATGGCAGCAGTGCCTTGCCCACGTACGATCTGCAAGGGAGTCATGGTGTGAAGCAAGCCTTTCGGCTAGCTCGCCAGGCAGATTTTTGGCGCAGTCGGTCGCTTCTCTTTTTGCTTCTGGCAATTGTGCTGCTGACCGCCTCCGTGGTGCTCTTTACGCTGGCGGGCAACTCACCCATTAGCCAGCAGGTGGCAGGCTTTCTTGGCGTACCTTCACCGACGCCAACGGCCGTTCCGGCTACACCAACCGCCATGCTGGAAGCGGCCGTTGTAACTGACCCCACCGCCACCCACACTGCCACACCCACCAACACACCTAACCCAACGGAAACGCCAACAATCACCCCCACCCCAACACCCACCAGCACGCCTACCGCCACCCCTACGCCTGACCGCTACCCTTTTACCATCATTCGCGAGCAAGACGGCATGGAAATGGTGCTCATTCCTGCCGGAACCTTTCTCATGGGGGCAGCAGAAGATGATTTTTCAGCTGGTCCAGATGAACGACCACCGCATGAGGTCACGTTGCCTCAGTTCTACATCGACAGATACGAAGTCACTGTCGAGCAATATGCCGCTTTCCTCAACCGCATTGGCGCGTACGAACGCGCCTGCAATGGCGTTGATTGTGCCTGGCCTCAGGAGCTGGCCGGGTACACAAGCTACTTGTCTCGGCAAGATATTGGGGATGGCTCTGTTCAATTTTTTGCGGCCACTGGCTTCGCTAATTATCCCATCAACCACGTAAGCTGGTTTGGGGCGCAAATGTATTGTGAATCGGTTGGGGCACGCCTGCCCACAGAAGCAGAGTGGGAGTATGCAGCCAGAGGAACAGACGGCCGTATCTACCCCTGGGGCAACAATATGCCAGACCCCACGGGAGATTTAGCCGTGTTCCAAAGTGATAGTTACGAAAACATGAAGCCTGTTGATGCCCTACCCAATGGTCGGAGTCCGTTTGGTATCTATGGCATGGCTGGCAGCATGTGGGAATGGACCGGTGACTGGTATGACGAAACCTACTATGCGGAAAGTGAAACCAACGATCCCACCGGTCCAGAAACCGGCTTTGCCCGCGTCATTCGGGGGGGCGCGTGGCCGTTCAACAACCAGGCAGACCGCATTCGGTCTACCAACCGCAATTCGTTATCGCCCGACTTTATCAGTTCGGCCGTTGGCTTTCGCTGTGCCCGGCTTCCATAAGGCAAGCCAAACCAAAGCTTGCTACTTTTAGGAAGATGCGTATGATTGCCAACGAAGGAAAGAGCAATAAGCGAGGTTATGAATGACAAACATCAGTGATCTGCCAATCAGCCCACAACTTTTATCCATTTTGCGCTGCCCGTTAGCGGTGCAATCAACAGAATATGGGGATGACCCTGGGCAACTGGAACTCGTGCATAATTGCTGGCTCGTCTGTGCAGACACCAACATGAAATACCCTATTCGGGACGGCATTCCAGTCATGTTAATTGAGGAAGGGGAAAAATGGCGAGATACGGCCGTTGCAGACCTTCCCGTCCCCCCACCTGCCGCATAAACGCATGAAAACAATACTACAAATAGAAGACAATCACGCCAACCGCCTGTTGGTAGAGCGTGTATTAGAACCCCACAACTACCGTTTGCTCCACGCCGCTGATGGCGAAACCGGGGTTGCCCTGGCACTCGAAGAAACCCCAGATTTGATACTGGTTGATATGGGCTTGCCAGATGTTGATGGGCAAACGGTTGTCACCCTTCTTAAACAAATCCCAGAAATGAAAAACATCCCAATCGTAGCCATAACCGCCTGGCCCGCCGATAAAGCATTGGAAATGGCCCAGCGGTACGGTTGCGACGGCTGCATCACCAAACCAATCAACGTAAAATCCTTTGCCGACGAGATTGCTGCCTACCTGACCCATGATTCATAAGCCCGCTACCCGATTTGCAGCTTCACATGCGCACATGAACCTACAGCCCGCAAGCGAATTTACCTACGAACAGCTCACTGACGCCTACAATGAAACACGGGTCGATTACATGGTGCCCATGCCTATGAATGTGGCACGCCTCATGGAATATTGCCGCGTGTATGATGTTTCGCTAGAGCATTCTTGCGTAGCCGTGGAGGAGGATGCTATGCTGGGTTTGGGAATGCTTGGCGTGCGGGAAGAGCGCGGCTGGATCACGCGGCTGGGGGTATTGCCTGCCGGTCGGCGTAAGGGAACTGGCAGCGCACTCATGATGGGTCTTCTGGAAGCTGGGGAAAAAGATTCGCTAGACACAATTTGGCTAGAAGTCATCAAGGGAAATACGCCAGCACATCAACTTTTTCTCAAGTTTGGCTTCAAGGAAACTCGCGAACTAATTGTGGCCCGTCGCGCCCCGAAAACGCAGCTAGACAATACAATTTTTGACAAAGTGAAGCGTATCACCACGCTGAACCATGAAGATGCCATCATTTTGCTCTCTCACCGGGAAGAACGGCCGAATTGGCTGAATGAAACAGAATCTCAACAAAATGTACGAAACCTGTCTGCCTTGCTTGTGGAGCTGAAAAATGGCGGTCGCGGCTGGGTAACATACCATGCGGGTTTGCTTCAGCTCACGCGGCTCATTGTTGAGGTGACCGTTGGCGATCCGGCGGAAGTGACCGAAACAGTCCTGGCGGTGCTGCATCAGCGACACAAGCGTCAGGATTCCATTGCCGAAAACCTGTGTGAAGATCCAAAATGGATTGGCTTTCAGAAAGCTGGCTATTTCGATTCCTTTCGGCGAATCGAGATGAAACGGCCGTTATAAACTCAACTCCCACATGAGTCTACAAATTCCGCAACCAACGGCCGTCTTAGAAGCCGCCAACCGCATCGCTGGCATCGCCAACCAAACACCTGTTCACACCTCACGTACCCTAAATCAGCAAACTGGCCACCAAATCTTCCTCAAATGCGAGAACTTCCAGCGCGTTGGGGCATTCAAATTTCGTGGCGCATACAATGCGGTGAGCCAACTAAGCAAAGCCCAAAAAGAAGCAGGCGTGGTCACCCATTCCAGCGGCAACCACGCCCAGGGATTAGCACTTGCTGCAAAGTTACTGGGCGTGAAGGCTACTATTGTGATGCCAGACAATGCTCCGGCCATCAAAAAAGCGGCCACGGCTGGCTATGGCGCAACCATCATCACCTGCCCCGCCATTGAGCGGGAAGCCGTTTGTGCCCAGCAAATTGAGAAACATGGCTACACACTCATCCACCCGTATGACAATCCTAACATCATTGCTGGAGCCGGAACGGCCGCTTTAGAGCTATTACAAGAGGTTGGCCCACTCGATCTGCTCTTTGCACCAGTAGGTGGTGCCGGTTTGCTCAGTGGCACTGCTTTGGCAGCAGCGGCCGTGCAGCCAACCTGCCGTGTCATTGGGGTAGAACCTGCCATTGCCAACGATGCCCAGCAATCTTGGCAACGTGGCGAAATTGTAAGGTTAACGGCCGTACCCAACACCCTGGCCGATGGCTTACGTACCCGCTTTGTCGGTGCGCACAACCTCCCCATCCTGCGTCAATACGTTAGCGACATGCTTACGGTAACCGAAGATGAAATTGTCACCACGCTACGCTTCCTCTGGGCGCGCCTGAAGCTGGTTGTGGAACCCAGTGCTGCCGTAGCATTGGCCCCTGTTTTCACAGGCAAAATTGGTGAGCCAGGTCAACGCATTGGCGTCATCTTGAGTGGCGGAAATGTAGACGTGGCTGAGCTTGCTCCACTTTTTGCAGATTAGGTTCCGAATCTCCCACCAAATTTCAGCCGCAAGTTTCACATTTAGAAAGACAATTTATGCTGTAGGGTGGAATAAGTTATATTGTTTTGTTAGGAGCTTTATTTATGCCAAAGTGGTGGCCATTTCAGAAACAGGAGAATAATTTTGCAAAAGAAAATGACGCGTTTGCCCAGGCAGAGGCAATCCTGCGTTCACAACTGAAACAACAGCAAGCAGAGGGTGTTTCCGCACAGGCCATCCTCTACTTTATTGAGAACCAATCCCAAGAATTGGAAAAAGCGGAGCAAACCACCGAGCTCAAAGGCCAACTCCGTGCTTACGATTTGCTTTACAGCGAACTCCGACCCCGCATCCTGGAAAATTTATCCAGCGGCAAAGCCTTGGAAATGGCAGGGCGCATTGAAGAGGCGTGCCAACATTATGAACAGGCAGTTCGCGATCAGGTTTCTACGCGGTTTCCGTATGAACATTTGCGCGTCATTTACCGCCGTGAAGGCAAATTTGAGGATGCGCTGCGAATTTGCAACCTGGCGGTGCAAAATCCCTTCCTTAGTGAAAAAGATCAGGCACACTTCCAGCAGTGGGCTGCCAAGCTCAAGCAATCCTGAACAAATTCACATTCTATGAAATCGCTTTTCCCCAAATTCAAACAACTTAGCGGTTGGTTCTTTGCCCCAGAGTATCGCTGGCTCAAGATCGGGCTTGCGCTGCTGGTGCTTTTCATCGGGGCGTTTGTGCTAAATCGCGGCCTGGGGTATCTACGCTTGTTGAGCGACCCCCGGAGCCACTCTTTTTTGCAGTGGGCACAGGGCGACTCTTCAGAACGTGCCGCGTTGATCACCACGCAACAAGACGCCTGCCCTGGTGCCCCTTTTATTTTGCCTACTGATGGCTTCATTGGGTTACTGTATGAAGATCCGCGCGGCCCGTATTCCAATAGCAACCCACATCAGGGCATTGATATTTTTAGCGAAGGTAATCCTGGCACTGCGCCTGTTTATGCCGCCTACGATGGCTACGTAACCCGCGATGAAAATTGGCGCAGCGCGCTCATTGTGCGCGTACCCGATGATCCGTTACGCCCCGGTGAACAAATTTGGCTGTATTACACCCACATGGCAGACCGGGAAGGCAACAGCTTTATTGAACCAGCTTTTCCGCCCGGTACGTCTGAACTGTTTGTGGAGCAAGGCACGCTACTGGGTTACACAGGTGATTACAATGGAAATGCCACTCGGAACATCTGGGTGCATTTACATTTTTCGATTGTGAAGGATGATGGCAACGGCCGTTACCTAAACGAGCTCCTGTTTGAAAACACGCTAGACCCGTCGCCCTACCTGGGCATGGCACTCAACTACCAATGCACCTCTGCTGCCAACGGCTGCACGGCGCAACCCGTTTGTAACAGCTAAACAAGCCACGCATCAGAACCTGACCAATTGCCCATGATAAAGCTCACCAAGAATAGTGACAAACATCAGATGAACCCAACATGCGGGCTGTTACAATCTGTTTGTAACTTTTATCACAAAGTTACTCGGGGCTCCTCTTTCTTTTCTGAGGCAAACGGCGCGACGCAAGTTGCGCCGTTTGTACATTCAACGACAATTTTGCCAACAAACATACGCAAAGGCAGAGCATGACCAGCAACGGCAACAGAAAAATTAACCGAAAACGCCTTTTATATTCCGTCACCCCGCTGGTGGTTATGTTGCTGATCATTATCGGGCTGAATTTTCTACCTCGCACGGCATCTGAGCCGCAGCCAACAGTTATGGCGGGCACGGCCGTTTCCAGCCAGCCTAGCACCATACCCAGCACGACCTCAACACGCCCGCCGATACTGCCAGCAACCATCTTACCTAGCCCAACGCCTACCATCACACCACGTCCAAACGTTGCCCCGGAGGCCGCCATTACCCTTTCAGGCCCACCGAACGAGAGTAGCTTGCCGCTAAACGGCCGTATTACCTTTTACTGGCAATATTCAGAACTGCTGCTGCCGGGGCAGGCATTGGTTTTCACACTGCGCCAAGACGATACGGTAATTGCAACCAGCAGCCTCAATCAGCCCAATTTTGGGGATGGCTACCAAGTATTAGTAGCTTTTGAGGATATAGCTGAGGCAGGAACGGCCGTTTGGCAGGTTCGTTTACAATGGGAAGATGAATCCTCAAGCCTGCTCACCAGTGATAACCGCACCATCACCTTGCTTTCTGAGTAAAAGCACTCACATTACTGTAGTTTGCATAAGAATGTGTATAATTGGGCTGGTGTGGTCTCAACGCCAGCATATTTTTGGGCACGCCTAAAGCAAAAAGGGGCAAAGATAGTAATAATTAACTCATGGCATCTTCACGTAATAAAAAAGCAAATGACAACCACATAAGCCATTACGTGCTGGATGAACTGCTCGTGGAGCAAGCGGCGAGTGCTATCTATCTAGCCAAAAATACAAAAACCGACGATGCTGTGTTTTTGGTAACCTTACAACCTGAGGCCGCCAGAGCAACCGATTTGAGCGAACGTTTTCAGCGTCGTGCAGAAACCATCTCGCAGCTGGCTCATGACACGCTGCTACCTTTGCAAGATTTTGGGGTGGATGGCAAACGGCCGTTTGCCGTCATGCCGTACCACACAGGCCAATTTTTGTCTGAAAAGCTAGACGACACGCCTCCTCCACCTGAGAATACTACCGACAAAGCGGAAATCGTGGCTGCGCTAGAATTGGTAAAAAAATTGGCACTGGGACTCAGTGTAGCCCACCCAACCGGCCTCATTCATCACGATTTGCGCCCCGAGAACATCTTTGTGGATGACGCCGGCAATCCTTATCTGCTTGATTTGGTCGTACCACCTGTGCCGCCCGTTGTCTCACAGTTAGACGAGGAGCAGTCCAGAGAGTTAGATTACCAATCCCCTGAGCAAAAAGCGGGCAAGGCACTTTCAGGGCGAAGCAATGTTTTCTCATTGGGCATATTGATTTATCGTTTGCTAGCAGGCCGCCAGCCCGCCTTGCCAGTTTCCGAATGGGACATTTTTGAGCAAAAACGGGGAGCACGCGAGGTTCCGCTGAATCAGGTTCGTTCTGATTTAGCTTTGGCAACCTACAGCCTGGTACAAAACAGTATTTGGCAGCGGGAGTGGAGCCGCTACGAAACTATCAATGCCCAGGTGCAAGCAATTGAAGAAGCAATTGCCGCTGAATTAGCACCCCCACCCCCGCCCCCACCAATCTGGCTACGCTTGCTCAATCGCCTGCGACAGCCTCAAATCAGAAGATTTATTGTTCCAGCTATTGTCCTTATCTTTCTGTTGCTTTTGGCCATGATGGTCATTCGTGGACGGGGAAACCGCGCACAAAACACGACGCCATCACCCGAAGCAATTAATCTGCCTGCAGCGGTTGAATTGACGGCCGTTCCCGAAACAGATGAAGCACTTATTACCAACAGCCCCACAAGCACAGCAACAGAAACACAAGAAGATGAGGTGCTTCCCCCCACTGAGGAAGTAGAAACGCCAACCAGCTTGCCTTCCCCAACGGCCGTACCTGCAACACCGACAGACCCTCCCCTTTCGGCGACAGCCACCACAACAAGTACACCCACAGAAACGCCAACTTTAGAACCAACAGAAACCAGTTGTGTACCATCACCGCCTTTTGGTTGGGTACGCTACACAATTCAGGCCAACGATTCTCTCTCTGCATTGAGCCAAGCTACAGGCACCACCGTCGCGCGCTTGCAAGACGTCAACTGTCTGGACACCATTCTGCTGAGCGTAGGCCAACTCATCTGGCTACCCACTTCGCCAAACCCAACAGATACGCCTGTGCCCTCTGATCCATCGGACCCGGGGACAACGGCCGTTCCCCCCGGCAACACCCCTCAACCTCCCGCTCCTACATCAGGGCCATCCACACCCACCGTCCCCCCAGAACCAACCCCCTAACGCTTTCACTCTTAAGTCTTAAGCGTTATTGCAACCTCTCCACGCCAGAATAAAGAGGTGTCCTTGCTTGCGTCTGGGACCTCTCGCTAACGTTAGCCGAAGAGACAGGAGAAACATCAATGAAGTGGCGAAACATCAAAGCCCCGTGGGTCATCCTCACGCTCACCATAGCCTTACTCACCATTATCACCCCAATCATTTTTGCAGAGCCAATCAACGATGGCAGTTTTGAAAACATCCCTTCAGACTGGGAGGAATTTTTTAGCACACCCTGTCCCCTCAGCGGTATTGGTGATTGGTCAGATATTGACGAGGAAGCGCCACAAAATATTGACGGTGAGCAAACATTGTGGGTTGGCGGTGCATGTGGCCCAAGCCCGCTCATTATTCGCAACAATGGAGCCCGTCAATCGATCCCACTTGCCGAAAATGCGGCATTGCTCTCTTTTTGGTTCTATCCGCTCAAACGTGATCCTGGTCCCCCAAATATCGATCGTGCAGTCGTCACCATTGATGATGAAGAAATATGGTCATTAATTGTAGACGGCATAAACAATCCAACAGGTTGGAACAATGCTATTATTGATATTACTGAGTTTGCAGACCAAACGGTGTCCTTATCTTTGGCAATGCAACAAAATATAGATGGCAGTATCGCTAACGTCTTTTTTGATGCCATCGAGGTATTTCACCCAGACACAACCATAAGCCAAGCGATATCGTCGACGGCCGTTCTTGAGGGCGAGCCGTTCACGGTTGAAATAACAATAGAAAACAGTGGAGACACCGTGTTGGAAAATATAGCCGTTACCAACACTGACTTTGCCGATTGTGATCAGACCGCAGGCAGCTTGCCCGCGCTAGAACCGGGCGAAAGCCTCAACTATAGCTGCGACGTTGACAGTGCCATCGCCAATCAGACCAATACAGCAACGGTGCAAGCCACCACCACAACAATTGAATATTTAGTCGAAGCAAATCACACAATTGATGTCGCTATTGTGAATCCACTGCTAACCCTGACGGTAACGCCAGACCAAGCCTCAATTAGAGAAGGGGAGCAGCTCTTCTTTACCATAACCCTCACCAACAATGGCAGTGCCAGCCTGGACGAGGTAACAATTAATTCAGAACCGGATACCGGCTGTGATTTATTCCTGGACACACTTGCCGTGGGGCAAACGGCCGTCTTCAACTGCACCTATATTCCCAGAGTCAGTGGCACAATATTGTTTACGGCAACAGGTTTAGAAACAGTAACAAATTCTGAAGTGGCAACGGCAACGGCCGTTTCTATTGAGCTTTTGCCCATAGACCCACCCACTTCCCCTGGCAGCAATATCTATCTACCTCTTATGCTCAACAACTACCTCAGTCAAAACGCCCTGGGTGAGCCAAATGACGCTTGCAGTCAAGCATACCCCATCGAGACTAACCAAGCATACAAATTCTTAGCTGAGAACACCCACGACTGGTATCAATTCTCGCTAAATGGCCAGACTGATGTAACAATCAAATTAACAGAATTTGTACCCATTGCGGGTCAAATTACCGTTTGGCGAGGCAGTTGTGGCAATTTGACGCTCCTAGGCCAAAATGGAGACTTTTCTGCAACAAAAACTATATCATTGTCAAACCAACCAACTGGCATATATTACGTGTGGCTCATCAACGACGGTGGTGTAAACCTGAGCGATCAATACAGTTTGAACATCACGACCCCCTAAACACCACTCTGGGCTGCAAACAGAAATATGGGGGGCAATTTACACCCCTTATTTGACACACATATGAGTAAGCTGTTGGAAATTCGGAAAGGCGTTTCGTAAGAATGATCGAAACTTTTGCTCATTATGATAAGGCCAGTAAGTGTACTTATGTTTACAGTGGGAGCAACGTCTCTGAAAAGAGGCAGCATTATTTGGAAGAGTGTTAAGAGGGTAAACCCACGCCCGAATAAATTGGCCTTGCCGAACAATAACGAGCAACAGCGCAACTTCATCTATCTCGTTTGGTATGCTTCATGTATCCAATCGTTTTAGCTTGTTTCATTCTTGGGTATAATGGCGAGGCTTTGTTTGCATAAAGTGTGCAAATTGATTATTAGGAACGGATGGAAACCCAGAAAGACCAGGCTAAGCCGTCCAACCTGTTTGATCAGTTACTCGATCAATATAGGTTAGAAGCCCACATCACGCAGACGGCCGTTACCGATCTTTATCGGGCATTTGATGTTGATGAACACTGCCCTGTCGCGGTTGAAATTCTCCTGCCAATTTATAACAATAAAAAGCAGTATGTAGACCAGTTCATCGAAAAAATGAACAAGGTCTCTCAAATAAAGCACCCTAATATTGCCGAAGTTTACCAAATTGGAACAACGCCAAATAACCGACCCTACGTTTCACGGGACCTTGTTGAAGGCATCTCGCTTCGCGATCGGTTAAACCAGCTCTCTGAACAAAACTCACCCGCCAACAGTATTTACGCTCTTCAAATTGTACGCCAACTGGCAGAAGCACTGGAACTGGCAGAGCGTTTGGATTTGTTTCACTATCATCTCTCTCCGGACAACATCCGGCTGAAAGCAGATGGTACGATTGTGCTGGTAGATTTAGGAATCCCAGCCATAGAAAACGGTACGGCCGTAAACGCAAAGGTCAATACCAACACACCTTACACGGCCCCGGAACGCCAGCAAGGCAAACCCCTCGACAGCCGCAGCCAAATATATGCCCTGGGCACCATCTTGCATGAAATTTTAACCGGTGAGCTTCCTCAGGAACCCGGCTCGGTTTGGCAAACTTTTTCGCAAGCAATTCGGCCGCAAAACACGGCCCTAGAAGAAAAACGACCTGATTTAGCCAGACAAACGTATGATCTTGTTGACAGAAGCATACGAAAACAGCCGTGGGGTCGTTACGCAACTATCAAAGAGTTTTTGGAAGCGGTAGATAATGCTCTGCAAAACGAGCGCATGCTGGTGCAAACACGTGGCGAAACAGAAGTCGTGGTTGCACTGCCACGCCGCTCCCGTGCGGTTCTTTTGCTGCCGCTTGTGGGCATTTTAGTGATTTTGGGCATTGTAGCCATCTTGGTTTCTTCTCGTGGGGAAACAGATGCCACCCCATCGGCCCAGCCAGTGGCAGTGGGCATTGACAGTACTAGCACGGCCACACCCACGCCCTCCATACCGGCAACTATTGCAGCAGTAGCTAATCCAGCTGATACGGCCGTTGCCATTGACCCTACAGACCGCAGTGAAACCATCGGTCTTATCAATTTATTGTCACCGGCAGAGGCCACTGAGTTCCTGGCTGGCGACACAGCCAATTTCCGCTGGAGTTGGTCAGATACGCTGGCCGAAAATCAAAGATTTGCTGTCTACCTGGTTACTGATAACGGCCGTTCCTTGTTAGGCAGCGTTAGTACCCCAACCGAAGATGGCAACTACAGCTTACAAACCCTATTACCTGGCAGCGGCAGCAATGCCATGTCAGAATGGCACATTGTTTTAGAAGATTTAGCCACCAATAGGGAAATCGCCGCCAGCAGCAATCGGCTTATCGCCATTAAACCAGCCCCCATCACGGCCACCTTCACGCCAACGCCAACTGAAACTGCCACACCAACCTTCACACCCTCTCCAACACCCATCCCCCAACTGGTTATTTTTGTGAGTTCGGCCAGCTTACGGCAAGGGCCTGGCACCGTTTACCCCATCCTGCGCTTCTTGTATGAAGGGGAAGTTGTGGGGGTAATTGGTCAAGACAGCCCAGAAGCCGAATGGTATAATGTGGTATTGGATGATGGCAGTTCAGGTTGGTTATATGCCCTTGCCAGCCGGTTTATTGAAGGCTCGACGGGCGACAACGTTCCCATCGCTGGCACCATTCCGCCACGACCTACCAACACGCCGACACCAACGCCATCTAATACGCCAACGCCAACCTTTACACCCACACCCAACCCCGGCGGCGGCAGCAACCCACAACCAACATCACCACCACCAACATTCACCCCACCCCCACCACCAGGAGGCTAAACGGGGTCTAGGTTATTTCATTGCGTGCAATAAATAACAAGAAGTATCGATAGAGTATCGGTATGCGGAGAAAACGTGTCCCTATTCTTTTTGCAATACTACTCAGCGTGAGTACGATCATTTTTTGGCTGGGTTCAGTTCTTGCTGCAACAATAATTGTTAATAACAATGGACTCAGATTAAATACTGGAGAGAGCGAAAACATTACAAGCAGTATGCTCCTTTCGGAAGATGACGTTGACGAGAATGCCACAGTAACCTATACCTTGTCTATCACGCCACTCAATGGAAACCTGGTCTTGAGTGACACTGGCGGTATAACCACACTGATGCCCATTAGCCAATTTCTTCAGTCTGACATTGATCAGAATTTTCTAGTCTATAATCACACCAGCTTAGGTGCAGAAATAGACGACACCTTTGAATTTACGGTTACAACTGGCGTCGATGAAATTACCAACACCTTCGCAATTACTATAAACCAACCACCAACTATCAATGATAGTCTCTTCTCCATTGCGGAAAACGAACCCTTTGGCACTTCTGTAGGAATCGTCATGGCGTCGGATGCCAATACCGAAGACAATTTTACCTACTCCATTCTGTCCAGTGAACCGTCTCCTGCCTTTGCCATTGGCAGCAGCAGTGGCGAAATCACGGTTTCCGATTCAGCCCTGTTGGATTTTGAAACCACGCCCATCTTCACCTTAACCGTTGAAGTAGAAGATAGCGGCTTATTGACGGATACGGCCGAAATCACTATCAACGTGCTAAACATAAACGAGCCGCCTACCCTCAATGACGACAGCTTTTCATTGCCAGAAAACTCAAGCAATGGCACGTCAGTCGGCACGCTAGCGGCGAGCGATCCTGATGCCAGCGAAACCTTTAATTACACCATCACCGCTAGCGATCCTTCAACAGCATTTGAAATTGGTGCCTCTGATGGCGAAATTACAGTCTTAGATACCTCATTACTAGACTTTGAAACGACGCCAACATTCACGCTAACTGTGGAGGTAGAAGATAGCGGCATGAACACAGATAGTGCTGAAATTGTCATTGATCTGACCGATGTGAATGAAGTACCAACAGTGAATGAAGCAATATTTTCAATTCAGGAGAACAGTTCAGTTGGAACAGCTGTAGGCACAGTTTCTGCAGACGATCCAGAGGGACCGGTTACTTATGAAATTATTAGCGGCAACAGCAGTTCCGCCTTTGCCATAAATTCAACCAGTGGTGAAATCACGGTGAACAACAGCACGCCACTCAATTTCGAGGCTACCCCAACTTTCAACCTGACTGTTCGCGTGACGGATAATGGCACACCAACGTTACCAGCACAAACCAACACCGCCCCAATTACCATTAATTTAACCGATAGAAATGAAACCCCAACGGTTAACGATGCCACTTTCTTCATCTCAGAAGGCAGTTCAAATGGTGCGGTTGTGGGTACCGTCTCAGCTTCTGATCCCGATGCCGGTGATAGTCTAACGTATTCCATTACGGGAAGCGGAAATGTTGGTTCTGTCTTCACCATAAATCCTTCCTCCGGTCAAATCACCGTCAATGACAGTACCAAATTAAACGCAGATACCATGCCTATTTACAATCTAACTGTTCAGGTGCTGGACAGTGGCAATCTACCTGACACGGCAACTATCACGGTTAACGTGACTGCTTTGCCCATTACCTACATTTATTTGCCAATGGTGCTAAACAATTACCCGCCCATTGAGCCAAATAACAATTGCAGCCAGGCATATGGCATTGGCACTAACACCACCTACGAGTTCACGTCCGATGACCAGGAAGATTGGTATAGCTTTACCATTACCAGTCAGCAAAATGTCTCAATCACGCTATCAGGTTTTGAACCGGTCTCGGGCCAACTCATCGTTTATGGCGGAACCTGTAGCAGTTTATCTCTTTTGCAAAACAATGGTTCAGCCTCAAGCACTAAAATAATCAACCTGAATAATTTGGGAGCTGGCACGTATTTTATTCGCGTATTTAGCGCACCAGTTACCAACACACCATACAACTTGCGCGTCGATTTGAACTAACTCGCCCACAACTTTCAAACAAAACGCGCCACCTGGCAATTGTCAGGCGGCGCGTTTTTACTTTGCGGGGTAACAGAAGTTCAACTTTTGTCAAAAGTTGAACCTCTCAATCTACAAAAGTCTTGGGTCTAATGATGTAAATTCCAGAGAGAACAAGACTTTTGTACTCTTCATTGCGTAAGTCCTATGATTATAAATTCAAAATGTGGCGAGCGATCACCAGACGTTGAATTTCGCTCGTTCCCTCTCCAATGGTCATAAGCCGCGTGTCGCGGTAGATACGTTCCACCTCAAACTCGCTGCTGTAGCCGTAACCGCCGTGAATTTGGATGGCGTTGCGGCAGACGCGCTCGCTAACCTCGGTGGCAAACAGCTTGGCCATTGCCGCTTCTTTGGTGTACTTTTTGCCTGCGCCTTTCAATGCAGCGGCCCAGTAAACCATCAGGCGGGCAGCTTGTAGCTCGGTAGCGGCATCGGCCAGCATCCACTGCACGGCCTGATGATGCGCAATCGGCTTGCCAAAGGTTTCGCGTTCATGGGCATATTGCACGGCCGTTTCATACGCCGCCTGCCCCAAACCCACTGCCAAAGCCCCAATGCCCACGCGCCCACTGTCTAGTGTGGCCAAGGTTTGCTGCAAACCGCGCCCTTCTTCGCCCAGTAAATTTTCTAGCGGCACCCGCACTTCTTCAAAAGTAACGGCGTGTGTAGGCGACCCTTTCAGCCCCATCTTCTTTTCGGCGGGACCAATGGTAATGCCGGGCGTATCTGTAGGTACGATGATGTGGCTGAGTGAACGGCTGCCGCCAGCCCGGTCGGTGCGGCAAAGCAGTACCATCACATCAGAAATGGAGGCATTGGTCATCCACATTTTGGCCCCGTCGATGATCCAGGTGTCACCTTCTTTTACGGCCGTTGTTTGCACCCCACCCTGTAAATCAGACCCTGCCCCCGGCTCCGTGAGCGAGAGACAGCCCAGTTTGCCCTCACCGGTGGCTAGCGGTGGCAGCCAATGTGCTTTTTGAGCGTCGTTGCCGTACTTTACAATCGGCCCTAAAGCCAGCCCGTTGTGGGCAGACACTGCTAAAGCGGTAGAGCCACAGCCCCAGCCCAGCTCTTCAATAGCGATGGCAGCACTGACGGCATCCACGGCCGCACCGCCATAGGCTTCCGGCACTTCCAGACCCAGCAGCCCCATTGGCCCCATCTTTCTTACGGCCGTCCAGTTAAATTCACCAGACGCATCCGTTTCTCGCGCCATCGGTTTTAGCTCTTTGGCGACAAAATCATGCACAATGTGCTGAAACTCGCGCTGTTCCTCATTCAGTTCAAAGTTCATCAATTACTCCCGTATCGTCATTCAGTAAAAATAGTGGTTTGTTTAGATTTAAATGCCCGCCGCCGACAGAGCCAGCAGCAGCAGTTGGCCCATCCCCGCTGGTAGGTGGGTGCTGTCCATATATTCATCCAGCCGATGGGCGTTGCCAGATTCTGTGAGGCCAATGCACACGGCCGTATAGCCTAAACTAAGCGGCACATTGGCATCGGTGCTGCTGGCAATGAAGCTAATTTTGTCACAGCCGACCTGCCGCAGCGCAGCCACTGCTTGCCGCACCAGCGGCGCATTGCGTGGCAACTGCCCTGCCGGACGATTGCCAATCTGAATCATTTCCACCTGTAACTCTGGCTGTGCTTGCCAATGTGCCACCAGCTTCTCTACCTCTGCCACCAAAATAGCAAGACGTTCTGGCGCTTCAGAGCGCAAATCCAGCAGCAATTTAGCTGATTGAGCAATGCTGTTAATGGAAGTACCGCCTTCAATGACGCCCACGTTGTAGGTGGTTTTGGGGCTGGTTGGCACCTTGAGCTTGTCTATGGCGGCAATAAATTTGCCGAGTTCATGAATAGCACTGCGCTGGCCAAAATTGCCCCAAGAATGTCCACCAGCAGTGCGAAAGGTAATTTCATAGCGGCGCACGCCAATTGCCTGATGAGAAATTTGACCAAACAAGCCACCTTCTACCACCAAATAAATTGCGTTGCCACCAAAACGCTCAACAACGGCTCGCATACCACGTAAATCGCCCAGCCCCTCTTCGCCCACGTTGGCCACCAGCCAGATGTTGGCTAACGGCCGTATCCCATGCAGCTTTAACGATTCAACCAAGCCAATTAATCCCGCCACACCAGTCGAGTTGTCGCCGATGCCGGGGCCATGCGTTACGCTGCCCTCCTCACGAATGGTCAGATCAGTATCTGCGGGAAAAACAGTGTCGCTGTGGGCAGAAATAATGACGGGGGTATGACTGTGTGGTTGGCTGCCCGGGAAACGGCCGTACACATTGTGCAGTTCATCCTGAGATACATCTTGTAAACCCAGTTTGCTAAAACGCTGTGCCAGGTACGCCGCCCGTTCCGCCTCGGCAAACGTGGGGGCCGGAATTTGCTGGATAGCGATTGCCTGGGAGACAATTTCAGCAACTCGCTCTGGGAATTGAGCCAGGGCGGCTTGAACACGGCCGTTTTGGGCAACAGTATCAATGGGAATCATCGGCAGCAACCTGATATGTGGAAAAAGAACGGTGTTCAGGAATCGGTTTTCAGTTTTCAGAAGTTCGTACTGAAAACTGAAAACCGATTATTGGACTAAGACAACGGCCGTATCAACAGCAGCCCGATCAAGCTAATAATTAAACCCAAATGCAGCAAAATATGCCGATCTACAAACCAGCTTCCTGGGAAGAGTTGCAAAATCAAATTGAGGATAATCAGCCCCAGGCCTATCAGCGGCAACAAACCGGGATATTTACTAAGAAATTCGCTGACTCTGTCTAAAAAATCATTCATCGGCTATTTGTTGTCCGCCCATATAGGGTTCAAAATAGGGTACCAGTCGTTTCGGCAACCGGCCATAAACAATCACACCGTCGCCCGTGTGCTCCTCGCCATCCACCTGCCCCCGTTCATACATCAATGAGAGCAAATCCCCTCGCTGGTACGGCAGCAGGACGGTTAGCGGCTGCAAATATCGCACCATCGCCGCATCAATCGCTACCAAAAGTTCCGGAATGCCTTCGCCAGAAACGGCCGAAACAGGCACCACCGGATAGGATAAATCAAACGTCGGGGCCGGATTTTGGCCGTCAGGCAACAAATCAATCTTGTTAAGGGCTGCCACCGTTGGCAAATGATCCACCTCTAGCTCCGCCAGGGTGTCCTCCACCGCTTCAATTTGGGCAGCGGCATTGGGATGGGTGGCGTCGATGACGTGCAGCAGCATATCCGCTTCGGTGATTTCTTCCAGCGTGGCGCGGAAGGCAGCTACGATGTTGGTGGGTAATTTTTGAATAAAGCCTACCGTATCGGTAAAGAGCAGCTCACGCCCACCGGGCATATCTACTTTGCGCGTGGTGGGGTCTAGCGTGGCAAACAGCATATCCGCCGAAAGCACATCGGCATTGCTGAGCTTGTTGAGTAGAGTCGATTTGCCCGCATTGGTATACCCCACAATCGCCACCACTTGCAGCTCGGTTTGCTGTCGCTTGGCGCGATGCCGCTCCCGATGCGCCCGCACATTTTCTAGCTGCCCTTTGATGTAAGAGATGCGCCGTCCAATTTCCCGGCGGTCTGTTTCTAGCTGTGTTTCACCAGGGCCACGCAAGCCCACACCGCCGCCTTGCCCGCCGACGCGACCACCAGCCTGCCGCGCCAGATGGGTCCACATGCGGGTTAGGCGCGGCACGCGGTATTCTAGCTGTGCCAGCTCCACTTGCAGCTTCCCCTCGCGCGTTTGGGCGTGCTGGGCAAAAATGTCCAGGATGAGCGCGGTACGGTCGATCACCTTCACGTCCTCGCCAAACGCTTTCTCCAGCTCACGCTGGTGGCGCGGGGTTAGCTCGTCGTCAAAAAGCACCACGGACGCTTCCAGCTCCTCAATAACTGTCTTTACTTCTTCAACTTTACCGGAACCAATGTAGGTGGCACTGTCTGGCCGCTCGAACCGCTGAATGGTTTTACCAATTACAGAAAGCCCAGCCGTGTCCGCCAGCCGTTCCAGTTCCAACAAGCTATCTTCAACGGGCAGCAACGGCCGTCCGTGTTTCAATTCAGCCCCAACCAAAAAAGCACGTTCTTTGGGCTTAGCCGTTTCGTAAAATTGTGGAGAAATAAGTGCCTCCGAAATAATGTCTGTGTTAGATGTCATTCCGAACCCTTCAAGAACCTCAGGGCAGGCTGTCTTCGGAGTGAGGAATCTCTCCTGTTTTGGCAAAGAAGAGAGATTCCTCGGAGGACCTCGGAATGACATATTTGTTACCTGATTTAAAAGTTAAAGACTAATAGCCAAACACATCAAGCATTTCTCTTTTTTCTCTGTGTCCTCTGTGGCTAAATCAATCTAGCAAACCTACTACCCGCAAGCTGCGCGGATGCTCGACGATGTATTCATACCGTATGGTTTGCTCTGCACCGCTGGCCAACGTCAGCTCCCATTCTAGCAGATTCAAATCCGTTTGTTCGTTGGGCTGCGGCCGTATCTCATCCAATTTTACCTTGATCTGCTCATGGCGTGAAACTGGAATATGGTCCTTTACAACTATCTGCGCCTCGGTTTTGAGCAGGTTTTTTACGGCGATGGTGTAACCATACCGCAACTGCCGCTGATCGCGCAGCAATTTTTTGTCTACGTCTCGCTTGGCTAGCTTGCGCTCCACAGTAATGCGATCTTCCACACCAAGTAATAGTTCCAGTTCATCTCCCTGTGCCGTAAACTTGATTTGCGTTTGCCCGATGTATTCTTCGCCTACAAACAGGCTGGCGGCACCGGGCAACAAAGGGCCAGTTTCTGCATAATCCACCGTCGCCCGGCGGAAGGCAGCGTCACTATATTTGGGGATGGTGAGGTAATCCAGCTTTGGCACCAGCCGAAGTTGCTGCAAGGTGGTTTTGTGAGGCGAGCCGTCATTGGGAATGTCGGTTTGGCCAGGAGCTTTGAAGGTAACGGCCGTTCCTTCACTTTGTACATCTGCGGTCACCATTTCAGCTTCAACAGGTGCTGGCATTTCGGCGGTGGATTCTTCTATCCCAAAGGACATCGTCTCCATTTTGGCAGCGGCTGGCGCGGCGGGCTTAGCACTGCGCACCATCTGGCGCGGCTGGGGTGGCTGGTATTCCCGAATGTACCAGGGATGAATCTCTGGCAATTTCTGGTTCAGGGCCGGGCGTGCCGTAGAGACAGCCAAATTCACCTGCTGCCATGCCTGCCCGGTTCGCTGAATGATTTGGGCCAGATAATCGATTTGCAACGCATAACGGCCGTTTTCCTCCAGCAGTCGAATATCATACAGCGGCTGCCAACCAGCCTGGCTCACTACATAGCTCACCTCCGGCTGGAAGCTGCCATCGCTTACCACCTCCACTTCAATTTGGGCCTGGTACTGCTGGGGCGGTTTGGTCGTCTTAATTTGCTTCAGCTCCTGCTGTAACTTCTGCAGCCGGCGAACAAGGGATTCTTGCTCTTGATCCAGTTGGCGAACGGCCGTGCGCATGGCTGCATCCTGCTCCTGCAAAAAAGCAATTACCTGCTGCTGCTCGGCCACCGTTGTTTTCCCCCGCGAGAGACCTTTGGCAAATTCGGCCGTGGCCTGGCGAATCCCATCCAAATAAATGCCGTGTGCTTGCCAACCCGCCTTTTGATCCTCCAAAGCCCTGATTGCTTCCTGAACTTCCTCAATTTGGCTTTCCAACTCCTGCACAGCTTCCTGCGGCGAGGCTTCAAAAAATTGGCGCGTTACCTCCACACCTAACAGCCGCACCTTTGCCGTGCCGCTGCCCCGCACCCGCACCGAGTTACTGTCCATTGTCAACGGCAAGTTCGGTACCAATAAACGATGTCGCCCGGTTACCAATTCACAGCTTCCTACACCAGACACCCGCGCCCGGTCTGGGTAAACTGTCACATCTTTCACGACAATTTCTACAGAAACGTCCATCTTCTCACCTATGCTTTCCAGTTGGGATAATTCTATGCTTCAACCTTAGGTGGGCTAAGCCAGATAGGTAATTCAATGTGGAACGTACTACCTGGGCAACTTTCTTCATCACAACCTGGGCTTTCTGCCCAAACACGCCCGCTATGTGCCTCCACAATGCCCCTGGCAATTGGTAATCCTAACCCAGGCCCCCCCCCCTTAAACTTGGTCTTGCTAGAGGAGTGCAGGCTAGCATCGGCAATACTGCCAAACTTTTCAAAAATAGATTCCAGGTTTTCCGGATCAATGCCAATGCCCGTGTCCATCACCTGAATGTCCACAAACCCTGCCAATTCATCCGTCACCTCATCCTGGCGCACCAGGCTGCCAGTAACCACCACTTCGCCACCGTCTGGCGTGTATTTCAGGCCATTCATCAAGATTTTGGTGAGTGCTTTTTTCAACTTTTCGGGATCGCCGAAGGTGCTGCTATCAAATTCAAAGGGCATAATTTTTAGGTCTACCCGGCGCGTGGCATAATATCTGTCCACGCTGTCTGCAACCAGTAAAACGGTTTTTTCAAGATTGATTTCCTGATGCTTCAGCTCTACTGTGCGTAAATCCAGCAGCGACACATCGAGCATATCCCCAATAATTTCGTGCATCCGGCGGAAGCCGTTGCCCAAGCCATCTAGGTAAATGTGCAGGCGGGGGTCGTTTTGCGTTTCGGCTTTTAAGATGTTGGTATACCCTTCCAAAATGGTAAGGGGCGTTTTTAGTTCATGGGCCGCCACAGCAATAAATTTGGTTTTGCTCTCTTTGAACTTTTCCTGTTGGTTGCGCAGCTGGGTCATATGGTTTAGTAATTCAGACCGCTGCATATCAGAGGCAAGCTGGGTTGCTTCAATGATGGCATAGATAAGCACATCATCGATTAATCGCCAAGAGGTGAGGGCTTCATCTGCGGGGAACTGTTCCACCAGGCTACGGCCGATTTGCTCTTTGAGCACCCGCAGCAACACCATCCAATCGTAGGCTGCCGGGGCATCGTGACCGATGGCGGTTAATGCCCAGGATTGTACAGAGGCCAGCTGTAATTCTGGCAATGCCCCCACGCTGTTGACCAACACGGACAAAAACTCAATAAGATCATCTTCATCCACCAACAGATTTGGCGCACGGTTCAGAGTAACAGCACAAAGCATGGCCGACTGTTGGCGCAGCCACAGTTTTAGGTTCTCAGTCAACTGGCCACTCCCGGCAATGCAGCCATCTCCTCAGCCAAATTCGCCTCGGCGATGGTTCGGTCATAAGCTAGCTTGTTGTTGCGGGAAAAACGACGCATCGCGGTGAGGGCGCGGTCGCTATACCAACGGTAACGCTCTGCCTTGGGCATTTTGTTTTGGGGTTGGGCAAACAGGCCAAAGTTGGCTTTCATGGGCTGAAAATCTTTTATGCTGGCATGCGTCACGTAGTGGCACAACGCCCCCAGCATGGTGTTGGTGGGGAAGATGACGGGCATCTGCCCCTTGAGCAAACGGGCGGCATTTACCCCCGCTACGAGCCCGGTGGCGGCATTGCCCATGTACCCTTCCACGCCGGTAATCTGCCCAGCAAAGAAGAGATCGGCGCGGCCTCGGTATTGCAATGTGGGCTGAAGCAAGTGCGGGGCGTTGATGTAGGTGTTGCGGTGCATCATGCCGTAACGCAAAAATTCTGCATTTGCCAAACCGGGGATAAGCCGCAACACGCGCCGCTGTTCGCCCCACTTCAAGTTGGTCTGAAAGCCGACAATATTGTAAAGGGAACCAACCAGATTATCTTGCCGCAGTTGCACAACGGCGTACGGCCGTTTCCCATTACGCGGATCAATTAACCCCACGGGCCGCATGGGACCAAACGCCAGTGCCTTGCGCCCGCGCTGGGCCATGATTTCGATGGGCATACAGCCTTCAAAAAAGTGGGGGTCTTCCTGCTCAAACTGCTTGAGGGTGATTGTTTCCGCGGCCAGCAGCGCATCGCAGAAGCGATCATACTCCTCTTTAGTCATGGGGCAGTTAATGTAGTCCCCTTCCTCTTGCCCTTCGTCGTAGCGGGATTGGCGGAAGGCGATGCTGGTATCTATGGATTCGTATTCCACGATGGGTGAGACGGCATCGTAAAAGTAGAGGTACTCTTCGCCAGTAAGCTGGCTGATGCTGGCAGTTAACGCTAAAGAGGTGAGTGGCCCGCTGGCAATGATGGTAGGTTCGGCGGGTACGGCCGTTACTTCTTCCCGAATTAGTTCAATATTAGGATGGGATTCAATTTTGGCAGTAACCAGCTCTGCAAATTTGTCACGGTCAACGGCGAGGGATGATCCAGCAGGAACGGCCGTTTCGGCGGCGCAAGCCAAAATCATCGAACCCAGGCCACGCAGCTCCGCCTTGAGCAAACCAGGTGCTTTATGCGGCAACATGGAGCCGAGAGAATTACTGCAAACCAGTTCGGCAAGGTGATTGGTAACGTGGGCAGGGGTTTGCCGTTGTGGGCGCATTTCATACAGTTTTACCTGAATGCCCTGTTCGGCTAGTTGCCACGCTGCTTCTGTTCCAGCTAACCCACCGCCAATTACCACAAGAGATTGGCTCATGAAACAATTGTATCACAACCAGCTAGAGAACACCGCGAATTTTTCCCAAAAATTATGCAGGATAATTCAACTCTCCAGCCAAAATTGTGCCATCGGGAATTTCGATTTGGGCATCTGTTTTATTGCGTAAATACACATCACCCACACAAACCACATCTTTGCCAAAACGAAAATCCCCGTTGATCTCCAAACGGCTATTTTGTACCAATGAAGGCACACCTTGGGGGAACCTGGCTTCCAGATCGCTCACGTATTTGTAGAAACGGCCGTCCAAATTGACGTTAAATTGCTTCATTGTGCGCTCGTCGCTCAGCACAATACGGAAATCATCGGTAAGCGTGTACGCATCAGACCGAACAGCCAGCAGGTCGTTACTGGTTTTTACTGGGGCAAAGCGGCTGCGCGGCACGCGGATCGCCTGGGCACCTTTGAACACGGCAATAGCGGACCCCATGGCCGTTTCCAACTGGTACACTGGCGTAGAATTGGGGTCGCGGGGATCCACCGTTTTGCTATTGCGTATCATGGGCAACCCCAGCCGATTGTTGTATGCCTGCATCTGTTGGTACAAGGTTGGTAAGTGAAACCAGAGGTTGTTGGTATTGAAATATTTATGGCGGTGGATGTTTTGAAAAGCGGCCGTATCTTCCGGTGGGCATTGGGCCGATTCGCGCAAAATAAGCTGTCCATCTGGTCGCTGTGCCAAATGCCCCCCCTTCTTGTCCATCTCGGTGCGGTCAGCCACTTCCATCATGAATGGCACTTCATTATCTACAAAGTAGCCCAAAATTTCCAAGCTGATAACTGCCCCTAAATTGTCGGCATTGGAGACAAAGGCATACTCATACCCTTTTTCTAGCAACGCCTGGAGCGTGCCGCTGGTGACGAGCGCGGTGTAAATGTCTCCATGCCCTGGAGGACACCATCCCAGTTCAGGGTTTTCTGGCCACGTTACTGGGGCGAAATTATCTTGGCGAATTTTAGGCTCCTTGTGCTGTAAAAAGCTGGTAGGCACAGCATTGTTCAAATCTGCATATTTTTTAAGCAAATTCAGCGAATCATCCTCAGTTGAAAAGCTGTTCATCAAGATGAGGGGCACGTTGGCTAGCTGGGCTTGCCGAGCAATAATGTCTAAAAAGGTGAGATCATCCTTGACAGGCAGCAATGATTTTGCCTTTTCTAGCCCCATGCTGGTCCCCAAACCGCCATTGAGTTTGATGACGGCCGTTTTCCGTAAAGCTACCTTGCCAATCTGTTGCAGTCGCTGTGAAAACGTTTCCGCATCAGGCAAATCGGCAACTGGCTCAATCTCATCCTCATGAATAAAACCAGTTTGACCCGTAACAAGTTGGTCATAGTAAAATGCAAAGGTGTCGATAAAAATGTCTGGCAAGGCTTCTGCCTTCATTCGCGTAACAAAAGGGGAAAAAGTGGGAGTCATAATAAATATCCGCGGGTTCTTTATCTGGCAAAAGATATGTCTTGAAGTTGTGTGTTTAGGAACGGCCGTTCATGTCGCGCAATTTCTTAATCAGGTTTTGGGCATCCTTATCGTGGGGATTGGCCTTCACCGCCTGCTCAAACCAGCTAATTGCCGATTCGTACTCCCTGCGGTCACGGTAAATTAGCCCAATATTATACGCGACATTGGGTGCAATGGGGTCGATAGCCAACGCTTCTTTGAAAGCAGCAATCGCTTGAAGCTGCTCTTCATCACGCGCCAACACAGGATTTCCCAAATAAGCGGCACCTAAATTTGTCCAAACCATCACATTGTTAGGAGCTTGGTCACGCAACCACTCTAGAAGCCGTGCTGCTTGCTTAAATTTCTTTGTTAAAATGTACGCGCCGCTCAGGTTCAGCGCGGCATCAAAATGTTCAGGATCAAGAGCGTGTGCTTGTTGGAGGACGGGAACCGCATCATTTACCTTGCCACGATGCAGCAGTTCGCTCCCCCGCTGAAACAACGCCTCAAACTTTAGATCATCTTTTGGTTCTTTGGTACTTTCATTCATTTGCTTACGCAACCTCTCATTTAAATAATCGGCAATACGATCATGCTTATGATACCAGTAAATGCCCGAAACTTCTCTCATCGACCCCAAACCCACACAAAACGCACAAAATCTGGAAGACCCCACGCAATTCACGATGGGGCCGCAAGAATACACCATGTATCCTGATACATTTTATTCGTATAGCACGAACAGACTATTCATTTGGCTATCATTATGTTGATTTATATTTGATCTTATGAAAAGTAATTGTTATAATGCCCCTAGTTTAACTTACATAATCTTAATTTAAGTTGTCCGATATCATTTCATCTGACACTTTCTGGCTCAGCATCTAGCAAATCTTGAGAGTGGCTCCTCCTTCTGTAGGCAAACGTATTACCTGCATATAATTGATACTTTTGTTGCTACACGAATTATAGCCCTTGATAAGACTCTGAGCATAGCAAGGAGTGTGAGGCGATGGAAGAACAGCTGCTCGCCTTCCTGAAGTTCCTGCAAAAAGAGTATAATTACTCAAGCAACACAATAGCAGCCTACAAAAACGACCTAGGGCAGTTTGTGTCTTATTTGCAAGATAACAACTTAAATAGTGCCGGTCAGTGGGAATCCATTAATTCTGAACGAATCAACGCATATGTTAAATATATGAAGGAGCAGCCCTACGCCTCTTCTTCAGTGGCTCGGAAAGTTGCGGCCGTAAAGTCATTTTTTAACTATTTATACTCGAACCAAATTATCCAGGAAAATCCCACCACCAATATTGATTCACCCAAAGTTAAGAAGCGCTTGCCCAAAACGCTTTCTGCGGATGAAGTAGAGCGGTTGTTACAGGCTCCGGCCAACAAGAAGTCGCCAAAAAATTTGCGCGATATGGCCCTACTGAACATGCTTTATTCCACAGGTATGCGCGTAACTGAGGTTGTGTCACTTCGCTTAGAAGATGTTGATTTGGAAAACAATGTTCTCTACTGTCCCGGCAAAGATGAGCAGGTACGTGAACTGCCTTTTGATCAATATACGAAAAACATTTTAGAAAACTATGTGGAAGAAGGACGGCCGTTCCTTGTCAAAGACAAAGATGAAGCCGCCATGTTTCTCAACCACCGTGGGCAGCAGCTCACCCGGCAAGGATTGTGGCTCATTATCAAGGCGTATGCCAAGCAAGCTGAGTTAAGCGTAGCTGTTACACCCCACACCTTGCGCCACAGCTTTGCAGCGCACAAGCTACATGATGGTTCTGATTTGCAAGAGGTGCAAAAGCTGCTGGGCCACGCCAATATTTCAACCACCCAAATCTATACCCAGTTAGAAGAAAGTGAAACGGCCGAATAAACCAACCATTTGGTCAATCGTATAATATTTTGCGCCACGGCAGCTTCGTCGTGGCCTGTTATTGTCAGGGGAAGATATGACAACCACAGAAACCGCAAACCAAGTCAAAACGGCCGTTCAAGCTATTCGACAGCAAACAAAATACCAACCAACTGTTGGGCTGGTGCTTGGCTCAGGGCTTAGCGAACTCGCCAACAGCATCCAAAATCCAGATATTATCTCATACGAAAGCATACCCGGCTGGCCGCAATCCACTGTCGTGGGGCATAGCGGCCGTTTGGTGATTGGCACGTTAGAAGGCAAAACGGTGCTCGTACAGCAGGGTCGCGCCCATTACTACGAAGGGTACGACATGGAGCAAATCACCCTGCCCGTACGTGTGATGCACAAGATGGGCATCAGAACCTTAATTGTCACCAATGCAGCGGGCGGCATCAATGCCAGCTTCAACCCTGGCGACCTCATGCTCATCACCGATCATATTAACTTTTTGGGAATGGCCGGGCTGAATCCGCTACGTGGCCCTAATGACGACAGCGTCGGCCCCCGTTTTATGGATATGATTGGCACCTATGATTTGGGGTTACAAAAGTTGGCGAAGGAAACGGCCGTTGCCAACAACTTTACCCTTCAAGAAGGCACTTACGCTTATGTAGCTGGCCCCAGCTTTGAAACGCCTGCCGAACTGCGCTTTCTACGTGCAGTTGGTGCAGATGCCGTAGGCATGTCCACTGTACCGACAGTGGTAGTTGCTCGTCATGCAGGGCTACAAATTATGGGCATCTCCTCCATTACCAACAAGGCCGTACCAGACCCAGAACCCGGCACCGTGCTGGACCATGAAGAAGTATTAGAAACTGGCAAGCAAATCATTCCCAAGCTGACTGCCCTCCTTCGCGGGATTCTGCAACAACTCTGATTCCAAGATACAATTATCAACCAAGAACCTATCCGAAAAAGCCATAGAGAAAAAAGAGAAATCTGAGAAATAAACTTGCGTCTCAAAAATCTGCACTCTGTGGCTAATATTCGGACAGGTATTAAGCAATAAATCAGCTAAAATCAGGCGGCGCACAACATTGTGCGCCACTTGTTTGTGTGTGTAACTTGCGAAGCTATCATGGATCAATTTTACGTCTTCATTCTGCGCAACGATGTCTGGATTTATATTGTCTCAGCTTTGGGGCTGTTTTGGTACATTAGCCAATTTATTCGGGCACAGCGGCAGCTGCGCGTTGCTATCTTCAACCTGGAGCGAGAGACCAATACGCAGGCGCGAAACACCGCCCTGATTGTCATTATAATTTTGGCAAGCATTATCGGTGGGGTGTATTACGTGAACGATCAGATCGCCCCCACGCTGCCGCCAACGCTCATGCGCGATCCGACCCCCACACCAGATATTTTTCGCACACCGCTATCTTCTCCTACACCGCTGCTAACGCGCCAGCCCACGTCCACGCCACCACTGGTACCAACTATTACCCTGGCGGGCAACCCTGGCGAACCAGCCCCAAATCCTGCTGATGAAACAGCCCCTGCGGAAACAACAACGGCCGTTGGCACACCTTTACCACCCCCTACCCCCTCTGTGGGCTGCACCGTGCAACTCAACATTTTAGAGCCGCGCAATGGCTCGGTAGTATCAGGCACCATTGTTTTCAACGGCACGGCCGATTTTGAAGCGTTTGGATATTACACGCTGGAAGCCAACGGCCCGCAGACTGGTGGCCAGTGGGCTTCACTCTTGGGGCGCAATGTTGAACAGACTGTAGATAATGGGTTTCTGGGTAGCGTGAATCTGAGCCAGTGGCAATCTGGCCCTTACCTCATTCGGCTGTCAGCTGCGGATCAGTCGGAAAATATCATTGCCCAATGCGTGATTCAGGTGACATTGCAACAATAAATTCACTAATCCTCACTGAGCTGTTCATAAAAGCAAAGTTGGGTATTGCCGTACGTCCGACTGTCATACAACGATAAATTTTGCAGGGTGAGGGATTCATACTCTTTGGGGTCGATTTGCACCACTACAATACCAGCAGAAGTTAACCAGGCAGACGGTCGTTCATCCAAAACATCCATTACCTGCTGCCATAAACCTAAATATTGCGGTGGCGCGACGTAAATGAGGTGGAAACGGCCGTTTTTGCCCTCCACTGCACTCCGGTTCAAATAATCAAACGCATCCGCTTGCACCACTTGGGCACGCTCTTGCAGGCGCGTCGTTTTCAGATTCGCCTCGATAGTTTTGATAGCTTGGCGCACCTTGTCGATGAAAACGACCTCATCGGCACCCCGGCTAAGAGCCTCAATACCTACCTGCCCCGTTCCGGCAAACAGATCCAGCCACACCTCGCCATCCACCTTGCCCAAAATGTTGAACAAGCTCTCTTTCACGCGATCCATAATGGGGCGAGTCGCATCCCCCGGCACTCGCTTCAGCCGGCTCCCTCTGGCACTCCCGCTAATAACACGCATTTCGGTGAAGGGTAATCATTGAAAAGTAATCGGTGAACGGAATTACCGACCACCGATTACGGAATACCGATTACTGTCGTGAAGCGACGATCTTGGCAATATCGTCTGGGTTGTCGGCCACGCGCACGCCAGCAGCACGCAAAGCCTCAACCTTGCTTTCGGCCGTACCGCTCTTGCCCTCCACAATGGCACCAGCATGTCCCATCCGCTTGCCGGGAGGAGCCGTCCGACCAGCGATGAAGGAAGTGACCGGCTTGGTAACGTGTTGGGCAATGTAAGCTGCTGCCTGCTCTTCCGCATTGCCGCCGATTTCGCCAATCATCACAATTTGCTCGGTAGCTGGATCATCTTCAAACAAGGTCAGAACATCTATAAAGTTGGTTCCGGCAATGGGATCGCCCCCAATGCCCACACAGGTGGATTGGCCTATTCTCAGCTTGGTCAACGCATCAATAACCTCATAAGTGAGCGTGCCACTCTTGGACACCACGCCCACATTGCCCGGCATAGCAATGGAGCCAGGGATAATGCCCACTTTGGCTTCGCCAGGGGTCAGTAAACCGGGGCAGTTCGGCCCTATGAGGCGGACGCTGCGTGTGTCGAGGTAAGCACGGGCAGCGATCATATCCAGCACGGGAATATGCTCTGTGAGGCAGATGACGAGCTCTACGCCAGCATCAGCCGCTTCGTAGATCGCGTCTACGGCAAAGCGCGCCGGAACAAAAATGAGAGAAGCGTTGGCATCTGTCGCGGCGACAGCTTCCTTCACCGTATCAAAAACGGGTACCTTTTTGTCATCGGTGCTAAACCATTGGCCACCTTTGCCGGGTGTTACACCACCAACCACGTTTGTGCCGTAAGCAATCATTTGAGTCGTATGGAAGCTACCTTCCCGACCCGTGATGCCCTGAACAACTAACCGCGTATTTTTATCGACGAGAATGCTCATTATTTGGCCCCCTTTGCGGCGGCAACCGCTTTTTGGGCAGCATCTGAGAGGGTTACGGCCGTTTCCATTTCTGAATCTGCCAAAATCGCCATCCCTTCTGCTGCATTTGTTCCCGCCAGGCGCACCACCATCGGCACGTCTATTTGCACCTGGTCTAAGGCTTCAATAATGCCTTTCGCAACTTCATCCCCACGGGTAATACCGCCAAAGATATTGATCAGCACGGCCTTCACGCTTTTATCTGACAAGATGAGGCGGAGTGCAGTAGCAACCTGCTCTGCTTTGGCACCACCGCCAATGTCCAGGAAGTTGGCTGGGGCGCAATTATGCTCTTCGCCAAATTTCTTCACCACGTCCATGGTTGCCATGGCCAAACCGGCCCCGTTTACCATACAGCCGATATTGCCATCCAGCTGAATAAGGTTGATGCCACTGAGACGCGCTTCTTTTTCTGCGGCCGTTTCTTCATCGACATCCCGCATCTCGGCCAATCTCGGCTGGCGAGACAATCCATTATCGTCGATAGACATCTTGCCATCAAGAGCCATTAGCTTGCCTGTACCGGTAATGACAAGTGGATTAATTTCTGTAAGCGAAGCGTCATTGGCAATAAAACAGGCGTACAAACCGGATACGACTTTGTGAAAATCGCGCCACAGTTCACGAGGCAAATCCATGGAAGAAGCCAGATAGGTAGATTGATAACCACGAACGCCTAGCGCAGGCTCCACATGCACACGAAAAATCTTCTCTGGACTGCGTTCGTTTACTTCTTCGATGTCCATGCCACCTTCTGCCGAAGCCATCACCATCGGACGCCGCCGTGCCCGGTCGATCAGCACTGCCAGATAGATTTCTTGGTCAATTCCGCCCGGCGATTGCTCATCAATGAGCACCTTATTTACCTGAAAGCCCTTAATGTCCATGCCTAAAATTTGGCTGGCCATTGCTTCAGCTTCGTCAGGATCGTTTGCTAGCTTAATGCCGCCAGCCTTGCCACGACCGCCAATAAGCACTTGTGACTTGACGACCACTTTGCCGCCTAATTCCCGGGCAATTTCACGCGCCTCAGCCGGTGTCGAGGCCACATCACCATTGGGAATCGGCACACCATGTTCGGCAAACAGCCGTTTTGCTTGGTATTCGTGCAGATTCACGTATTCACTCCTTTAGTGGGGATTTTTCCATCAATTTTTTAACTGGATGGTTTGTTTGGAAAGTACGAACAGGCTCGTATGTGTTTGCTATTTGTTACAAAAATAGCCCAAAAATTATAACACGCCCAGGTGTGAACGGCGAGAGTGTAGACCATAAGTCCAATTGACCAGGCTTGATGCTGGCAACCATAATGCAAGTATCATGGCCACGCTTACCCACCCGATTTTTCCCACGTTTGAAGAGAATGAGCTGCTGCTCATATCTAATCCTTCCCTGCGTGAGCAACTGCTTCAGGCGCGACTGGTTGATGAGTTTAGTGCCCGTTCTGTTATTCAGCGTGGCGAGCAGGTTTACCTTTCTCTGCGTGAGGTTAGCGATCCATCAGAGCGGCAAGCAATGAATTGGGCGATTTTGAAATTGCAGATGGGGGGCAACATTCCCACTCAGGAGCTTCCCCCAACCCTACAAACGGCATTAACGGCCGTTTCTACCGGCCCCTCTCCCCTCATCGAAGCACTCATTTGGGGTTCGCTTTTTGGCGTGATTGGTGGGGTTTTGGTGATGGCGGTGGCGGGATTGGTAGTTACCGTCCTGAATGTACCGGCAGAATCATATGTGGGCATCACGGCAACGGCCGTTGCTTTTGTGCTTTCTGGCACCATTATTGGGCTAGGCAGCACCCTCTTCTTCTGGAAAAAGCTGATGAAGCAGTATAAGCAATCATCGAAGCGGGTCACTTCTCCAAAGATTCCAAAAATTCCCAGATAGCATCTGCTGCCAAATCATTGCCTGCCTGATTCCAATGAGGATCCGCGTAATGATACAGTTCCCCATTTTCAATGCTGCCCCTCCATAAAATGGGTGTCAAATTCAGGAAAAGTATATCAGCCTTGGACGTAAAGTCAGTAAACAATTGTTCCTGAGCCCGAATTGTTTCGCTGAAGAGATCATAGCTTATGTAATTTGGCTCCCATCGCAGCGTGCCAGAATCTTCTTCGTTCAAGGTCACGGTTACAGTCCGTTCCAATACGTTATTTACATCCACCGGATCCCAAACACGAGACCATAGGACATGCTCTTTACTGGGAATGTATACCACTATTAGTTGTGAGCCTTGAGTGGCTAGATCTTCATTTAAAGACACTAATGCCGATTTTACAGCCTCAAACTCATCTGAAGCAGCCAGGGTATCATAATCAGCGCTTAACGGTAACAGATGAACATCTTTAAACACTGTTTCAATCGGTCCTGCGTCCGTGCTGGCAACCACTGGATAACGATAATCCACTATTTCCTCTACTTCAAGAGGAAACAATTGTCGCCATAAATATGTTGCTAATTTGGGTGTGAGCAACCGTCGATATAATTTTACCTCTTGCATATCGTATTCTCGCCAATCCAGGCCACTTTCCTTGCGTTCTAAGTATTGTTGAGTATTAATTAAATCATTCCCATCAAAAAAAAGTAGAAGAACGTATTTTGGCATTTTATTCATTCCAAACTGTCTTATGGCTTCCACTTCATTCAGAGTACTCCAACTGGGAGCACCCAAAGCTAAAATCTCCTGACCTGCATGCTCCTCCAGCCGCTCTATCCAAGATACAGGTGCAGAAGGAATAGTAAATGAATCACCGGAAATTATAATGTCGTATTGATTCTGCCAAGTTGATGGTTCATTTGGAAAGCCGTGTTCATCTGCCACAAACCTATAGTGAAACGAATCATCCCGGTTTGTAGGTGCAGTACTATTATCTTTGTTTGCTTGAAGCGGATTAGCCGGATTCCATCTACCTTCTAAATGAAAGCCAGGTGTATATCGATAACCAATCCGAATGGGATTATCATACTCGAAATAAGGTTGACAAATGTAGGCACCGATAATTGGGTCTGATGCACAGACATCTAGGGGAATTAATCGATAAAAAAAACGGAAGCCAACTTCAATTGAAATAACAAGACTTAATAAGGCTATTAGTACTGAACTAAGCCTGTTTACGATCGATTTCCATTTTGATTTATTTCCTTTGAATCCTGTTAAACTAATTAACATAAGGTTGCTCATTCCTTCTTTGGCGCATAATCTCAAAGGCAATTATTGCTGAGGAGGCAACAATGCCCAATGAATATCGAAAGTTTAGCCTAGCATATGGAATCTGCAATACTAAATCAGCTTGCACTAGAAAAGATCGGGTGATGCCTCGTTTTTCGCCACCCAGCAGTAAAAATAGCGGCTCGGTCAAATTTGCTTCATACAACGGCACGGCATTTTGGTTGCTAGTGGCGGCAATGCGAAGACCCAGTTGGCGAAATGTATCAGCAGCCTGTTCGGCCGTTTCGGCAATAGCGATGGGCATTTGCTCAGACACACCCGCCGAAGCGCGGGCGACAACACCCGCTGCGCTAAACCAGTTGCGGGGGCGCACCACCACGCCCGCCGCCCCCGCCGCGTACAGCGAGCGTAGTGCCTGCCCAAAGTTGTAAGGGTCTTCAATACCATCTAGCATGACGATAAACGGCCGCTCCACCCCCATCACTAGCGAATCCAGCGATACAAAGTGACGTGGCCCTGCTTCTGCCACCACCCCACCGTGGGAGGAGCCCGTTACGCGGTCAGTGATGAACTGTTCATCCACCAGCTTGAGCAACACGCCATTTTGTTGGGTGAGCCGCTGCAATTTTGCCAAACGACGCTCCCAACGACGGCCGTTTCCCTTTTGCACATAAACGGCCGTCACCTGCCGCACATTGCCACGCAGTGCCGCTTCAACAGATATGGTGCCTTCCAGCCAAATGGGTTCATCATTCATGGGCATGATTTTGCCCCAACTGCCAATTCACGCAAATAAGGGCAGGTCTAGCATAGACCTACCCTTATTTTTCTAGATGGCGCATCCGCAGATACACACCTTATTATACTTCAGTTCAGTTTGGCTTAGCCGCCGGTTGGTACGGCTGGCGTGGCGGTTGGCGGCGTTGTGAAGATCGGGTCTAGCACCGGATTGGTCGGGGTGCGACCCCGGTCGTACTCAGTCAATGTCAGACCACCAACAGCAAGCTGCTCATCAATGAAAGCCGCCAGGTTCTCTAGCTGCAATGTTTGATATTCAGAAGCGGACAACGGCCGTACTTCCTTACCCGACAGTTGAATCAGGTAATAACGCGTTGTCTGGGCATCCACCGTGCGGGAGATGATGCTGCTTGGCTCTCCAATGGGTAGCTCAAAGGCAGCTTCCGCGACCTCCGCTCCCAGACTGTTCACCGTTGCGGCTTGCGTGCGCCACAACACTTCGCTGGCAACGGCCGTAGACCCTGATTCCGGATCGGGGACGATGCTGCGAACTTCATTCCACACGGGTAAAAACCCTTGGTCTGCAACCAGAGCTTCAGCCTCATTGGCTTCTTCCTCGGTGTTAAACTGCAACACATAGAAGCTCACCTGTTCAGCTTCGTCAGACAGTTCGTCCTCGTCTGCCAGAAGTTCAAGCAACTGTTCACGGTAAAGCTGCGACCGTACAATTTCCCGATACAGCTCCTCAGACACGCCCAACGCTTCAAACTCGGTCATGAAATCACTAAATTCTTGCTGGAAGGCCTCCGCCGAGACGGGCGTGGCTGTGGGTGCGGCCGTACCGGTTGGTGCCAGCGTAGCCGTAGGGATTGGGGTATTCGTGGGCAAAACTTCGGTGATAACGGCCGTTGGCAGCGGCGTAATGGAAGGCGTTGGCTCCACCGTGGCAGTGGCCGTTGGCAGCGGCGTCGGCAAGCCACCATCATAGAAGCTAAACGTCTCCTCAATCTCGTTTTGCACATCCTCGTCCGTTACCGTAATGCCCCGCGCCTCGGCCGCCTGTCTAATAATGACCTCATCAATCATCTGGTTCAACGCTGCCTGACCCAATTGCTCATTTTGCAACAATTCGTTGATTGTTTGTCCAGCAAATTGTTGCACAACGCCCACATTATTCTGGAAGGCTTCAAGCTGATTTTCCAGCAAAATGATGCGCTGGGCACGCTCAAAACGCACCCGGTCTTGCCAATCGCTCAATGAAATCTCTTCTTCATTAACAATGGCAACGGCTCGGTTAGGCGCAACGATCAATTCATTAATGACGGCAGCCAAAAAAACCACCAGCAGCAAACCACCGACAATCGCGACACCAATGCGAATTTGGCGCGTTTGTTGTGCCTGCTTCCGTGCCAGCAGCACCTCTTTACGCGTTTGGCGTTGATCAGATGTCGTAGTTGTTTCTTGTTTCTTTGCCATAATTTTGGTTGTTTACTCGTCTGCAAACGGCAGCAAGGCGATATGCCGGGCGCGCTTGACCGCCACAGCCAAAGCCCGCTGATGTTTGGCGCAGGTGCCCGTTTGCCGCCGGGGGCGGATACGGCCGAATTCATTCACATACCGACTCAACATCTCATGCTGCTTGTAATCAATTACTTTCACACCATCTACACAAAAGTTGCAGGCCCGTTTTCTTCTTGGACCACGATTTCTAGAACGCATTTTTATCCTCGCAAAAATTAAAAACACCCATTGAGAAAAGCCTCAGTGGCTAAATATTGTTTTCTGCCATGGCAATTAGCTCATGAGCAATCACTTCTGTCCGAAAATGCTTTTGCCCGTTGCTGTCATCCCAACTGCGGGTTTGCAACCGCCCTTCTACATACACTTGCTTGCCGTGTCCCAGACGTTTGCTGCTAATCTCGGCCAAATTGCCCCAGGCAACAACATTAAACCATTCCGTCTCTTCATGCTTGGCTCCATCTGATGAAGTCCAAGTGCGGGAAGTGGCGACGCTGAACGAAGCAACTGATCGGCCATTGGGCGTCTCGCGCACTTCTGGCTCGCCATCGACCCAACCAATAATCATAACTTTGTTCAGCCCCTTGTTCATGACACACTCCCAACAATGGGGGTTTACCCGTTGTTCTTTGTAAATTATTTACTGATCTTTAGCATCCTTTGTTGCACAAAATAAGAGGAGCTAACCGATCAGGCATGTTTGGTTAAAACTAGTTGTTTACTGTTCCTTGCGCACGATTAAATAGCGCAGAACTTCTTCCGTGTACTGCATGTTTCGTTCAATGTCTGGCAGCTTTTCTGGCTCCAGCTTGGCATCAAACAAAATATAATACCCTTCCGTTTGTTTGCGGATGGCATAGGCTAGACGACGTTGACCCCACACATTGGGTACCGGTTTATCCTCTTCGGCCTCACCGTGCGTCAACCAATCAGAAACGCGCTCTACGACGGTAGAGCGTGCCTCATCATCTAAATTAGCTTGAAAAATAACGGTAACTTCGTACTCTCGCACGTTGCTTACCTCCTTTCCTTGGAATTACTCTGGCGAGCTTTGCCCTTAAATCTTGTTTAAGAGCGGAAAGCAGCAGATGTATAAAATTTTTGCTGTGCAACGGTGGAGAATAATAGCAGAGAACCCCCAATTTGCAAGTTTACAGCGCTGTGAATTGGTTCATCAGATGGTTGCAAATTTGCATAGCATGGCCTGTTTGGTGTCTAATTCGCAAAAACATACAGGAAGGCTTTTAATGAATTTGGACGATGGGTTAGCAACGGCCGTTGCTGTTGCCAGAGAAGCGGGGAAGCTACTTCTAGACGGATTCAGCCAGCAAAAAAAGATCGAGCGTAAAAGTTCCGCAGTGGATTGGGTCACGCAGTACGACAAAGCCGCTGAGGAACTCATCTTCTCGCGGCTGCGAGCCGAGTATCCTTCTCACGGCTTCATCGGTGAAGAAGGCACGGACGCCGCAGGCGCAGAGGGCTACACTTGGTATGTTGATCCGCTAGACGGGACAAACAATTTTGCCCACGGTTTCCCCATCTTTTGCGTTTCGATAGCTCTATACCAGGAAGAGAAGCCGCTGCTGGGTGTGATTTTTGATCCGACGCGAGGGGAATGTTTTACGGCCGTTTCCAACCAAGGCGCACATCTCACCACTGCCGGCGGCCACAAAACCCAGCTCCACGTCTCCACCGAAGGTGACCTAGTTAGCAGCCTGCTGGCTACCGGCTTCCCCTACGACCGCCAAACCAGCGACGATAACAATGTTCGACAACTGTCTGCCTTCTTACAGGTGGCACAGGGCATCCGGCGACCTGGCTCTGCTGCCCTGGACCTGGCCTATGTGGCCGCGGGGCGGCTGGATGGATATTGGGAGTTTAAGCTGCACAGTTGGGACATTGCGGCAGGCATTTTGCTGGTGCAAGAAGCGGGAGGCACCGTCACGTTTATGGATGGAGCTCCCTTCACAATTCAATCCCGGCTTTCTTTGGTGGTGAGCAACGGCCGTATTCACGACCCGATGCTGGCAATTTTGAAAATGACCGGGTAACAAGGTAACCGAGAAAGGCAATTCACCTTGTCACCCGGTCACCTTGTCAAAAAAATCTACAAATCAATAATCGCCTTAATCAGCTCCCCTTCGCGCTCCAGGCGAAAGCCGAGCTTGAGGCAGATGGCACGCATTCCGCGATTTTCTGACAGCAAGTAGGCCACCACGCGCTTGACGCCTTCCTGCTTACCAATTTCCAGCAGGTGCTTCAACATCGCCGTACCTATCCCTTGCCCCTGATAACGGTCGCTCACCAACATGGCAAACTCAGCTTCATCCCGCCCCCGTTCTTTGGTCAAACGACCGGCGGCAATAATCTCATCTTCATCTGTACGCTTATTTTTGGCCGTGACGACCAGTGCCATATCCCGATCATAATCCACAAAGCAAATGCGGGTAAGCCGCTCATGCTCCACGCGCTGATCCAACTGGAAAGCGCGGAAGTAACGCAGGTAAACGGACCGTTCAGACAACGTTTCGTGGAACTGCACCATCATCGGTTCATCTTCTGGGCGGATGGGACGGATAACAGTTTGCGCGCCCTCTTCCGTGGTGAACTCTTTGATGTATTGGGCAGGATACGGCCGTATCGCCAACTCTGGCAGCTCATCCTCCGCCACCTCTGGTTCATACAGCACCACACGGGCATCCAGAGCAACCAGGTGGTCCGACGAGGCAAACAGCGGGTTGATGTCAATCTCCTTGATCCAACGCTGGTCGGCAACTAATTGCCCAAACCGAACCAATAACGCTTCTAAACCCGCTAAATCAACGGGATCGCGCCCTCGTACACCCTGGAGTGCGGTGTAAATTTTCGTCCGTTCCATCATGCGACGGGCCAACGTGGTTGTTAGCGGCGGCAAGCCCAACGCCCGATCCTTGAACACCTCTACCAGCGTTCCGCCCGTGCCAAACAGCAGCACCGGGCCAAACTGGGGATCAGGGCTGGAACCAATAATCAACTCATAGCCATCATTGAGCCGCAACATCGGCTGCACCGTAACGCCCAGAAAATCGTCAGCACTGTATTTTGCGCTCACTGAGGCTTCCATCGTGTTATACGCATGGCGCACTTCATCCGCCGTGGCCAGGTCTAGCCGCACGCCACCCACATCGGTTTTGTGCGTAATCGTTTCGGAATTGAGCTTGAGTACCACCGGATAACCAAGTTTTTCGGCGATTTGTATGGCTTCATCGGCCGTTTTTGCCAGATGTGTTTCTACCGTGGGAATGTCGTATGCTGCCAGCACCCGCTTCGACTCATATTCGGTAAGAATCGTGCGCCCGGTGGCCCGCACGTCCGCCAGCATTTGGCTGATTTCGCCAATTTTCTGGGTGCTTTCTTCCGTTTCTTCGGGCAGGAATGGGGTTTCATACAAACTTTGTAGCCGCTTCTGGTACCGCCACATATATTGGAAAACGCGAGCGGCCGTATCCGGGAAGGCAAAGGTGGGAATGTTGGCCTGGTTCAGGATGGATTCACCGCTGGCAATGTCTGCCCCACCCATCCAGCTTGCCAAAACAGGTTTGCCATATTGATATTGTGGCGGACGGCCGTACAGCTTTTTTAGCTCCTGCGCCGTCTGAGTCGGGTCCGTCATGGCTTGGGGCGTTAAGATGACCAACAGACCATCACTGTTTTCATCATTAGCCGCAATCTGGATCGATTTAGCATACCGGTCAGCGTCGGCGTCTCCCAAAATGTCCACTGGATTGTTGTGGCTCCAGTGCGGCGGCAAGAACTCATTCAGCTCCGTCATCGTCTTTTCAGACAGCTCCGTCAGCTTACCCCGATTGGTGATCAGCGAATCAGTTGCCAGCACGCCAGGGCCACCCGCGTTGGTGACAATCGTCAGGCGCGGCCCGCGCGGACGGGGCTGCTTGGCCAACACCTCTGCCATATTGAACAAATCGTCAATGGAATCTACCCGCAGCACCCCAGAACGACGGAACGCTGCCGCTAGCACTTCATCACTACCCGTCAGCGAACCAGTGTGGGAAGCTGCCGCCTGCGCCGCAGCCTCGGTACGCCCTGGCTTAATCACAATAATCGGCTTTGCTTGGGCTACATCCCGCGCCGCAGAGAGGAAGGAGCGGGCATTGCCAATGGATTCCATGTAAATGACGATGCTCTTGGTACGTGGATCGTCACCCAGGTAGTAAATCAGGTCGCCCCAATCCACATCCAGCATCGAGCCGATGGAGACAAACGAGCTAAAACCGACGTTTTCACGGTAGCTCCAGTCTAAAATGGAGGTGAGCAGTGCCCCGCTTTGGCTGATAAAGCCAACACTGCCGGGGCGTGCCATCGAGCTGGCAAAGGTTGCGTTCAGACCACCAATGGGGTTCATCACCCCCAGGCAGTTGGGGCCGATGATACGCATTTGCCCCCGCTGAGCCTCTGCTAAAATTTCCTGCTCCAGCTTAACGCCTTCCGGGCCAATTTCTTTGAAACCTGCCGAAATAACGATGGCTCCCTTCACCCCAGCTTCTACACATTCTCGAATGATGCCGGGTACCGTGCGGGCTGGCGTCACGATAATGGCCAAGTCAATCTTTTCTGGGACTTCACCAACGTTGGGGTATGCCTTAATGCCCATCACGCTGGGGCGTTTAGGGTTGATGGGGAAAATCGTGCCGCCAAACGAGTTGGTCATGAGGTTCCACAAGATGGTACGGCCAACGCTGCCTTCTCGCTCGGTGGCCCCAATGAGGGCGACACTTTTGGGTGAAAAGATAATATCTAGAGGATTTTTATTGTAACTAAACACGTCATGGGCAGTGCCACGGGTTAAGTCGATCATAGTTTGCTCCTTAACAATTAGCGGCTGGTTATTAACGGCTGGTTGCTGGTACAAGCTAGCAGCCGTTAATAATCAGCCACATTAATTTCACGGTGCTGAACTTATCTATCTTTTAATATCAAATTATCAAGATTCTGGTTGCTGCCTGGTTACAGCCCCCCGACTGATCCAAGCTGTTGAGGAATGGCTCTCTAACAACTTGAACGAGCTAGTTGACCGCCATGCCCTGGATTATTTGAGCGATTTTATTACTTTATCCCGCTCTTTACCGGTAATACGCTGATGGGCTTCCAATACAGAAAGTATGCGGCTGACGGTCATGGTGGCATGTAGCTTGTACCCATGCTCTTGCATGTTGGCTATGCCGCCTTGCTCTCTATCAATCAATACCACGGCTTCGTTTACCTGCAAACCAGATGCTTTGAGGGCCACAATGGCTTGCAAAATGGAGTCGCCTGAGGTGATGAGATCATCGATAACAACGGCCGTTTGCCCTACCTGCCATACTCCTTCAATCTGCTTGCCCGTGCCGTAACTTTTAGCGGTTTTGCGTGGGTAAATGAGCGGCTTGTCCATGTCCAAACAGAGGGCCGTCCCCAGCGGCAATCCCGCTAACGGCGTCGCTGCCAGTAGATCAAACGACAACTTTTCCAGCACTGAGCGGTAAGCGGCCGTAGCCTGCCGCAGTGCCGCAGGGTGAGAAACCAGCAAGCGCAAATCCAAATAAATGCGGGATTTTTTACCGCTGTGTAGCTTAAATTTTCCTAGCTGCACAGCACCGATATCGTATAAGGTTAGGGCCAATTGTTCCAGAGGGGGCAAGGTCTCGCTCATGAGGTGATCTTAACACGAATTGAGGATTCGGTAAACACAATTTTGGTTCGCCCAGGCAAGTGTAGTTATGTTACAGTTAAGCCATATTTAGAGACTGGAGACTGGAGATTAGAGATTGAAAAACAAGCAGTTTAACACCCGTGCGGTTCATGCTGGTGAACGTGCCAATTTGGGCAACGTTCATTCGGTTGTGACCCCGATTTTCCCTTCTGTTGGCTATACCTTTGCTGATTCAACGGAGCTGGATGCCGTGTTAGGCGGTGAGCAGCCTGGGTATGTTTATTCGCCGCGCTATGCAAACCCTACGGTGGCGGCTTTGGAAACGGCCGTTGCCAATCTGGAATCTGCCGAAGCCGCCATCGCCCTCCCCTCTGGCATGGCGGCGATCCATCTGGCGCTCCTGGGAGCTGGGGCACGGGCTGGCAGCCACGTCGTTGTCGCGGCAGATGTGTATGGCGCGACCTACTCGCTGGTGCAGGGTATTTTTAGCGAGTTAGGGGCTACGGTGCATCTGGTAGACGTGCTGGATTTGGCGGAAATTGAGGCGGTTTTAGCACAGAACAAAGTGACTGCTTTGCTCGTCGAAACCATCTCCAACCCCCTCATGAAAGTAGCTGATTTACCTCGCTTGGCTGAGCTGGCTCACGCCCACAACGCCCGGCTGCTGGTAGACAATACTTTTTGCTCCCCCTACTTATGCAATCCCATTCAGTTTGGCGCAGATATGGTGATCCACAGTGCCACCAAGTTCATTAGCGGGCATGGGGACGTGATGGCCGGTATCATGGCTACAAGTGCGGAACTTAAAGAAGAGATGACGCGGCTGAACAAGCTGCTGGGCAGCAGCCTCGGCCCGTTCGAGGCGTGGCTAGCTCACCGCGGTCTGAAAACATTGCCCCTGCGGATGCGCCAGCAGTGCCAAAACGCGCTAGAGATTGCCAGTTGGCTGCAAAGCCATCCTAAAATTAGCCAGGTGCATTACGCCTTCCTGCCCGATCATCCTCAGTTTGAGCTGATGAACCAGCTCAGCGGCGGCAATGGCGGTGGCGCAGTGCTTTCATTTGAAGTGAAAAATGCTGGCAAGTCAGAAATCTTTGCCCTGCTGGACGCCTTGCAGCTTATCCAACCCGCCACCTCGCTGGGTGACATTTACTCACTGATGCTCTACCCTGCCATCTCCTCCCACCGCACCCTGACGCTGGGAGAACGGCACAGCCTGGGCATTGGCGATGGCCTGCTGCGCCTCTCCACTGGCATTGAAGACGCCGCCGATATTCAGGCAGATTTGGCACAGGCGTTGGCAATTTTGGATTGACGAATTACGAGTCAAACGAGATAGGTGGAATCGCTCGACAAGTGGCACGTAGCGACGGTGGTGGATGAGCCATTGTATGATGCGAGGATGGAGCAACTTAAAGTATAATTTCAAGAATATCTAATAAAATAGGTTTGCTAGTATGACTGAAACAGAACTTACAGAACCGAGTAACGAAGAAGGCGAATTCCTACCATCCATTTCCGATTTTTTCTTGAGGACTCCTCTATATCAAGTATTCAATGTAAATTCTGGAAATGCGAAGCAAATCCAAAGTATCGAAAATTTTAATTCAACATTGGACGCTTACTGCATTTACTGTCGAGAACAAAGTATTTTTCATAATACAACTGTCTATCGATATGGGTCGGGGAAACTTGATGCAGAATCAGTTTTGCGAGACAAAGTTTTTACGGTAAAGATGGCATGTTCTAGAAATGGGAGCCATACTATTCACTTCTTTTTTAGAATCTATGAAAAAGCAATTTCAAAGATCGGCCAATATCCATCGATTGCAGACTTTCACTTTAGCGATATTGAAAAATATCGCTCAATTCTTGGAAGCGAAAAATACAAAGAACTTGCCAGAGCACATGGCTTATCTACTCATGGAGTAGGTATAGGGGCCTACGTATACTTAAGACGCATATTCGAAAGTTTGATCGAGGAAGCACACCAAATCGCGTTAATAGATAGCAATTGGGATGAAGAAAATTTTAGCAATGCTCGAATGGAAGAAAAGATTCATTCATTAAAATTCCACCTTCCAAAGTTCTTAGTGCTCTGTAAAGCAAATTTGTTAGTAAACATAGTTATCGAATAAACTTGTGGAATGGCAAAACATATAAAACTTCCACAAAATGAAAAAACTGAACTTGAACAATTGATAAAGTCGGGTGAACACAAAGCAAGGGTGATCAGTCGGGCAAGGGTGTTGCTTCTACTCAACCGCAGCGAAGGGGAGAAGAGAACCTTGGCTCAAGTCGCAGAAGCAACCATGCTATCCAATGTTACTGTCAGCCAAATCAAACGACGTTACTTTGAAAGTGGTGTGGACAGAGCGTTGTACGACCAACCACGATCAGGGCGGCCGGTGACAAAAATGACTGGAGATGTAGAAGCACAACTGATTGCCTTGACATGCAGCGAACCACCAGAGGGGTATGACCGGTGGACACTGAGATTATTGGCTGATGGGCTGGTAAAACTAGAGGTGGTTGATGAGATTAGTCACACCGCCATAGGAAATAAGCTAAAAAAAATGAACTCAAGCCTTGGCAAGTAAAATCGTGGTGTCTGCCCAAACCTGGGGCACGCTTTGTCGCCAAAATGGAAGATGTCCTCTCCGTTTATGAACGACCCTACGACCCGAAACGGCCGATGGTTTGCCTGGATGAAATTCAAAAAGCGTTGCGGTCAACACCAAGAGGTGAAATTCCGCTGCAACCAGGACAACCCGTTCGAGAAGACTATGAGTACCAACGACATGGGAAGTGTTCCCTTTTTCTGGCCGTCGAACCATTAGCCGGATTTCGCAAAACATGGATTTATCCACAACGCCGCAAGATTGAATTTGCACAGGTGTTGAAATCATTAGTCGACGAGGTTTATCCTGATGCAGAGACGATTGTCTTGGTTGTGGATAACTTGAACATTCACCATATCGCTTCTTTATATGAACGGTATGAACCAGCAGAAGCACGCCGGATTGCGGACAAACTTGAATGGCATTACACACCAGAGCATGGCAGTTGGCTCAATATTGCTGAATGTGAATTATCTGTTTTACGTCGTCAGGCATTGAAGCGACGGAAGGTGGATATTGACGAAGTTCGCAACCAAGTAGCAGCTTGGGAAACACAACGCAATAAACGCCAAGTGGGTGTTGATTGGCAATTTACTTGCACTGATGCTCGCATTAAACTGAAGCGACTTTATCCAATTGTTAACGTTCAGTAATTTGTTAACGCCTTATATTTCTAAATATACTTTGTTTACAAAGCACTTAGTAGAAAACCGAAGTTTATATTCAATTCTGAGCAAGGGCATTCACGCATTAAGTGAAGAAGAATGTTTAGCATATTTCGAAACACTTCGAGTAGGAATTGAACTTATACTCGATGAAAAAATTGAACAAAGAGAAAGAAGCAAGAAAATTGAACAGGCAAAAAAAGCTATATCTAATATACGGAGCAAGTTGAGGTAACGTATGGTTACCTCTGCTTCGGACTAGTCTTCTAAATTTTGAGGGCTGTGGCCTATCTCACTTGGGCTTCGCTCAGTGCAGGCTCTGGCAACACTACTTATCTGGCTTGGTTTGCGGTTGGCGTGGTAAAGGGCTGTAACGATAACGAATTTGAGTAAAGAGCGAATTGTTGGCTGTACTTGCTGGATGATGGGTGGGTACTGAATCAGTTTGTCCTTTCTTATTCGTATGCTTTGGAGGGCTCATATGGAAACGGCGAATAATATCAATGAAATCTCAAAGATTCAGAAAGACCTGTGTTGGGGTTTATACCAGGATGTACGCAGCCATTCCCGCCATGCAGAAACGCTGCGATCAAGTGCTGTTAACTATATGCTCGTCGTGGCATCCGCCTTAATAACTGTAATTACGTTCGACGACCATATCAATCATTTTGACTTACCGTTATCCATAATCGTAACGGTTATTGGCCTAATCAGTGCTTTTTTCTCTGCCTCCTACACAGAACTTTATTATCGAAACAGGGAACGAGCTGGACACCTCCGCAAGCACCTGGATAAAACATACTTTAAGAACCAAGCAACATCGCTATCTCAGATTCTTGAAGAAGCTGATGCCGACCATCATGATACCAAGATATACCGCTGGAGTAGAAGAATCACAGGTAGCACACATTTATTTTGGCTGGTGCCACCATTGATGGTGTTTGCCATAGGAATTGTGTTAACTGTCTTGTCACTGCAATAATCTGAGAACACGGCTTGACTGCCAAGCAAGACGCTCTACTGTATCAGGATTTGATCAAGACCCCCCTTTGCTCTGGGCAGATCTTCTTGAATTTTGAAAGCTGTGACTTGTCTCCCAACAATGCCACTTACCTGGCCTGGTTTGAGGTTGGTGTGGCAGCAGGCTGGGTGGCTAGTGATGAAACGGCCGTTCAAACTCACCTTACCCTCGTCACTCTCTATCAAAAAGTGATGTTTCCCACTTGTGCGCCATGAATGCAATTGGTATTCTTCTCTTAGTTGCCGGTAGTTTCCGAAACCTATTTTTCAAGAACCATTTTAGGGAGGCGCAAAATGAATTCCACGCAAATCAAAAAACCACATCGGTACATTTGGGGCGGGCTAGGCGGCGTTGTCTTGGGTGCGGTGCTGCTAGTTTGGGTTGAGTTTCTTCCAGTTGACAACCCAGCAAATCTTTACGCCTGGCAGATGCGTCTGTCATTCCTCGCTTATGTAGTGCTGATCATATCTGGGTGGGCCATCCTGCGGGGATTGTCGCTAGCTTACCATCTACGGCGGTATGCGGAAGAGGAACGGCCGTAATCCCATCACCACCTTTTACTCTCAATCAGTCAAACAAAACAGAACCAAATAAACAGTTCAAAAACAACCATTGACATCTGCTACGCCTATAAGATAATCAATTAGAACGACTCGCGCAGAATAGTTGAAAAAAGCGGGAAATATCATCCTTGTTTCTGGAAGTTTCCTCGCTAAATTATTCATTGTCCCATCCCAAGGAGGCCCGTTATGAAAAAAGTGCGCTTACTGATAATTGCTGGATTGTGCCTGTGGCTGATGGCCATGCCGACGGCCGTCTTCGCTCATGATGAAGGCACAGTTTTACGTTTTGGCTCATTTTTGGCGGGATTCACCCACCCGGTGCTGGGCTTGGATCATCTGCTGGCGATGCTCAGCGTAGGCATCGTGAGTTCACAAATTGGGGGGCGGGCCATTTGGGTGGTTCCCGCCACCTTTGTGGGCGTGATGGCGATTGGTGGGCTGCTGGGTCTGCTGGATTTGGGGCTAACGGCCGTAGAAACCGGCATTGCCATCTCTGTGCTGCTGCTGGGGCTGGCCATCGCCGCCGGTCAGCGGATTCCTCTGGTAGTCGCTCTGATAGCGGTAGCCCTGTTCGCTACCTTCCACGGCTACGCCCACGGGGCAGAAATGCCAGACATTGCCAAACCCGTGCGGTATGCGTTGGGCTTTTTGTTGGGAACGGCCGTTATCCACGTCGCTGGCGTGCTGCTGGGGGATATTCCACAGCATTACAAAATTGGCCCCACTGTGTTGCGGCTGGCTGGCGGCGGCATTGCCATTGTCGGCATCTTGTTTTTATTTGGCGTTTTATAATCACATAACCCAGGCAAGGAGAAATTGTGCATGTCCACACTATCTACCCAACCACCCCGAACCCTCAAGGAAAAAGCGGCCGTTCTCTTTCGCTCTCGGCGCATTATGGCTTGGGAAATCGGTGGCATCTTCTTCATCAACATCGTCGGTGGTTCACTCCATTTCGCCTTTGAACTGAGCGGCTTTACCCGCTGGGTTGGCTTTTTTGCCTCCGTCAATGAAAGCACCTGGGAACACCTAAAGTTTTACTTCTGGGCCGGGCTGCTCTATGCCCTCATTGAGTACACCTACGTCAAGGATGACGCCAACAACTTCCCTTTGGCTAAAGCGATCAGCTTTTTGGTGACACCCATCGTGCTTTGCCTCTTTTTCTATGGCTATCTTGCAATCACCTTGCCCCTGTACGGCCGTGGCTACTTTTTAGCGGATATTGCCTGTGGTGTTATCGGCGTGATTGCTGGGCAAATTGTTAGCTCCTATTTCCTCCAGCGCGAACCGCTGGGTGCCAAAGCAAAGCAGGTTGGGCTGGGGCTAATTGCTGCCCTTACCATCATGTTTTCCACATTTACCTTTTACCCACCAAAGTTCTTTTTGTTTGAAGATTTTTTAGGCCATGAATTCACCGGGCAATACGGCATTCTAGAAGATTACGGCCCGTACATGGTTTTTGAATTTGATACCGACCTTGAAGAAGAGTAGCTTCCCACCGTAATTCCACCAAACCGCCACCTAGTTGACAGGTTGACGCTGCACAGGTAAAAATGCTTAATCTTTGCGAGCTGTTAAAGAGCACCCACCGCAAAGATAAACAACCTGTGGAGCAGAATATGGAGATTGAACGTGTTGCCGAGCGCAGCCAGCGCGTCGTCGTAGAAGTGGAAAAAGCAATTATTGGTAAGCGCAACCTGCTACGGCAAATTATGACGGCCGTTCTTGCAGGTGGCCACGTATTGCTGGAAGATTATCCAGGACTGGGCAAAACTTTGCTGGCCAACAGCTTTGCCACCGCCCTTGGCCTCGTCTTCAAACGCATTCAGTTCACCCCCGATTTGCTCCCCGGCGACATTACCGGCGGCTACGTTTTCAACCGCGCCAGCGGCGAATTTGAACTGCGCACTGGCCCCCTCTTCGCCAACATCGTTCTGGCTGACGAAATCAATCGTGCCTCCCCCAAAACCCAATCTGCTCTGCTGGAAGCGATGCAGGAGCATCAAGTGACGCTGGAAGGGGAAACGATGCAGTTGCCACGGCCGTTTCTTGTTCTGGCCACGCAAAATCCGATTGAATACGAAGGCACCTTCCCCCTGCCAGAAGCACAGCTAGACCGCTTCCTGATGAAGCTCTCGGTGGGTTATCCCAGCCCGGATGAGGAGCAGGAAATCTTGCAGCGGCGGCGAGAGCGGCAGCAGGACAATGTCTCGCTCAAGCCAATCACCAATGCTGAAGAACTATCCGAAATGCGGCAAGCTATCGAGCAAGTGTATGTCGATCCCGACATTGAAGCGTACATGGTGGCACTCGTCACCGCCACGCGCAAAGACAGCCGCATTGCCGTCGGGGCCAGCCCCCGCGCCTCCCTTGCCTTTTTAAAGCTGGCCCGCGCTTGGGCAGTGCTAGACGGCCGTAACTTCGTCCTGCCCGATGATGTGAAGCAGTTTATCCAGCCCGTGCTGGCTCACCGACTCATCTTACAGCCTGATTTATGGATGAAGCGCAATGCAGCCCAGGATGTCATCCAAAAAGTAACCAGCGCAGTTCCCGTACCTGTGACTGAGGTGTAAACATGCGCCAATTTATTGAGGAACGGCCGTTGCTGCAAAGGCTACTCAACCTGGGTACGATACTGTTGGTTGTGGGCACCCTGTTGCTGCTGGCTACCACCCTCACCAACGCCGAGTTCCGGCGCGGCAACGGGCTGTTTAGCCTGCTGGATGCGCTGCGTGCCCTCTTTACCCAACCGTCCGCCACTGAACCACTCATCTTTCCCCAAGCATTTTGGGATGCTTTTGCTGCTGGGTTTTGGCTGTTCTTTATCTTATCCATAGGGATTCTAATCTTCAGCAAAGACAGCCGTCGCACAATCTTTGCTGGGCGCAATAAGTTGGTTCCACTTTTTCTCCTCGGCTCGATTGTGCTCCTTGCTATTTTCTCATTCTATGACCGCGACGGAGAAGAGGAAGAAACCATTAGTGGCGAAGCAGTTGATCTGGTTTTTGACGATTTTGAGACCGCCCAACTAGCGGAACGGCTGGAGGAATTAGCGATAGAGTTGCCAGATTACCCGTCTGCCCAAGCAGCACTAGCAGCCGTTGGCATCATTGTTGGTGTGATGGCATTGGTGCTACTTGTGGGCTGGTGGCAATATCGGCGAGACGTGAGGCGGCTGGCCGACCTGCCCGTAGACGAGTTGCGTCTGCGCGCCATGCAAGCACTGCTCGAATTGCGCCAGGGAAACGCGCCTTTGGCTGATGTGATCCGCCGCTGCTATCGGGAAATGGTCCAAACGGTACATGAGCAACGCGGCGTCTATCGAGAGCGGCACATTACCCCCCGCGAATTTGAACAGCGGCTGCTCAAAAGCGGGTTTCCCCATCTACCCGTGCAGCGACTGACGCGCCTGTTTGAGCAAGTTCGTTACGGCAACAGCAACGCGGGTGAACGCGAAAAGCGGCAAGCAATTGACAGTCTGGAGCAAATTGTAGCCGCGTGTGAGAAGTTAGGAACCAGGCGGCAACTACCCCGGAAGGAGCTTAGCTAGTGGTGCAAAGAGACAAGATGCCAAATCCGAAACGGCCGTTTCTCCATCCACGGTTTTTGCCCCTACTCATTTTGTTATTCCTGGCCGTGCTGTTCTCACTCTTCCTACCAGACTTTTTCCGCCAGGTCATTTTGGCACCCATATTATCTCGCGTGGCCACGCTGTACGGCATCTACCGGAGCTTTCCCCAAAACGTGATGTGGGGCTTTCTGGTTTTTGCCGCCTTTGTGATGATGCTATACGCCACCCGTCCTCAGCTAAACAAAAGCGAGGAGCCATTTGAAGAATTGTTTAATCCTAGCCGATTTCATCAGCTCGTAAGGATGAGCCAAAATGCCACGAAAGGCCAACACGCACAGTGGCAGCTTGCCCATGAAATTCAGCGGCTAGTGCTGGAAATGATGCAGCTAGAAAGTACCGAAACGCCAGAAACGCTGCGCCAGCGCATCGAGACCGGGGAGCTGCCAGTGCCGTCAGAAATCGTGACGCTGCTGGACGTCTGCGCTAGCCTGCCCAACTACCGCAGCTTTTTAGAAGCGCGGGATGCCCAACCCAATCGCCGCATTCCCCAATTAGCCGTGCTAAACCTGGAAGCGACCGTGGCGGCCCTCGTCCGCTGGCGGCAAACCAACCAGGAAGGTGTGTAATGTGGCTGCGCCCGATTACGGCCGTTTCCCTGGCAATTTTCTTGCTTCTGCTGGCGGGCTTCGGGTTGGTAAATGGCAACATCGTACTGCTGGCATTGCCATTTGTGCTGTACCTCATCTTTAGCCTGCTAGCCACGCCAGAAACGGCCGATTTGCAGCTAGAGCGCACCCTCTCTGGCACCAGGATGCCTGCCCACAGCGAGATCACCGTAACGTTGACCATTACCAACAACGGTGGCTCCATCAGTGAGCTGCTGTTGGAAGACACGCTGCCTCACGGCCTCATCGTGATCGATGGTGCCCCGCGCCAACTGCTGGCTCTGGCCGCTGGCGACAGCCACAGCTTTAGCTACACCGTCGAGGTGCCGCGCGGACAGTATCAATTTTCGCAGGTAACGGCCGTTGTCCGTGAATCATTCGATTTGCGGCGGCGAAACTATATCTATGAGGTGCCAGGCAACCTGTTTGCCTACCTGGTGCCTCGCGCCAGCAATCTGAAGCATGTGGCCATCCACCCCCGCCGCACCCGCGTCTACTCTGGCATTGTGCCGGCCCGCGTCGGCGGCGAGGGGCTAGACTTTTTTGGCGTGCGCGACTATCGGCAGGGAGATTCCCAACGGCGAATTAACTGGCAAGCCAGTGCGCGGCATCCCGGCAGCCTGTTTACCAACGAATTTGAGCAGGAACGCGTGGCCGACGTGGGCCTTATTTTGGATGCCCGCGCCGCTAGCAACATCCCGCACGGCAACCAATCGCTGCTGGAATACAGCATTGAGGCAATTACACTGATGGTAGATGCCTTGATCAGCCAGGGCAACCGGGTGGCGCTGCTGATCTACGGCGGGGCGGTGAATTACACGCTGCCTGGCTACGGCAAACTGCAAAAGGAACGCATTTTGCAGGCACTTTCCGGGGCGCAGCTGCAAAGCAGCCACGTCTTTGCCCAGCTTCGCGCTTTGCCCACACAGCTTTTCCCGGCTCAGTCACAAATCATCTTCGTAAGTCCACTACTGCCAGAAGATGTGCCCTTTTTGCGCCGTCTGCGGGCCTACGATTATGAGGTGCTGCTGGTTTCACCGAACCCAATTAGCTACGAAAGCCGCCTGATGGCAGATACGCAGGAGGTGACGATGGCAGCCAAGCTGGCTCAACTGGAGCGCGAACTGTTGCACACACAGTTACTGCAAGCGGGCATTTTTGTTCTGGATTGGGACGTGGCACGGCCGTTTGACGACGTTGCCCGCGCTCACTTACAAACCACCCGGCTGACCCGCCCGGTGTGAATCAGCCACGGATTTCAAAGATTTTTTTGCTTCTATGCAAACCACAGAAAATATTTTGAAACCGACAAATGATTTCTCTGTGGTTTGCTCAAGTAAAAGCCAAATATGCGCTCAATCTAATTTAAGATATTGGCTCAACTATTAAAAGTGTGCGAATCGGGTAAAATTGGGAATCATGGAATTCCCAATCACCGATTTACTCGACAAAGAAAACTGTACACAATGGATCATTGAACATTTCCATCCCAATGGCTTTGGGTGTCCGGTCTGTCAAGTCGGCGTAGACCAAGCCCGCAAGTTCCGAACGACAAAGCGCAGTCAACTGACCGTTTACCGTTGCCAACAGTGTCAAGCCGCTTACAACTTGTATACGGGAACCGTTTTCCAACAACATCATTTGACTCCAATGCAAGTCTTGTTGCTCGTTCGCGGTGTCCTCAAAGGAGAACCTGCGACAATCTTGTCAGCCGAATTGGGCATCAACTACCCAACGGTTTTGAGGTTGCGTCATGACCTGCAAGCGAACGCGGAACAGCTCCAACCAGAAACCCCGCTCCTGGATGATGAAACTGAAACCGATGAAATGTTTCAGAATGCGGGGGAAAAAAGGGTGTGAGCATTTCGACTCAGCTGACCCGCCCCGTCGTCGCGCCAACAAACGGCGAGGGCGTGGCACGTATGCCAATGACCGACCGCCTGTTGTGGGCACAGTGGGGCGTCAATCTGGACAAGTTCGCTTGCGTGTTGTTAAAGATACAAAAGGTGAGACCCTGGTTGACCACGTGCATCGCTTTACGCTAGCTGGGTCTCAACTGTATACAGACGAATACCAAAGCTACAATCATGTGATTCGCCCACATGCCACCGTCTCTCATGGCGACAAGGAGTGGGCGCGTGATGACGATGGTGACGGGATTCGCGAAGTGCATGTCAACACGGCCGAAGGCATGTGGACGGATGTGCGTAACTTTTTAAGGATGTTCAAAGGTGTGCATAAGAAAAACTTGAGCGGTTACATTGCGATATGTGAATTCAGGCGGAATGTGAAGCGTATCTCACCGGATTTCATCTCAGCTTTGGTCACTCTGCACACTTTCGACCCATGAGCCAAGATATTTGTTGGCTTTTACATAAATCCATAAAATCCGCAAAATCCCTGGCAAACTTTTTATGACAAATTCCTTGATGAAACCGATTTTGTTTGGCCTGTTGGGACTGGTTGGTGCCTCGCTGAGTGCTGCTTTTATTGTGGCGGAACGGCCGTGGGGTATGCCCGTCGTGCTGCTGATTTGTGGGGTGTGGGGGGTGCTGCTGTGGCAAGACGGCCGTTTTGCTCCCGCCTGGCCTGTTCTTTTCTTGGCACTTATCGCTGGCGTTAGTTTAGCACCCATTGGGCCGATGACGCCGGAACGGCCGTTACTCTGGAGTTATTTGGGCGTCATTGGCACGCTGCTGCTGTGGGATTTGAGCCGCTTCTGGCAACGCCTGCAAGATGTGGCGGATGTAACAGCCGCTCAACCACTCATCACCACCCACCTGCGCCGATTGGGCATGCTGGTACTCGCAGCATTGATTGCCCTGGCCATCCAGCAATGGTTGCCGCTTACCTACAATTTCGACAGGCTCCTGATTAGCGGGCTGCTGCTTATTTTTGGTCTAAACGCCTTGCTCAATCGCCTACGTGCAGAGCAAGTATGAGAATTTGCCTGGCCCAAATCCAGCCCGTAACAGGCAACATTGCCCAAAACATCACCTGTCATCAGCAATTTGTGGACAAAGCAATTGCCCATCGCGCCGATCTCATTCTTTTTTCTGAACTGTCGCTAACCGGCTATGAGCCGACGCGAGCGCAAGAGCTGGCCATTGCCCCAGACGATGCCCGGCTGGACGTGTTCCAGAGGCAGGCGGATGCAGGCAACATCACAATTTGCGTCGGCGTGCCTACTCAGGGTGAACCTCTGCCGGGGATCAGCCTGCTCATTTTTCAGCCGCAGCAGCCCCGCACGCTGTACACTAAACAGTTTTTGCACGTGGATGAACGGCCGTTTTTCACCGCCGGACAAAAGACGACTGCACTCATCGGCCCGCAGAACGAGGCGGCACTGGCCATTTGCTACGAGATTTCCGTGCCGGAACACGCGCAAGCAGCGGCTGACAAGGGCGCGAAGATTTATCTGGCGAGTGTAGCTAAATATGCGCGGGGGATTGAGGAAGCATACGGCCGTCTCGCCCACATTGCCCAAACGCACCGCATGACGACCTTCATGGCAAACTGTGTTGGCCTAGCCGACGGGGAACGATGCGCCGGACAAAGCGCAGTCTGGAACCGCAAAGGTGAATGTGTGGCTCAGTTAGATGACAGCAACGAAGGGTTGATCATTTTCGATTAGCTTGGCACTTGGCTAGGCCTGAATAGCCAGCGCGGATAGTTTTTCATAATACGGTTGGCATTCGGCGAGCAACGGCCGTAACTTCTCTGGAAAAGGGTCTTCTTTGCGGCTGTATTGCTGGAATCCCGTAGAGCGATGCAACGTGTGATACCAATATTTCGCCCAGGAACCATCCTCCTGTCGCGCCACGGCTGGCCACCGGAGCATCGCCTCGTCGAAGAGGATGCCAATCTGTTGGCAAAGCTGGGTAAGCACGCCGCGTGGATTAAGCAGCGTCTGTTTAGAATCCAGCACGGGCGGATTTTGGCCAATGCTGCGTAGGTAATCGAGCAGTTTCAGATGCAGGGCATACCCCACATCATGCAAGGCAGGTTTTTCCACCTGCTTAGCATATGAAGACAGCATCTCGTACGGATCGCGCGTCAGGATGACGTTGACGGTCTGGTGCATAAAATCCCAATCCAAATCATTCAAGTGATGGGTCATGTGCTTAAAGAAAAGCACGGGCGCACTTTGATTGCCCAAAATGAGGTCTTGCACCACTTTTTCCCCGTCGTTTTCCATCGTAGCTATCACTTCTTCTGCGCCAGGGTGGTATTCGCGTGCTGGTGTTTTTGAGAGGTAATGAGCGTACAGGGGTTCATCAAAAACGGCCGTATCCGCACGCTGGGCAAAACTGTACATCAACGCCGTCGAAATGTTACGCGGGCCACTCCAGAGGCAAATTCTTATTGTTTGGCTCATTGTTCCTCCATTCAGTGATCAGTAAGTCAGTCGGTATTCAGTCATCAGTTTGTATCCGTCACTGATTACTGGTTGCCACGGGCAACCGCTTCATGCACGAGTTCTTCGTACAGTTCTTGCAGCCGCCGGGTCATTGGGCCGTAGCTGCCGCTGCCAATGGTACGGCCGTCTACCTTCGTCACTGGCGTCAAGCCGCCAAAAGTGCCCGTCACAAACGCCTCATCCGCACCATACACGTCAAACAGGGAGAAATTTTTCTGGAAGCACGGAATATCGTGACGCTGGCACGCCTCAATCACCTTGCCCCTGGTGATGCCATTCATGCAATATTGCCCAGTAGATGTCCACACTTCGCCATCTTTAACCATGAAGAAATTAGTGGCGTTGCAGGTGGCTACAAAGCCATGAATGTCTAGCATGAGTGCTTCGTCTGCCCCGGCTTCTAATGCCTGCACCAGTGCCATCACTTCATGCAGCTTGCTATGGCAGTTGAGTCGTGGGTCCAAATAATCTGGCGAGCCGCGCCGGATGCTGCTGGTGAATAACGTTACCCCCCGCTCACGGCTGGCGGGGTCTGCCAGCTTGTGTTCAGCAATGATGACCAGGTTTGGCCCGCCAATTGTTAGGCGTGGGTCTTGCGAGGGCGTCTTTTTGATGCCGCGCGTAAGCATGAAACGCACATGCACATTATCGTGCATTTCGTTCGCGCGGATGGTTTGCCACACTGCATCCATGAGCTCTTCACGGCTCATGCCTACGTCCATGCCAATCGTGGCAGCACCCTGCCACAATCGCGCCAGATGCTCGTCGAGGAACACCAACACGCCCTCATGCAGCCGCAGTGCTTCCCAAACGCCATCCCCCACCAAATAGCCGCTGTCGAATACAGATATTTTGGCCTCGTTGCGAGGAAACAGTTCTCCGTTGACATAGATTTTTACATTTTCATTCCGCACATCGTGTACAGCATTGTGGGTTCCGTGAATCATTGTTCCTCCAGTTTTTAGTGGTTGGTGGTTAGTGGCTGGTTTTTGGTAAAGGCCCACTAGCCGCTATCCTCTAAATCGCTGTTTTGATTTCTTGAGCGACAAAATCATTGTAAGCTGCCAGAATTCGTTGGCAGATGGGGCCAGGACGGCCGTTTCCCACTATCTGCTCCCCAATTTGCACCACCGGCAGCAACGCTCGCGACGAACTACTCAGTGCCGCCTCGGCAAGGTGTGGGATCTGCTCTACCGTAATTGGCTCTAGCCGAACGGGAATTCCCAGTTGCTCAGCCAGCTCAAGGATGATTTTACGAGTAACCCCTGCCAGCACGCCACAGCCCGCGGTGTAAAACACGCCGTCCAGCACACCGTAAAAATTAGTGCCCGTGCCTTCCAAAATCTGGTTGTGCTCATTCAGTAATAAATATTCATAAATCTTGCCACCCACCTGGTAAGCACGACGCGCTTGGGCAAAATCGGCCGTTTTGGCCAACGGCGTTGTGCGCACCAGATCGGGGGCAAAGCCAACCTGCACACCATATTTGTACATTTCTGGCGTCGGTACAGTCAACGGAATCAGAGCAATCAGCAAGCGGCTACTCGTCCCTAAATGATGCGGTGGCGCGGCTAAAAAATCGAACCGTACACGGGCATCTAGCAAGGGGTACTGGATACACGCTTCATGCAAACCCCACCGCAGCAAAGCCTCATCCAGTTCATCCGCCCAACCGAGCAGCGCAGCCGACTCTCGCGTGCGCTGGATATGCTGCGCCAGATAGAGAAACTTATTGTGTTCAAACGTCCGTAAAGCGGAGTATACGCCTAGCTCCAGGCCATCATAGAGGTGGTCAAAACTGGCAGCGTTTTGGGGAACGGGCAACGGCCGTAAACCATCCTTCTCAACGGCAAAAAGTTGTATTGCTTCCATAGCCGTCAATTGTAACAGCCGCCACATTTTTGACGATAGACTCAGGTGGTTGAATAGCTTTCAGGCAACTTGTAAAATGCGTAACGGCCGTTTCACTTGGATCGTTTTAGGATCGTTTCGCTATTAGACTGAAAAATAATTGGGCAAACTTGCTCAACTGTCTAAACGTAATCTATGCTATGATTCATGGCGTTGTTTCATCAATCAAAGCCAAAATGATTGTTTTCACAAACTTTTTTATGTATGGAGGGTATTAAATGACTGAACAAACCCAAGTAACCAACCAGCCTCAACCATCTGGCGGCGGCAACCGCATGTTGATCATCGGTGGGCTGGTCGGCCTGGCTGTGCTCGCCGTTCTCGTTATCGGTGCTATTTTCCTGCTTCCTCGCCTGTTTGGTGCCGACGAGAATGCCATTGCCAGCGTCATGCCACCAGAAACCAGCCTTCTCATTGAACTCAACGCACTCAATCTTGCTTCTGAAGATGCCAACCGCGTTGCCCGTGCCTTTGAAGATGTCTTCGATGCCAGCGACGTTGATTTTGATGGTGACGACCCAGCAAGTTTGCTAGAAACATTGGACGAGGATTTGGAAGACGCCAGCGGTTTAACCATTACCGACGATGTGCTTCCCTGGATTGGTACCAATATGGGCATTGGCCTCATTGAACTGGACATTGAAGCCTTGGATGGTGGCGATATTCCGCAGCTCGTGTTTGCTGCAACCATTCGAGACATTGACGCGGCTGATGTATTCATCGAAGACCTGATTGACGCCATCGAAGACGAATCCAACAATGATGTAGACGACGTTGAATACGGCGGTGCCCTGGTATTCGAGATTGACAGTGATTTCGACGATGAACGGCTGGCATTCGGCCGTTCCGATGAAATCTTCTTTATTGCGGCCAACATGGACACCCTGGAAGAAGCCATTGACGCCCAAAATGGCGAGAATTTAGGCGGTGTTGCTGAATATCAAGACACCATTGCAGAACTACCCGGCGACCGTGCTATAACTGTTTACATTAGCGGCGAGGGTATCGAAGATACTTTCAAAGCAGCCGAAGATAGCGGCGATTTAGAGGGCTTTGATGCAGACATAATTGAAGACCTCGGCCTAACCGGGGTAGGGATGGCTGCAACTATTGTTCCCGAAGGCATCCGGCTCGACTTTGTAGGCAACTACGAGAGCCTTAGCGAAGAGCAGCAAGAAATGCTCGATGCTCAGACTGACAACATTGAAACGCCCGAATTTCTGCCGGAATCCACCTACGTTTTCCTCGTAGGCCAACGACTGGACTTAATGTGGCAAACTGGCCTGGATTCTCTTGAGTCTTCAGGCATTAGCGAAGATGATTTTGATGAAGCTATGGATGCTTTTGACGATATGTTTGGCTTCAACCCCAGTGATAACCTGATTCCCTTGCTCAATGGCGAATACAGCATTGCCATCGTAGATAGCGATGAAGGTTTAATTACTGAAGAGCTCGACGTTGATTTAGGAGCTGTCATTATGATGGGTGCCAGCGACAACGAAGCAATGGTTGAACTCGCCGAAGATTTCAAAGATGGTCTGGAAGATCAAGATTTGAATGTAGACGATTCTGGTGATGACAACCTAACCATTTATGAAGTTGAAGACCCAGGTGGCGAAATGCTGGCTGCTTACGGCGTCAGCGAAGATTATCTTGTGGCCTCAACAAGTGGCGAAACCATCGAAAACTTGTTCAACGGGGAAGCCAATCTTGCCGATAGCGATAAGTTCCAAAATGCCTGGGATGCCTTCCCACGTGGCACTGTGCCGGTTATGTACATGGATATTGATGGCTTGTTTGCTGCTTTGGAAGATGTAGACCCATCAATGGAAGATGTGGTTGACGTTAATCCAGTTTATGCCTTTGCGATGGGTACAAACAGCAGCAACAATACCACGCAAACCACCATGATTTTCTTCATTGCCGGTGAATAATTGAAGCGATGCTATAAGTTGTAAAGGTAAACAAAAAAAGAGTTGCGGAATGCAACTCTTTTTTTTATTATTCCTTTGTCCGTTTCCGAAAAATTAGCGTTCTTAAGCATTTTAGTAAGGTTGGCTGTAACTTCGTCTGGATACAGTTTTACTCGTGGCAAATTGTCTTTTTGTCTTTTGCGGAAGCTCCTATTGAAAGTTTGCATTAACATCTTTTTCTGGTTCCCCACAAACAGGTAATGCTGATTTGCTCGCCAGAATTTCTCTGCCACTAACTTTCAGGAGGACCCCCACTTAGCGTGCCTTTGGCACATCATCTTGGAGGAAACATTGAGAAGGTTGAAACACGTTTTATTTGTTCTGGCGGCTGTGTTTATCTTGTTAATTGGCACAGCAGCGCCCTCACGAGCAATCGCTACCGATTTGCTCATCAGCGGTGTGATTGATGGGCCTCTCACCGGTGGTATTCCTAAGGCAGTTGAACTATATGTTGTCAATGATATTCCCGACTTGAGCATCTTTGGCATAGGTGCTGCCAATAACGGTGGCGGTACTGATGGTGAAGAATTCACCTTCCCCGCAGATTCTGCTACCGCTGGCGATTTCATTTATGTAGCAACAGAGGCCGTTGCCTTTAATGATTTCTTTGGCTTTGCGCCAGATTATACGGACGGCACGGCCGTTTCCGTTAACGGTGATGATGCCATTGAGCTGTTTGAAAATGGCGCAGTCATCGACACTTTTGGCGACATCAACACGGACGGCACTGGCGAGCCGTGGGAATATTTGGACGGCTGGGCGTATCGCGTCTCTGGCACCGAAGCCGACGGCACCATCTTCAACATTGCCAACTGGACGTTTAGCGGCCCCAATGCGCTAGACGGTGAAACGAGCAACGATACGGCCGTAACTCCCTTCCCCACGGGCACTTTTATGCCGCTGGACGGGGACGCAGCACCCAGCGTGGCCAGCACAGACCCTGCCAATGCAGCCACTGGTGTGGCAGTTGATGCCAATATCACTATTAACTTTAGCGAAGACGTGACTGTAACAGGCAGTTGGTTTGACATTGCTTGTGCGGCGAGTGGGTCGGTAACGGCCGTAGCCAGTGGCGGCCCCGCTAGCTACACTCTGGACCCCGATACAGACTTTGCCAACGGCGAAAGCTGCACCGTCACCATCTTTGCCGCCCAAGTAACCGACAACGACACTGACGATCCGCCAGACGCCATGTCTGCCGACGTCAGCTTTAGCTTCACAACGGTAAGCCTCAACATCACCACCGTTGTCATCAACGAATTCCTGGCTGACCCAGCCACCGACATCACGGGTGATGCCAATGGCGATGGAACCCGCGATAGCAGCGACGATGAGTTCGTCGAAATCGTCAACATCTCTGGCGCAGACCTGGACGTAAGCGGCTGGTCTATTAGCGACGCTGTGCAGGTACGCCACACCTTCCCCACTGGCTCCGTCATTCCCGCAGATTGTACGGCCGTAGTCTTTGGCGGCGACACACCCACTGGCGTATTTGGCGGCGCCCTCGTCCAAACAGCCTCCAGCGGTGCATTGGGGCTGAACAATGGTGGCGACACCATCACCCTTGATGACGGCGCATCCAGCACCCTGGAATACATTTACGGCGGTGAAGGCGGCAACGATCAGTCGCTCACTCGCGATCCAGACACCACAGGCGCATTTGTTGAGCACAGCATCGCCACAGGTTCTGGTGGCACCCTCTTCTCCCCAGGTACTCAGATAGACGGCACAGCCTTTTCAGGCTGTACGGTTTCCACGCCCCTAACCATCATGGAAATTCAAGGGGCTGGGCATCTTTCTGCATACGAAGACCAAACTGTGCAAACAGAAGGTATTGTTACCGTTGTACGTAACAGCAGCTTCTACATGCAAGACCCCGTTGGTGATGGCAACGACGCCACCTCAGATGCCATTTTGGTTTTCACTGGCTCCACCCCGCCAGTTACTGTAGGTGATGCGGTGACAGTTGTTGCCACAGTCGATGAGTTTTATCCTGGTGGTTTTGGTACAGGCAATCTCTCAACAACCGAACTGGTTGGTGCCTCAATCACCGTTAACTCCAGCGGCAACCCACTGCCTGCCCCAACCGTTTTGGGTAATGGCGGCCGTATTCCACCCAGCAATATCATTGACGATGACTCCACAGGTGACGTAAACAGCACGCCTACCTTTGATCCGGAAAATGACGGCATTGACTTCTACGAAAGCGTTGAAGCAATGCTGGTACAGGTGAACGATGCCCAAGTTGTTGGCGGCACCCGCTTTGGCGAAATTGCTATTGTGGGTGACTTTGGCACCAGCGCAACCGGCTTAACCGCTCGCGGTGGTGTGGTCATCAGCGCCAACGACTTTAACCCAGAGCGCATCATCATTGATGACGGCATCGTTTCTGACGAGCCAGATGCTAGTGTAGGGGACACCTTCACCGCCCCCATCATTGGCGTGATGGATTACAGCTTTGGCAACTTCAAACTGCTAAACTTTGATCCGCTGCCAGCCTTAAACAGCAACTTCACGGCAGAAACCACCAACCTCTCCAATGAAGGCACATCGCTTACCGTCGCCTCTTTCAATGTAGAAAATCTTGATCCTTCCGACAGCCAAGACAAGTTTGATGCGCTGGCCAGCCAAATTGTGAACAACCTTGGCGCACCAACCATCATTGGGGTGCAGGAAGTGCAGGATAACACTGGTTCCACCAATGATGGCGTGACCGATGCTAGCATGACTTACCAAATGCTCATTGATGCCATTCAGGCGGCTGGCGGTCCCGTATACGAATATCGTGACATTGCCCCGCTAGACCTGACAGATGGTGGCCAACCGGGTGGCAACATTCGCGTGGGCTTCCTGTTTCGCCCAGACCAAGTGACCTTTGTAGACCGTGCGGGTGGTGATGCCACAACGCCCGCTTCTGTCTCCCTCGGTGCAAATGGCGTTGAACTCAGCGTGAGCCCAGGGCGCATCGACCCAACCAACAACGCCTGGTTTGAAAGCCGCAAGCCATTGGCTGGAGAATTCATCTATGGTGGTCAAACGATTATCGTGGTGAATAATCACTTCAACTCCAAGGGTGGCGATGATTCGCTCTTTGGCCGCGTACAGCCGCCAGTTCTGGAATCTGAAGTGCAGCGTTTGGAGCAGGCAATGGTTGTGAATAGCTTTGTCCAAGACATCCTGGCTTTGGACCCCAGCGCCAACGTCATTGTGATGGGCGACCTGAATGACTTCCAATTCTCTGCACCGGTTGATTTGCTAGAGGGTAACGAACTGGTAAATCTGCTAGAAACCTTACCAGCTAATGAGCAATACACCTACCAGTTTGAAGGTAACTTGCAGATTCTGGATCACATTCTGGTTAGTGATAATCTGTTCAACAGCTTCTTCACAGGGGTTGATGTGGTTCACGGCAATGCAGAACTGGACACCGATTTGCGCTTCACTGACCATGATCCAGTCGTGGCTCAGTTCACCTTCCCTTATGTAACCAATGCCAACGGCTGCTACATCGTCGCTTTGGAGGGCAGCCCGTTCAGTGGCCCGGCCTCGATTGTTTCGGCTGGCGAGCCTAGTTACAACGGTGTGCGCTTCCACGCTGGCCGCTGGGGGCAAGCACAAGGGTTTGGCAACGACACCTGCTACGAAATTCATGGTACTAACAGCGTTGATGTCATTACTGGTGGTCTGGCAGATGACACAATCTTTGGCTACGATGGCAATGATTTCCTGATTGGTCTGTTTGGTGATGACACCTTTAGCGGCGGCGCAGGCTCAGATTTCATCAACGGCAATAATGGTCTGGATGAAATTCTAGATTACGAACCCGGTGTTGATTTCTTGTTCAATGTGGAGCTAGGTTTTTAGTAAACTACTAGCTTTCGCTTAATCGTAAAAAAACCTGCCGGAGCATGACTTTGGCAGGTTTTTCTTTTGGGGTCATGGTCACAATATGACCCGGATGTGACTTCCGGCACATCAATTTGCACATCTGTTTTTTTATACTGACAAGCATCATTGAGTAATAAAAACAAGCAGATTTGATTTGGAGGAAGATCATGAAACAGCAAAAGAAGGATTTAACGGGTGGTTTGATTCTGTTAACGATTGGTTTAATCGCTTTGGCAGGTCAATTTATTACTGTACCCGAAAACTTTGGTGTGCTGATTGTGCCGGGTCTGGGAGCATTGTTCCTGGCATGGGGCATATTGAGCCGCAACGCTGGGCTGGTAATTCCTGGTGGCATTCTAAGCGGCGTGGGCTGGGGCATTTACGCAATTTCCGGGCCATTCTCTATTTGGCAAGGGGATAATGAAGGCGGTGTGTTCTTAATTTTCCTCGGTTTGGGATTTGGGTTGATTACGGTGGTAACGGCCGTTTTCACCAAAGAAACGCACTGGTGGGCACTCATACCCGGTGGGATCATCGCTCTGGTTGGGACCGCCGTGCTGTATGGTGGTGTACTGCTGACAGTCGTTGCCTTCCTGGGCAAGCTGTGGCCCGTGATTCTCATTCTGCTAGGCATCAGCATTTTGGTAAATGCCAACCGCGAGAAAGCCCCAGAGGATAAGTACGTATCAGAACAATAGGCAATCAATTTAGAAGCATAACGCAAACCGCTGTTCAGAAAGTTCTGGGCAGCGGTTTTTTGTTCGTATTGGTTGCGTTTACACATTTTTTATTTGTTGTTTATTTTTTTCTTACATTCTCTCCTCAAAATTGCAGGTGAATTGCTCAAAACAGTATGAAGTAGTTCAAAATAATTCACAATCTACATTTTTAGGAGGTATACCATGAACAAGATGATCCGTTGGAATCCTTTTGGTGAAATGGCCAGAATGCGTAGCGAGATTGACCGGTTGTTCGAAGATGCCTTCAATGCACCGGTTGGCAAATGGGAAAGCAACTCCGTGTGGGGCTTCCCACTGGACGTAACTGAAGATGATGATACGTTCACTGTAAAAGCGGCCGTTCCTGGCATGAACCCCGATGATTTGGATATTACCATTACCGATAATGTCCTAACCATTAAAGGTGAAAGCAAGGAAGAGGAAGTGCGCGATGACGAAAAAGTTCATCTGCGGGAACGTCGGTTTGGCAGCTTCATGCGCAGCATTAGCCTGCCCACACCGGTGGAATCTAACAATGTAGCAGCCACCATGAACAATGGCGTGCTCACACTGCAAATTCCCAAAGCTGAAGCCGTAAAACCAAAACGTATTGCTATTCACGCTGGCAATGGTACCACCGTTCTTGAAGGATAAGTGGCCGCCAACTAAGTTTGGTAATTAGTTTGACAATGTTAGATTCACGGGCCACGAGCCTTTCTAAGCCGTGACTTTCGTGAGCGAGTACGATTATCCAAGTGTTTGACAACCAATTCAGCCGCCTGGCGTGACGACAACTGCGGCAACGGCAACGCGGCTCGTAGCAAGGTACGAACGTTAACAATCGATAAATTGGGCAAAGTATCCGTTTCGTAGGCAGCCAACAAAGCCGGGTCACGAGGATATGCCTCCGTCCACTCGAGCAAGGTTTCGGTGATGAAGGCACTGGCCATGATGGTCAAGGCGAGATGGTGAACCCAGGCAGGGTACTTCTGGGCCTGAAATTCATCCCACCCCAACTCCGATTTGGCGTCCTGATGGGCCCGTTCGATGAAGTAGCGATGCGACTTGTGCCGGGCCATTGTCTCCAGAGGAATATCAGCCGGGGCATTGCTCAGTGAATAAGTAACTTTACCGTTGGCGCGGCGGATCAGCAGCCATTCCTGGCGGCAACTTCCCTCTTCACTGACGGTCCACACCCGTTGCCGGGCAAATTGGGCAGTGAGATGGCCCCGTTCATGTGGACGAAGGGTGATGGCGGTGAATGACAACGCCGATGCCAGTTGTTCAGGTGTGGTCTGACTGCCTAACACAGTAATTTGGACATGCTTGCGCTTTGGTTCCCGGATGACCTGAGGTTTCTCCAGATAAAGCGACAAGTTGCAGGGAATATCGGCAAAGTATTGGATGGACAGCTGGTCTAATTCAGCCCGCAACCAGTGGCTGCGGCCATACAAGCTGTCGCAGTCAAAGGCGTCAAAGGCGACGCCATTGGCCAGGACCCGCTTGACCATGACCAGTACCAGTTCGATCTTGGTCTGAAATTCCCGGTCAGCGGGGATGGCTAGCTTGTTGCGTCGCCGCGCATAGGCCGGGGTGAACCATTTTTCTGGCAAGTACAGTTCGCCATCAATCCAGGTGCGGTAGCCATCTTTGGCCAAGGCCAAAAACACACCCACCTGACTCATGTCAACTTTTCCCAGGCGACCATTGTGCTGCCGACTGCTGCCGGCGCTGCCATCACCGGCCTTCTCCTCTGCACTTTCATCAGCAATGAGGACACTGCCTTGCTGGTAGTGGGGCAAACTGCTGATATCTTGTTGCAGGACGGCGATCAAATCGTTCCCGGCCCAAGGTGAATCGGCGATGAATTGTTGCAGATTTTGTTCGGGGATTCCCGCTACACGGGCAATCCCGTTGATATGCCGGTTGCTCTCCATTCGTAACAAGCCACTCAGGTAATGATAGCCATATTCACTGGTATCGCGTGTCTTGGTTTTCATCCAATAACGATAACGTTCATGATACTGGTCAAGCCGCTCACCCAATTTATCGATAGCTGCTTCATTTAGCCCCCACTGGGCTAACCGTGAAGTTTTTTCTTTTCCATTTTCAAATTTTACTGATATTGGCTCTCACGAGCCTAATTTAACATTGTCAAATTAGTAAGTAAATGACAGGCACTGGGTCTATACGTCCAGTGCCTGTTTTTATGTGGGCAGATCATGGCTAAATTTGTGCATATGATTCTCTAACGGCCGTCTTACACAAATCATATGCAACTTTAGCAAAATAATGGTCGGGTTTTATGTAAAAGCCCATCCAAAAATGAATAATCGCACTTATGCGAAATAGTATCAAGAGGAGCATAAACATGAGCAAAATTATTGGTATCGACTTAGGTACAACGAACTCAGTCGTCACCGTGATGGAAGGTGGCGATGCTGTTGTCATTCCATCGGCCGAGGGTGGCAATACTACGCCATCCATTGTTGCCTTCAACAAAAAAGGGGAGCGACTGGTGGGTCAGACCGCCAAGCGGCAAGCCGTTGTCAATCCAGACAACACCATTTACTCCGTGAAGCGGCTAATGGGTCGTCATTTCGACGCCGAAGAAACTAAGCGCACCCAGAAAATGGTGCCTTATGAAATCGTCGCTGGGCCACAAAAAGATGCTCGCGTAAAAGTGCCGGTAGTAGACAAAACCTACTCCCCGCAGGAAATCTCTGCCTTCATTTTGCAAAAATTGAAGCGAGATGCCGAGGCATATCTGGGCACAACCATTACGCAAGCCGTTATCACCGTGCCCGCTTACTTCAATGACAGCCAACGGCAGGCTACCAAAGATGCAGGCAAGATCGCCGGTCTGGAAGTGCTGCGTATTATCAATGAGCCAACAGCCGCAGCCCTGGCCTATGGCTTAGATAAAAGCGAAGATCAAACCATCCTCGTCTTTGACCTGGGTGGCGGTACCTTTGACGTCTCCGTCCTGGAAGTTGGCGAAGGCGTGGTGGAAGTAAAATCAACCCATGGCGATACCCATTTGGGCGGTGACGACTGGGATGAGCGCATCGTAGACTGGATGATTGACGAGTTCAAGAAAGACCAAGGCATCGACCTGAGCCAAGACCGCCAGGCGTTGCAGCGACTGCGCGAAGCGGCCGAGAAGGCCAAAATTGAGCTGTCTACTCTGATGCAGACAGAATTGAATCTGCCGTTCATTACCGCCGACGCCAACGGACCGAAGCATTTGCAGCTTACGCTGACCCGCGCCCGGTTCGAGCAGCTTACCGAAGATTTGGTGCAGCGTTGCCGCCAACCGTTTGAAAAAGCATTGGCCGATGCGGGCATGTCAGCAACCGAGATTGATGAAGTCGTGCTGGTTGGTGGGTCGACCCGAATGCCGATGATTCAGGAATTGGCGCAGAGTTTAACCAACAAAGCGCCGAATAAAAGCGTCAACCCAGATGAGGTTGTGGCTCTGGGTGCTGCGATTCAGGGTGGCGTGCTGGCTGGCGATGTGAAAGATGTGCTGCTGCTAGACGTAACGCCGCTGAGCCTGGGTCTGGAGACGCTGGGTGGCGTGATGACACCATTGATTCCACGCAATACCACCATTCCTACGCGCAAAACCGAGGTGTTTAGCACGGCCGAAGATAGCCAAACGGCCGTTGACGTCCACGTGTTGCAGGGTGAGCGTCCAATGGCCAAGGATAACAAAACGCTGGGTATGTTCCGCCTGGACGGGATCCCCCCTGCGCCGCGCGGTTTGCCGCAAATTGAGGTAACATTCGACATTGATGCCAACGGCATTTTGGATGTGACGGCGAAAGACAAGGCAACTGGTAAGGAGCAAAAGATTCAGATCACTGCCTCCACCAATTTGTCTGAGGCGGAAGTTGAAGATATGGTCAACGCTGCCAAGCAGCACGAAGCAGAAGACAGCAAGCTACGTGACCTCATTCAGGCACGTAACCAGGCAGACCAGATGATTTACGCTACGGAAAAGAGCCTGAATGAGCTGGGAGACAAGGTAAATGAAGGTGAAAAGAGCCGGATTGAAGGGATGATTACTGAACTGAAAACGGCCGTTACCACCGAAGACACCACTCAAATTAAAACCCTGACCGAGCAGCTCCAGCAGGCCAGCTATGCGCTTAGTCAACAGCTATACCAAAGTCAGGCCCAGCCTGACAGCAACGGCAGTGCCAATGGTCACAGCAATGACAGTGGCCAAAGCAGCCAAGAAAACCCGGATGAAGTCGTAGAAGGCGAATTCCAAGAGATGTAAATAAATCAATTTTGGTAGGGGCGGTTCGCGAACCGCCCCTACTACGGGTGAATTTATGGATTATAAGGATTATTACAACATCCTCGGCGTACCAAAAACCGCTAGCCAGGATCAGATCAAAAAAGCATACCGTAAACTGGCTCGTAAATTTCATCCAGACTTAAACAAGGACGATCCGCAGGCAGAGCAACGCTTCAAAGATATTAACGAAGCAAATGAAGTGCTGTCTGACGCCGAAAAGCGGAAGATGTACGATCAATTTGGCTCGCAGTGGCAGCAGTACCAGCGCGCTGGCGGCCGTCCCGACGACTTTTGGTCACAATGGGGTGCCCAGCAGGGATTTGGCGGGCAAGGAGCCCGCACCGTCAATTCAGAGCAATTTGAGCAGATGTTTGGCGGTGGCGGCGGCTTTTCTGACTTCTTTGAAGCGTTGTTTGGCCAAATGGGCGCACGGGGGCCGGGCGGACAACAGGTCAATTTCAACGATATTTTTGGCCAGCAAGGGCAGCAATCTATCCGGCGCAGCCGCGATGTGGAGCACATGATCGAAATCTCGCTGGCGGAAGCGTTTTATGGCACCGGCCGCACGATACAGTGGGAAAACGGCCGTTCCATCGAAGCCAAAATTCCGCGCGGGGTCAAGACTGGCTCCCGCGTTCGTTTGAAAGGCCAGGGCCAAGACGGTGGCCACCTCTACCTGAGCGTTAAGGTCAACTCCGACCGCGAGTTCAAGCGGGACGGCGATAATTTGAAGACAGATATTCCAGTGGATTTGTATACGGCCGTCCTCGGCGGCCAGGTAGATGTAGCAACGATAGACCGCACCGTCAAGCTCACCATCCCCGCTGGAACCGCCAACGGCAAACAGTTCCGCCTGCGCGGGTTGGGGATGCCCAATCTGAAAAACCCAGAGGAACGGGGCAACTTAATTGCCACCTTGGACGTGCAGTTGCCTACAGAACTAAGTGAAGAAGAAAAAGAACTGTTTGAAAAATTGCGAGAAATGCGGGCTTAGTTCGATGACTTTAAACACTAAGAAACTGGCTAATTTCGTCTACTAATTCAGCCTCAAGCGCTGAAAATGCTGGTAAGTTACGAAGAATTGAAAAATCTTCTATGTAGGATGCAATTCTTTGCACTGCATGAGATTGATTTGAATTGAATCGCTTGAGACGCCTTCCTTTGAAACCACTGGCAACTTTTAACAAATCATGAAGGAGGATTTTCGGATCGGCTAAACTTTCTAATTTATGAATGGGCGGCATATCTAACTTGTGTCGCCCATTTCTATTTCCAGCCGCATATCGTATTGCCTGCTCATCAATAAGCAACCACGCTTCTTGCATTCTTATCGGCACAACACAAACAGCACTTGGCACATGAATGTCATTCTCAGCAATGCTAATTGCCTCTAAAATTTCTTCCTTTCTCTTTTCACGCGAAAATTTATCTGCATCCCGATGAACATATAGCAAATCGCAAGGATACAATCGTATAGACTCTCGGATCTTTGCTGCTAAATTCACCTTCTCGCTAAATCGAACCTCTCCTAAATCAGCCCATTCAGGCTGAATGGCCATTTGAATGCCATTCTCTCTCAGGAGCCAAGTTAAAATTGGCATTAGTGCTTTGTCTGAACTCCCCTCAGTTACAAATGTATACCTAAACTCATTCATCATTTCTCGTGAAGGAAAAGGCTTGGCTGCGGTTGAAGATCAAAACGATCGCGAACACGTGTAGATTTCTTTTTTGTTACGTATTGACGGTGGGTTGACTTATCACTGAAATCAATTACCTGCCGTAAGTAATCAATAACTTTTCCGCGCGCTACTGGCAGCCTATTAGGGTCTGCTTGAGAACGCCAAGTGTCTGGCAGCCAGCTAAACCGCACACTTTGGAAATAATCCCCATTCTTTACCGTTTCTTTTTGTTCAGCAATGAGCAAACTATCATCATTGACTTGATTAACCACAACTGGAGAATGCGTATTAATAATCACTTGTCGAAGAGGGTTATCTTTTCCAACTGGCTCCTCAGCATCAACCGCAATATCTTCCAATAAACGCAAAATTGCAGGGATTCGTTTGGGATGAATACCATTTTCCGGTTCTTCTAGGCAGATTACACCACCTGCTCTAGTGTCCTGTTCTAACACTGCCAACGCTAAAAACCGAAGTGTTCCATCTGATAATGAACGAGCAGGATGAATCGTTTCGTACCTATCTTGTACTTGAACAGTAAGAAGTTGCCGCTTTTCATCACGATCAATTTCAATTGCGTAAACATCATCAATAAGTTCTGCAAGACGGCTAGACACTTGATCATAAATCCATGTTGAAGAATCTTTAAAGCTTTCTTGCTTGGAATGTGTTTTGCTCAAATGGTATAGTGTCGCGGGCAAGTGTGAACCATCTGAACCCAATTCGGGTAAAGCAGTAAACTCATCTGGTTCCCGCAACGCAGAAGGTTCTAATTGTAACAACCGCCAGGATTGCATTTCACGCCGCGCCAGTAAAGCTGTTGGACTCTCGGTTGCATTCACTGTTGACAAAACCGTTCGGGGCAATGTTTGGGCAAGAAAAGTTTTGGGCATACCGCTGTTTCCATCTTGATGTAACCTAACTGTTCTGTTATCGCTTTCGCCCTCAGTTGAAATAAACGGTGAAGTTCGCCGACCTTTTACTGCTGATTTGCGCCAGCTACTCGCTTTGTGCTCGAAACGAAGGTGTTTTGGAGCATCACGAAGATTGATTTGTTCCAATTCTTCACTGATTAATCGCAACGATCCGACGGAAGGTAACGACCCTTCCTCTACAAAAGTCAAAGCAATTTTATATCGGACAAATGTAATGGAAGCCTTTGCAGGTTGCCCCAAATCGTCTATCCCTTCCGCAGGAATAATCATTTCAGCTTCAAACTTCATTACTTCTTCGTCTTTATTTTTTGTTCGATGAAATAAAGAACGAATATTGGTTGTTCGGCCACTTTCTGATTTACGGACAGATAAAGCAGCTTCTAGAAAAGTGTTGCCAGCAAGCTCACTCAAGAAAAGGATGGCATCGAAAAGATTGGATTTACCAACACCATTTGCCCCTGCAATACAGGTAAATGGGCCGAAGCGAACATCAACATCAACCAGATTTTTGAAACCGCTGACTTTTAGACGAGTTAGCATATTGCCTCCATTCACATTATGGACTGCTCCCAAGTATACAACAATATTTATGACAACGCGCTTTATGACTCCTGCTCCTTAGCTCCCATGTTAAAACCAGGGGTATCATCTTACTTGTTTCTAACTTGGAGATGACATACTTGTTACGTTTCGAAAATAAAAATCAAGTAATGGAAGCGAGTTGAAATGAGATTAGAAAAATTTACCCAAAAAGCCCAGGAAGCGGTTTTGGAAGCGCAAAACTTAGCTCAGGGCTACAACCCTCCGGCGATTGAGCCAGAACATCTACTAAGTGCCCTGGTGGCGCAAGAAGGCGGCGTGGTACCTTCGCTGCTTAAGCGCATTGGTACAGATGCCAGCCTACTGCGGAACAGTTTGCAGCAGACCTTGGAGAGACTGCCCCGCGCTACCGGCAGCAGCGTCCAGGTGGGCATCAGCCGCAATCTGAATGCCTTGGTTGAAGAGGCGCAAAGCATCGCCGACAACATGAAGGACGACTACGTTTCTACCGAGCATCTGCTGATGGCAATGGCCCAGCCCAAAGCGGGCAACATGCGCGACCTGTTAGCACGACACGGCATCGACTACAACAGCATTATGCAGGCATTGGCCGCCGTGCGCGGTTCGCAGCGGGTCACCAGCCAAAATCCAGAAGCACAGTACGAAGCGTTGGTGAAATACGGCCGTAACCTCACCCAAGAAGCCCACAAAGGCAAGCTCGATCCGGTAATCGGCCGTGACGAAGAAATTCGGCGCGTTATTCAAATATTGAGCCGCCGCACCAAAAACAATCCGGTGCTCATTGGCGAACCCGGCGTCGGTAAAACGGCCATCGCCGAAGGGCTGGCCCAGCGCATCGTGCGCGGCGACGTACCGCTGGGGTTAAAAGAAAAGCGACTGGTTGCCCTAGATTTGGGCGCATTGGTCGCCGGAGCCAAATATCGGGGCGAATTTGAAGAGCGGCTCAAAGCCGTCCTCAAAGAGATTCAAGAGGCCGAAGGCGAAATTATCCTCTTTATTGACGAGATGCACACGCTGGTGGGCGCAGGCGCGGCCGAAGGTAGCATGGACGCCAGCAATATGCTCAAGCCGCTGCTGGCCCGTGGCGAACTGCACGCCATCGGTGCCACGACGCTGGATGAATTTCGCAAATATATTGAAAAAGATGCCGCCCTGGAACGCCGCTTCCAGCCCGTTTTTGTGGGCGAACCAAGCGTGGAGGACACGATTTCGATTTTGCGGGGCCTCAAAGAGCGGTACGAGGTGCATCACGGTGTGCGCATCACCGATGGGGCGACCATTGCCGCCGCCACCTTAAGCAATCGCTACATCACCGACCGCTTCCTGCCGGACAAAGCCATCGACCTGGTGGACGAAGCCGCCAGCCGCCTGCGTATGGAAATCGACAGCAAACCGGCTGACCTGGACGTGGTAGACCGCGACATCATGCAGCTAGAAATTGAGCGAGAAGCACTGAAAAAAGAAAAGGATAAAGCCAGCAAAGAGCGTTTGAAAAAGCTGGAAGAGGAGCTGGCCAACCTGAAAGTACAAAGCACGCAGCTTACCGCCCGTTGGCAGGCAGAAAAGGAAGCCATTGAGCGCATCCAATCGGTTAAAGAGCAGATTGACCAGCTCAACGTGAAAATTGAGCAAGCGCAGCGGGAGATGGATTACCAGAAGGCCGCGGAGTTGCAATACGGCCGTCTTCACGAACTGGAACAATCGCTCAAGCAAGCCAGCGACAAGCTGACCGCCATGCAGCAGGACGGTGCGCTACTCAAAGAAGAAGTTGGCACCGAAGAGATTGCCCAAATCGTCGCCAAATGGACGGGCATTCCGGTGAGCAAACTGCTGGAAGGCGAGGTTGAAAAACTCGTTCACATGGAAGATCGTCTACATGACCGCGTGGTGGGTCAAGACGAAGCGATTGCCGCTGTCGCTAACGCCGTGCGCCGCAGTCGCTCCGGGCTGCAAGACCCCAATCGCCCCATCGGCAGCTTCATCTTCCTAGGGCCAACCGGCGTTGGCAAAACGGAGCTAGCCCGCGCCCTGGCCGAGTTCCTGTTCGACGATGAGCGCAACATGGTGCGAATTGACATGAGCGAATATCAGGAGCGGCACACCGTCGCTCGGCTTATCGGCGCACCGCCTGGGTACGTGGGGTACGATGAAGGTGGTCAGTTGACGGAAGCTGTGCGGAGACGGCCGTATTCCGTCGTGCTGTTCGATGAAATTGAGAAGGCACACCCTGAAGTGTTTAACGTGTTTTTACAGGTGCTGGATGACGGCCGTCTCACCGATGGGCAGGGCCGCACCGTTGATTTTCGCAATACGGTCATCATCATGACCAGCAACATCGGCAGCCAATACATTCTGGACACCAGTGACGAAGCGGTAATGGAAGAGCGCGTCATGGCCGCCTTGCGCGACCATTTCCGGCCCGAATTTTTGAACCGGGTAGATGAAATTGTGCTGTTCCACCGCCTAACGCGGGAAGAGCTGCGCGAGATTGCCCAGATTCAGCTCAACCAGATGCGCGACCTGCTGGATCGGCGCGGCATTTCGGTAGCCCTTACGCCCGCCGCCACCGACCACCTCATCGAAGAAGGGTACGATCCGGCATACGGGGCACGTCCGCTCAAGCGTGTCATCCAGCGGCAAATCATCGATCCGCTGGCGCTTAAGCTCATCCAGGGCGACATCCACGATGGCGATCACGTCTCGGTGGATGTGCAGGGTGGGGTGCTGGATTTTAGTGTGGTGGAAACGGCAACGGCCGTTCCAAGTTAACACGCAAATCAACCAAAAAATCATGACTGTAAAACGGCTAACACCGCGCGGTGTTAGCCGTTTACGTTTCTAAACCTAGCGTCAGGTTTACACTGGGATGGCGTATGGTTTCAGACCATTTTCTACGATTTGGATTTTGTAAACTGCAAGCATGGAAATGAAAGTTGATTTGTCTCTGAACCGCATAAAAGCTGCCCACCTTTACCAAACTGCAAAGGAAAAAGTAGCTGCACTGCTCAAAGTCGAAGCCTCCGCCCAAAATCAGGCAATGGGCTTTGCGGTAGGTACATTTATTAGCCTGCTGCCCACGCCAGGCTTTAACTTTGCCCTGGCATTAATGCTCGCTGGCTGGCTCCGGCTGCATAAAGCAACGGTTATGCTCTCGCTAGCAATCTGGAATGTGTTTGTGACGGCACCGTTTTTTGCGTTGAGCTATCGTTTGGGGAGTTGGTTGTTCCCCGCACCCGCCACCGTTTCTGTTACAGAACAGTGGCAGGCACAGGTGATTTCATTTGTACAGGGGTTTTTGGTAGGGAATTTGATTGTGGCTGCCGTGGTAACGGCCGTTTCCTACACCATTGTCTTCTTAATTGCCTGGATTCTCCGGGAGAAGCGTAGCCAAGCAGCTACTTCCGCTTCGTAGCCCCGGTAACAACCAGCAAAAGGATCGCGCCAACAACGGCTACAAAAAAGCTCCGCCAGTCAAAACCAAAGCTAAACGTTTCGCCGGTAATAAACTGCATAATCAAACCGCCAACAAACGCACCTACGACGCCGATGACAATGTTAAACAAACAGCCAGATCGTTTGCTACCGGCAATCATGCCGGCTACGCCGCCAGCCAAAGCACCAAAAATAATCCACGATAAAATACTCATTTTGTATTCTCCTTTTTTATGAAAGCGGAAAGATTCTGATAATAAGAAGTGCCATTTATCCCGTTTTCACCTACTGGCAGTTTACTTTGCCACTTTGTTCAATATTGTAACGCTATACGTAAGATAAAATCATTATGTTTCTCATGAATAAACGATTCCCCTAAACCTTTTTTTGATTTCTCCTTTTCAAAACAGTGCCTCGCAAGAGGCGTTGTTTTGTTTTAACAAACCGCAGACGTAACCCATGTTGTAAGCAATCCAGCCTAAAATTTGTTTATGGAGCAGCGCCACACAACCTCCTCTCCCAAGGTTGTATGATGCTCAGGATACGGCTTCATTTTTGTTTGTGGCGCTGCTTTTCTTACTGTCAGATGGTTCGTAAGAAATTATTTTTAACGTATGAATTAACTTCTTCACGCTTAATTAAAGCTTATTCTGCTCCAGACGCCGTGCTCCCCGCACGGCGTCTCCTCTTTTAACAACCATCCTCTCAAAATTGGCTATTCGACCACAATAGAATCATGGCGAACGGCCGTTGCAGTTGTCATTTAGAACGCGTGACTTTTGTTACTGCGGGAATAGGCCAATGGATTGTACTATTTTGATTGAGGCCATTCTCTGCATAGGCAAATTAAAGAACCATACAGACGCAAAAAAAGCGTGTACAGGAGCAATCCTCATGAAAAAAGAGTTAGTCCGCAACTGGATGACCGAAGAAGTAATTACCGTAAAGCCGCAAACTTCTTTGCCAGAAGCCCATCAAATCATGATGGATGAAGAAATTCGCCGCTTGCCAGTTGTAGATGATGACAATATTCTAATTGGCATTATCACGCTGGGTGACGTTCGCGGTGCCCAACCTTCTCCAGCCACTTCCTTGAGCATTTGGGAGCTGAACTATCTACTGTCCAGTTTGATTGTAGAAAAAATCATGACTCCCCAGCCAATGACCATCAAGCCAGAAGCCACCATTGGCGACGCCGCTCGTACGATGCTGGAACACCGGGTCAGTGGGCTGCCAGTTGTAGACGATGAAGGCAAGCTGGCGGGCATCATCACCGAATCAGACATCTTCAGCATGGTGGTCATTCACGAATGGAGTGAAGGCGAAGCAGAAGTGGCATGATGCGCTTGTAAACTGCGCACGCGCAGCTCTTTTTTGCGTAATGCCTTAATTCCACTAACCGCCGCCTGGGCTGCCGACATGGTGGAAATGAGCAAAATGTTGTGCCGAATAGCGGCTGACCGCAGTGCAGCCTGATCTATGTGAGCCTGTGGCCCCAATGGCGTGTTTATGATGAGCTGAACCGCACCTGACGAGATGAGCTGAACCGTGTTTAAGCCCGGCTCACTCGCTTTGGTTACCATTGTCACCGGCAATTTGGCTTTTTGTAGGGTAACGGCCGTTCCTTCCGTAGCATAAAGTTCAAACCCCAATCTGTGTAAATCTCGCGCAATTTTTAACGCTGTCGATTTATCAAAATCGTTGACGGTCACTAGCACCGCGCCTTCCAATAGCAGGGGTGTACCTACGGCCAGTTGTGATTTGGCAAAGGCATGGCCAAACTGCGAGGCATGTCCCATCACCTCGCCCGTGCTGCGCATTTCTGGCCCAAGTCGCGTGTCTGCACCGGGGAGCTTATTGAAAGGCAACACGGCTTCCTTCACAAAAAAGCCATCTATGGGCGGCATGTGGGTAAAATTCAGCTCTGATAGGCGGCATCCAGCCTGCACTTGGGCCGCAATACGCGCCACCGGCAGCCCCGTCGCTTTGCTTACAAATGGCACAGTTCGGCTGGCGCGCGGATTCACCTCAATGACGTAAACCACGTCATCTTTAATAGCAAACTGGATATTCATCAAGCCGCGCACGCCCAATGCCAGCCCCAGCTTTTCTGTGTAATCCTGAATAATATTGAGATGGTACAGGCTAATTTTATAAGGTGGCAGCACGCAGGCACTGTCGCCAGAGTGGATGCCAGCCTCTTCGATATGCTGCATTACCCCGGCCATGACGACGCGCTCGCCATCAGCCACGGCATCAACGTCCACCTCAAAAGCATCCTCGATGAACTGATCGATGAGGAGTGGGCTGCCAGGGGATACCTGCGCCGCTTTTGCCAAGAAGGTGCGCAAGGAATCATCATCGTAGGCAATGGCCATTGCCCGACCCCCCAGCACAAAAGACGGCCGTACCAAAACCGGATACCCAATCTCATGCACCACGTCCAACGCTTCTTCAAGCGAATTAGCCAAGCCCCATGCCGGATGATCTATCTCTAGGCTGTGCAATAAATCCCCAAAACGGCCGCGTGATTCGGCTAAATCAATGCTGTCCGGCGGGGTTCCCCAGATGGGCACCCCTGCTGCTGCCAAGCCTGCCGTCAGGTTAATAGGCGTTTGGCCACCAAACTGCACAATTACCCCTTCTGGCTGCTCTACATCAACAATGTTCAGCACATCTTCCAGGGTAAGTGGCTCAAAGTAAAGGCGATCGGCCGTATCGTAGTCGGTGCTAACGGTTTCCGGGTTACAGTTGACCATGATGGTTTCGTACCCCATCTCCCGCAGTGCCCAGCACGCTTGCACACAGCAGTAATCAAACTCAATCCCCTGGCCGATTCGGTTGGGGCCACCGCCCAAAATCATTACTTTCTTTCGATCGGTTGGCTCGGCTTCGCAGGCGGATTCGTAGGTGGAGTAAAGGTAGGGTGTGAACGCTTCAAACTCAGCCGCGCAGGTATCTACGCGATAATAAACGGGGGTGATCCCCAATTCCAAACGCAATTGGCGCACGGCCGTTTCCTCCATACCTACCGCATTGCCAATCACCTTATCAGAGAACCCATGCCGCTTGGCCCGGCGGAGGAGATTGGTGATTGGAGATTGGTTTTTAGCATCCAACAATCTCCAATCTCCAATCTCCAATTTTTCCAACTCGGACTCAATTTCCAGAATTTCCCGCAACTGCACCACAAACCAGGGATCAATAGCGGTTTCAGCGATGATTTCCCGGGCGGAACGGCCGTTTCCCATTGCCGCCGCCATCTGAAACAACCGCTGCGCCGTCGGGACGTTTAATGCAGCTTCCGAAGATTGCGCGGCCAAAGCCCGGCTGAAACCAAGGATGCCAATATCCAGCCCGCGAATCGCCTTGTTCAACGCCTCAGTGAAGGTACGGCCGATTGCCATCACCTCCCCCACACTCTTCATCTGGGGTCCCAGGGTTGGGTCCACGCCGGGGAACTTTTCAAAGTTCCAGCGCGGAATTTTGACAACGCAATAATCAATGCTTGGCTCAAAGCTGGCAGGGGTGACGCGGGTAATGTCGTTGGGAATTTCATCCAGCGTGTAGCCAACCGCCAGCAACGCCGCAATCTTGGCAATAGGAAAACCCGTCGCTTTGCTAGCCAGCGCCGACGAGCGGGAGACGCGCGGATTCATTTCGATGACTATTACCTGACCATTTTCCGGGTTCACGGCAAACTGGACGTTACTACCGCCCGTCTCCACACCGACAGTCTGCATGATCGTCTTGGCCAGATCACGCAAATATTGATACTCCTTGTCCGTTAGCGTTTGGGCGGGCGCAACGGTGATGCTGTCACCCGTGTGGACGCCCATCGGGTCCACATTTTCAATCGAGCAAACCACCACAAAATTGTCCGCCTTATCCCGCATCACTTCCAGTTCATACTCTTTCCAGCCCAGCAGCGACCGTTCAATAAGCACCTCACTGACCGGACTGGCGCGTAAACCATGCTCCACAACGGCGGCAAACTGGTCACGGCTGTAGGCCACACCGCCGCCACTGCCACCCAGCGTAAACGACGCTCGTACCAGCATCGGGAAGCCGATTTCATCGACCACCGCCTCGGCTTCCTCTAAAGAATGCACAAAATGACTCACCGGCACCGGCACGCCCGCCTCAATCATCGCCTGCTTAAATTTGGACCGATCTTCTGCCAGACGAATGGCGCGTAAATCTGCACCGATAAGCTGCACGCCATGTTTGGCCAAGATGCCAGATTCCGCCAGCTCCACAGCCAGATTTAGCCCGGTTTGGCCACCAACCGTGGGTAAAATCGCATCGGGCCGTTCGGCTATAATGATTTTTTCAATGAGTTCGGCCGTCAGCGGTTCGATGTAAGTGGCATCGGCAAATTCGGGGTCAGTCATGATGGTGGCGGGGTTGGAATTGACCAAAATGACGCGGTACCCTTCGCGGCGCAGCACCTTGCACGCCTGCACACCCGAGTAATCAAATTCGCATCCCTGCCCAATCACAATCGGGCCGGAGCCAAGAACCAAAATTGCCTGAATATTTGTGTTTTTAGGCACAGTCTCTCCTTGAAGTCGGAGATTGAGGTTTGGAAATTAGAGATTGGAATTTGCTGAAATCTCTAATCTCCAATCTCTAATCTCTCTAATGTTTCTGCCTGCATCAGTTCAATAAACTTTGCAAAAAGCTCGTCCGAATCGTGGGGACCGGGGGAGCTTTCAGGATGGTATTGCACGGAGTATGCTTTATGCTCCGGGGCAATCAGTCCTTCGCAGCAGTTGTCGTTGAGGTTGAGGTGAGAGACAGTCACGCTGGCAGGCAAGGTGTTGGCATTGACGGCAAAGCCGTGGTTGTGGCTGGAAATTTGCACTTCATTGGTAGCAGTAATTTGCACCGGCTGGTTGCCGCCGCGATGACCGAATTTGAGCTTGTAAGTTTCTGCACCAAGGGCCAACGCCAGAATTTGATGCCCCAGGCAAATGCCAAAAATCGGTTTTTGGCCAAGGAGTTGGCGAACGGCCGTAACCGCATAGTCACACGCCGCCGGGTCACCTGGCCCATTTGAGAGGAAAATACCATCTGGGTTGAGTGCCAGCACTTGGTCTGCGGAGGTCGTGGCAGGCACCACCGTCACCCGGCAGCCTCGCGCTGCCAGCAGCCGCAAAATGTTCCGCTTTATGCCAAAATCATAGGCCACCACATGAAACTGCTCACCGTCTCCTGATAACTGACCACTGTCCGGCCGCCACCAATCCTGTCCCTCAGCCCAGTGGTACGACTCCTTGCAACTCACCTCACGGGCCAGATCAAGTCCGTTCATGTCTCGGGCGGTGCGGGCCAGGGCAAGAACGGCTTCCGGATCGGTGGTTGTGCTGGAGATGGCGGCTCGCATCGCCCCGTGGGTGCGAATGTGGCGCACCAGGGCACGGGTGTCCACATCGGTAATGGCAACGATACCTCGGTCAGCCAAATAATCAGGCAGGGGTTGTTGGGAACGCCAGTTGCTCACCACTGGACTAAGCTGGCGAATGATCAGCCCGGCTGCCCAAACGCGATTGCTCTCGTCGTCTTCGGGCGTGGTGCCAATATTGCCGATGTGGGGCATGGTCATGGTGACGAGTTGGCCGTGATAGGAGGGGTCGGTGAGAATTTCCTGGTAGCCCGTGAGGCTGGTGTTGAAAACGATCTCGCCACTGGTTTGGCCAGCGGCACCAAAGCCAAAACCGGGCCACAACGTACCATCTTCTAAAGCGAGTAAGGCGGGGACAAGCATTCGTTGCATCGCATCTCCTCTGAAAATAAATTTGCCACAGAGATCACAAAGAAAAGAGAGAAAATCTGTTCAATAGGTCTGACAAATTTCCAGGTGTTGCTGCCAAATTTTTTGCCTGAAGGTGGCAAAACAACTCTAGTCTATCAGAATTTTGGCAATCGGACGTGAAAAAATTGTCTGAATTCCAAAGGTGTTTGATGAGCTACTTTTACCTGTGCAGACGTCAAGCACACGGGTGGTTCAATTTGGGAATGTGGGAGGTGGTAAGTACGGCCGTTTTCAATTACCGTATCTTCATCATGCCCAAGCTAAATTACAAAGTTCCTATCGTCATCGTTTTGCTGCTGTTGGTTGGTCTGGCAGGATTTGTCCACAGTCGCGCTCGTCGGCTTGTTTCCCCACCCCGCACGTTTACACACGAAACCCCCAGCGACTATGGGATTGCCGATTGGCAAGAAGTCACCTTTGCTACGGAAGATGACCTGCAACTGGCAGGTTGGTACGTGCCGCCGCAAGGAAGAGGGGGGGCAACAATCATTTTTGTCCACGGCCTGGGCAGCAACCGTGGGGCTTTGTTAAATCAGGCGGCCATGTTGGCCGAGAAGGGGTATGGGGCCTTGCTGTTTGATTTGCGGGCACACGGCCGTAGCGAGGGACACAAAAGTAGCTGGGGTCTGGACGAAGTAGAAGATGTAAAAGCCGCCCTGAGCTTTTTGCAGTCCAAACCAGAAGTTGATCCAGGCAAAATCGGGCTGGCAGGGCATTCGATGGGCGGGGCAATTGCCATTCGGGCAGCGGCTCAGCTACCAGAGATTCGCCTGGTTGTAGCCGAGAGTGTCTACACAAATTTTACAGATAACCAGCACCGGCTGACGGTTGCTTTTGCCCGGCTACCCGAGTGGACCGCGCCGGTCATCATGCGGTGGGCGGAATGGATTGCAGGGGTAGACAGCAGCCAACTAGCCCCGTTGACAGAAGTAGCCTCGCTTTCACCGCGTCCCATTTTGTTCATCCAGGGCGGACGCGACAAGATTGTGCATGTGAGTAATGGCTCTACTTTGTATGAAACGGCCGTTTCCCCCAAAGAACGCCTGCTCATCCCGAATGCCGACCACACCAATCTTTTTGAAACCGGGCCAGAGCTTATGACCAAACGAATGAGGCGGTTTATGGCTGATTTCCTGACAGAAAGATAGTTACATTTAGAGGAAATCTAAAGGAAGTTTGTCAGGTCTGTATAAGCCCAGCGGATGGTGGAAAATGGTATACTTTTGACAACTAAATGGAGAAATTGTATGCCAGTCCAATCTGTTAGAATGCAGCGGGGTGATCAATTCGAGGAATTGGTCTTTGACCAGGTGGGGCGTGCCTTAAACAAATACCGCGAACATTACACAATTGCTTCTGCCTTTTATTTAGATGGCAAACGGCAGTATGATGGGCTCATCATTAGTCCCCAAGCCATTTTTACGCTGGAAATGAAAAACGCTTCGGGGTCTGTTCACATGGGGCCAAATACCCCCCTGGTGATCAAGGATGAAGCGGGCAACACAATTGAGGCGTTCAAAAATCGTCATGAAGACGCCCGTACCCAGGCGGATATGCAATGGCGCCAGTTAAGTGATTATTTTAAGGATAATTACGACAATGGCTCAATTTTTGTCAAGGCGGTACTGGTCTTCCCGGACAACACAAAATTTTACGTTCCGCCAGAACACCGGGATTTTTCCGATTATCGGGTAACTGTTTTGTTCGCCACCGTCAGCGAACTCCCCAAGCTCGTCCAACAAATGCGCCCGCCGTACCCAATTTCGTTAGACAAAAGCGTTCAGGCAATCATCATGAAGGGGCTACGGGAGGGCGTTTACACGCTTTCATCACAGGAAAAGGCGAAGGTGGCTAACGTGGTGCCACCCAAACGGCCGTCTGCCACCACCAGCCCCTCGCAACCAAAAAGAAGCACACCGTTACGCAACAGCTACGACATTGCCAGAGCCAGAAGCAACAATCCGCCACAATCTCCACCTCAGCGCACTGCCGAAGCGATAACCCCAATTAGCACCCCACCCCCACCGGAAACAGACAGCTATGGCCGAAAACGGCTGTCCTGGTTTTTGTTACTGCTAGGGTTTGGGGCTATCTACTTTTTGCTCTCATTTGTAGCCTCAACCATTACCTCGTTGGCAGGTGCCGCCATTTTCACCTTTTTCATGTCGCAAAATCGCCGAATAATGGCTTCCCTAACCATTGTCGCCTTCTTTCTCGGCATCATGTTTTTTAACGGCGTCAATCCATTTGCCATTCTCCAAAATTTCCTCGATCCGTTGCCCTTATTTTCAAATAGCGAGGGGCGCGAACTCCCGCCCACGCTGGAATTTGCCGTCGAAGATGATGCCGAAAATATTGAGTCAAAAGAAGGGAATGACACATCGGCGGCAACGGCCGTTCCGGCCACGCCTCGCCTCCGGGTTATCGGCAACTCCAATGTTCGGTCTGAACCAAGTTTAGACGGCAGCTTGGTCGGGATTGCTGAGGAAGGCACAGTTTACGTCATCTTAGCCGAAACGGTTGATCGCAGCTGGTACCAAATCCGCCTCTCAGACGGAACGGAAGGCTGGATCGGCTCCACGCGTGTGGAACGATTATCGCCTTGAGCCCCTTCAGATTTGACTGTATAAACAAACCCGCCTGCTCAGTCGCGTTATTGAAGATTTGCACGAGTTGGCTCAGGCAGAAGCATCCCAGCTATCGCTCAATTTAGTAGATACAGATTGATTAACGCACGCGAAGACGCAAAGGGTCAAAAGGAAAAATATACGCCTTTGCGTGAATTTCAGTGGCAACTCTTTTCTGCGCCTACTGGATTGCCAAGGCGTTGCGAATTTAGGTAATTGTGTCACAATGGCGGCATGGACGAACGGCCGTTGCCCTTCCCCACCGAAGAAAAAATTAGCATAACCCTGCGGCTCAAGCTGCCGCTGATAATCTTTCTGTTTTTGTTGGCGGCGGCACTGCTGCTGCCCCACAAAGTGTGGAACACCCTGCTAATTGGGCTAGGCGGACTGTTTCTGGTGGGCTACGTTTGGGTGCGACAGCTTGCTGCCCATCTACACGGCAGCCGCCGTCTGCGATTTGGCTGGGTGGCCGTTGGCGACCAGTTAGAAGAGCTGTTTACGCTTACCAACCAGGGTGCGGTGCCAGCCCTGTGGGTGGAAATCATTGATTACACCAACATCCCCGGCTACAAAACGGCCGTTGTGCGCAGCGTACCGCAAGCTCAAGAGATTCGCTGGCGAGAAACGGCCGTTTGCCAGCAGCGCGGTCAATTTTTACTTGGCCCCTGGGCCATCCGCAGCAGCGACCCCTTTGGCCTGTTTCAGGTCACCCATTTTTACAGCCAAACTGAGGAAATCATTATCCATCCTCCTATCCATGGCCAGCTACCTATTCCTCTGCCTACTGGCAACAGCAGCGGCCAGGCGCGGGTGCGGCAGCGCAGTTGGCAAGCCACCACCAACGCCGCCTCGGTACGCGATTACCAGCAAGGCGACCCGCTGCGCTGGATTCATTGGCCCATTTCCGCCCACCGAGACATCCTGACCGTGCGGGAATTTGACCAGGACGCGACGGGTGACATCTGGATTTTGCTCGATTGCGAAGAGGCTGTTCAGCTTGGCAGCGGCACGCAGGGCACAATCGAACAAACTGTGCTGCTAGGAGCTTCACTGGCGGCGCGGGCTGTACGGCACAATCGGGCGGTGGGGTTGGCCAGCTACGGCCAAACACCCCAAATTGTCCACACGGGCAAAGGGGAAGGGCAGCAGTGGCGCATCCTGCGTGCCTTGGCCTTGCTAGATGCCAATGGCAGCACCCCGCTGCGCACGGCTCTGCATGATTTAGCACACCTCGTCCGGCGGGGAACGGCCGTCATCATCATTACGCCCACAGCCAATACAGAGTGGCTGCCAGAGTTGGTGCGCCTGGCCCAGCGCGGCATCGAAAGCAATGTGGTGCTGCTCGATCGGCAAAGTTTTGACAGTGAAGAAAATAATCGCGGCTTAGAAACGGCCGTGCGGCAGTTGGGCATCCCTTGCCGACTCATTCGGCAGGGTGAAGTGGGTACGCCGCTAGAAGCACAGCAGCGGCGCGGCTTCTGGGAGTTTCGCGTCACCGGAACAGGCAAGGTGGTGGCTGTTAAATCACCGGTGGCTGGGTAAAACGTACGTGACAGGCGTGTGACACAATGCGTGGCATTTCATTTGTAAAGCAACAGTATGAACTGCAGGAAGGCTGGCTAACGCTCGCGCTGGTGGCTGCTATTCTGTTTTGCCTGGTTTCTGCCGTGCTGGATGTTGGCTGGGTGCCAGAAGATGGCATCGTGGTGCCAGCGACGGTGAGCGGCGTGCTGCTGGGCAGCGTGTTGGCCAAACGGCCGCTGGGCACAATCCCGGCCTGGGTTCTCATCACCCTCTACGGCTTGCTCATTCCGCTGTTTGGATTAGCAAATTTGTGGCCAACTTGGGGTGCGCTGCGCGGGGGCTGGGGCAGTTTACGGCCGTACTGGTTGCAAAACGGGGCACTATTTTTAGACCGCGTTGGCAGTTGGGGAACGGCCGTCTTCAACAACCAAACCAGCCAGGAAACTATCGTGTTTGCTCTGGGGCTGGCCCTGCTGAGCTACTTTTTAACCGCCTTTGCCTGCTGGCAGCTGTTCCGCCACCGACGGCCGTTTACGGGGCTGCTGGCCATTGGGCTGGGACTGGCCCTCAATGGTTACTTTGGCGGAGCAAACATTTGGTGGCTGGGCGTTTTTGTGGGCCTAACGGCAATTTTAACGGCCGTTATGCATTTCACTGCCCTTTCAGAAAATTGGGAAGCGCATCAGGTTGATTACTCCAACGAGGTGCGTGCTGATCTTTTCCTGTATGCAACGGGGATTGCCACAGTTTTACTCATCTTGGCACTATTTATTCCCAATTTTAGCATTCAGCGGCTAGTGGCTTTGTTCCAGCAGCAACCTGCGGTTCAGCAAACAGAAGCAATTCTGGAACGCGCTTTTGGCGGCGTGGAGGCTGAAGGTGGCCAACCACAAGGTCGAGACGGCGTGGGCGGCAGCGGCATTCTACCGCGTGAATTTTTGCTTGGCGATGCCCCTGAACTGTACGAAACGGTGGTGATGACGGCCGTTGTTCAATCGGATACTCCTCTAGCTGGCATTCATTGGCGGGCTCTAAGCTACGATGTATACACTGGGCGCGGCTGGGCATTGTCTGAAGAACGTACGGAGCCGGTGCCCGCCAACGCTTCTATCCTCTTGCCAGAAGTAGCCGCCACGGCGACGGTTTCCCAGACGGTGCATTGGCTGCAAGATGCACGGCTGGCGCGGTATACTCTGGGGTTGCCGCAGCAGTTTAACCAGGACGTAAATGCCATTTGGCGGGGGCAAACCGACCTGGTGCTGACAACCGGCAGTGGCCAAATTTACACGGCCAGCTCCCGAATCTCTCAAGCCAGCCCAAACATGCTGCGGCAAACGGCCGTTGCCAATGTGCCCCCCGCACTGCTGGCCCGCTACACAGCCCTGCCAGATGATGTGCCTCAGCGCGTGCGCGATTTGGCGCAGGACGTGGCGGGGGGACAAGCCAATCCATACGACCAGGCGCGAATGTTGGAACGATTTTTGCGGCAATACACCTACTCTTTGGAAGTCGAAAGCCCCCCAACCAACGCAGACCCCGTTGAGCATTTTTTGTTTGAGCAACAGGCAGGCTACTGCGACTTTTACGCTTCGGCGATGGTGGTCATGGCCCGCGCTGTCGGGCTGCCCGCCCGCATGGCCATTGGCTATCTGCCGCAACCTGCCGATGACAACGGTGTGCAAACGGTTTACCAAATCAACAGCCACTCCTGGGCCGAAATCTATTTTGCCGGATTTGGCTGGATTGAGTTTGAGCCAACGGCCGCTTTTGCCAGCCCACACAATGGCCTCACAAATTTGGCCCAGCCTCCCGATTTTGGCCCACCGGATTCATCCCTTTCGGAACCATCATCGCTGGATTTGCCGCCGATACCGGAAGTGGAAGAAACACGGCCGTTTCCCTGGCTCTGGCTGCTGACCGCTGGCATTCTAGTGAGCATTGGTTGGTGGCTATGGCGGCAAGCGCAGTTGCCGTCTGGAGCAGATGCAGTGTTGTGGTGCTACGGCCGTTTACAACAAATGGCCGCCAAATTGGGGTATGCGCCTCAGCCTCACCAAACACCGGCAGAGTTCCTGGCTTCGTTTCAGGCATATTTAGCACGATACGGCCGTTCCGCGCGAATCGCTAAACGTATTGCCCAGGTTCAGCCCCACCTGGCACGGCTCACGCAGCTGTACGTAAAACGCCGCTACGCTGGCGACGCCCAATCCGGGCGGATATTGGCCTGGGAAAGTTGGCAGCAAGTGAAACGGCCGTTGTGGCTGCTGCGCATTATCAACCGCTTTGTAAAATAGTAAAAACCTCAGGAAAGGTTACGTAATCAGTTCCGTTGGCAAATGATCCAGCCGATTGAGGTAGACTAAATCAACTTGCTTCTCGCTAAAATTTAGTCGGGTGATGGAGGTATTATGGGCGTGTAGCCAAATGCGGTTTTCAGCTTCCTCGTTGTCTAACGTCGCAAAGCCAAAAAGCGTACGCAGCACCGCCACAAAAAAGCCGCCATGCGTCACAATGGCAACTCGGTCGCCTGGCTCGTGCCGCTGTTGCAGCTCCTCCAGGAACAGTTTGGCGCGTCCCATTGCCTGCTCCCGTGTTTCAAACGGCCGTTCCCACCATCCCGCCTCGCCCAGAGAATCCGGCAAAACCAGATGCGGAAAGTGTTGGGCAAAGTATGCACGGTTTGGCCCAGGCAGCCCAATGCGTTCGTCCATCTCATGGTCGCGCTCAAAAATGCCGCCAGTTTCGTGAATGATCTCCCAGCCAACTAGTGGGATATCCACTTTTTTAGCGATAGCAGTACCTGTTGCCACTGCTCGCACCATTAAGCTGCAATAGAGATGGGTAAAGTTAAATCCCTTACGATTGTGCGAATCGTTATCTGGGTCTGCCTGCCACCAATTCTTGCCGATGTGTTGCCCTAGATGGCGTGCCTGCTGCTGGCCAATATCCGTTAATTGCGGGTCTGAGGAGCGACCAATACTGCTGCCTGTCCGCGCCCAAAGCGCGTTGTTTTCCGATTGTGCGTGTCGAATCATATAAAGTTGCATGGTCAAATTGTAAGTTTGCTCCCTGCCTGCTGCAACCTCAAAAATCTATTCAAATCCATGTAATCCACGACTAGATGTGGGTGCATAAAAGAGATGTCAGTGAATTTCACGCCAAGGCACCAAGACGCTAGGTTTTACCTTTTGCGCCTTGGCGTCTTTGCATGAGTTAATCAGTTGCCTGACAACTTGTTAATGCACACATAGATGTTTGTCCATTGACAACAGACGTTACGATAGATAGAATATCTATCATGTCATCTCAAAGCAATTTAGCAATTGAACAGAAGGTCATGGAAGCAGCAAGACTTTTGGTAGAGGAAACGGCCGTTTCCTTCACCATGGACCAGCTTGCCGCAAAGGCTGGAGTTTCGCGCGCAACCATCTATCGGCAATTGGGCGGCAAAAAAGCCATTCTCAAGCGACTGGCGGATAAGCACGGTTTAGACGATCTGGAGCAGCAAGACGTTCCCAGCCGGATTTTGCAGGCCGCCCGCACCCTGTTTGCCCAGCAAGGCATGATGGGGCCGTCGATGGAGCAGATTGCCAAAGAGGCAAACGTTGGCGTTGCTTCGGTATATCGCCATTTTGGCGACCGAACGGGTTTGCTATTGCGCTTCTTCCAGGCTTACCAACCTGCCCTGCCCCTGAACGCTGGGGAAGTCACGGGGGATTTGGCCAAAGATTTAGCGCAATTAGTTGCCGCTCTGATCAAGTTCATTGTTGAAAACCAGGACATTGTTCAACACAGCTTCAGCAACGCGCTAGAGTGGCGGGATGAGATGATTGGCTTACGGCCGTTTCACCAGCGCAGCCTCAACCGAGTCGCAAGATTCCTGCAAGCGCAAATAGACGCTGGCCAATTGCGTCCTACCGATCCACAAAAAGCCGCCGCCGCCTTGCTGGGGATGATTTTGTCGTTTAGCTTGGTGATTCCCATTTACTACAAAACACCTAACCCAGAGCCGCAAGAAACGGCCGAATTCATCACCAAACTCTTTTTAGACGGCCTCAAACAGCCATAGAAGTCGTTGACCGCAGATTATGCAATCTGGTGGCCAACCATTGAGGGAAAATGAAAAACGCATCCTATACCTTACCTTTTCGCCACATTTCGGCTGCCGATTTGCCTCTGGTCGGCGGCAAGGGAGCCAACCTGGGTGAGATGAGCCGCGCCAACTTCCCCGTGCCGCCCGGCTTTTGCATCACCACCCACGCCTTCCGCGAATTCGTGGCTGCCTGCCCGCAGATGCCTGCCTTTTACGCTGCTTTGGTCGCGCTGCCTGCTGAAGATTTAATCGCTACACGCAATCTCGGCAAGCAAATACGGCAATCCCTGCATGAAACACCGATTCCAGCAGCGATTCGTACGGCCGTTTCCCAAACCATCAAAACGCTCGACCCCACGGCTGCCTATGCCGTTCGCTCTAGCGCCACTGCCGAAGATTTGCCAGATGCCTCTTTTGCCGGGCAGCAAGATACCTACCTTAATGTGCGTGGTGAAGTAGACATCCTCGACGCCGTGCGCCGCTGCTGGGCATCGCTTTTCACCGACCGCGCCATCTTGTACCGCCAGCAAAATGGCTTCACCCATGAAGATGTGGCCCTCTCCGTGGTTGTGCAGCAGATGGTTTTGCCAGATATTTCCGGCATTTTGTTCACCGCCGATCCGGTAAGCCAGCACCGCCATATCTGTTCCATTGACGCCAGCTACGGCCTAGGCGAAGCCCTTGTTTCCGGGCTGGTTTCGGCAGATTTGTACCGGGTGGATGCCCGCACCAACCAGCTCATCGAAGCAAGAATAGGAGATAAGCAGCTAGCGATACGGCCGTTACCCAACGGCGGCACCACCCAAGAAACCCTCAGCGACGAACAGCGCACCGCCCAAGTCCTCAGCGAAGCCCAGGCCATCGCCCTGGCCCAGCTTGGCAAGCGCATCGAGGCCCATTACAACCAGCCCCAAGACATTGAATGGGCCATTGCCGACGGCAAAATCTACCTGCTGCAAGCCCGCCCCATCACCACGCTATTTCCGCAACCCACCCCACCACCTACAGACAATGCCTTCCATCTTTACATTAGCCTCAATCATGCCCAAGTCATGCTCGATCCCATCAAGCCGCTGGGCATTGATGTGTGGCGGCTCATGTTCCCCATGTTAAAACCGGATGGTGCTACCAGCCGAACACGCAGCATCGCAACCGCCGGAGGGCGCATGTATATAGACTTGACCCACCTGCTCAGCTTACGGCTAGGTCGCAAAGCCGCCCCTGCCTTTCTGACAATGGCTGATGAACGCATGGCCGCAGGCATCAAGGAAGGACTCAAGCGCCCAGAGTTCCAGCAGCGGCTGCCTCACATCCGCCCCAAAGTGGGGCTAAGTGACGTTTTTTTCTACCTCGGTCCCGTAATCGAGAAAACGCTCTCTTTCCTCATTTGGCGCGATCCTGAAACCACGCGCCAATCGTTGACAAACCGGATGGATGTGCTGGTTGCCGCTGCCCAAAAGCGCATTTTGGCGCAGCCAGCCGGAGCCGCCCGCCTGAGACAAATCGAACAAGAAATCGGCGAAGGGTTTGACCATTTGCTGCCCGATTTTCCGGCATTGGTGGCCGGGGGCATTGTGTCACAGCGATTGCTGGCCAAGCTGGTTGGCCGCCGCGCCAACCCAGATGATTTAACGGCCGTTGCTCGCGGACTCTCCGGCAATGTCACCACCGAAATGGATTTGGCGGTCGGTGATTTGGCAGATTTGGTACGTCAATCGCCACAGCTTGTGGCCCACTTCCAGCAAAATCCACCTACACAGGCGTTGTCAACCGCCGTCAACGTACCGGGCAGCGGCCCGTTTTTGGCAGGCTGGGCCGATTTTCTGGCGCGCTACGGCATGCGCGGGCCATCCGAAATTGATATTTCGCGCCCGCGCTGGCGTGAAGACCCCACCTCGCTGCTACAATTTGTGGTGGGCAACTTACACCACGCCGAGCCTGGCAGCCACCGCAGCCACCATGCCGAATTCACCGCGGCAGGCAAGGCAGCCGGGGAGCGACTCATCGCTGTCGCAGGCCAGGGCGCGCTCGGCTTTATCCGTCGCCCGCTGGTGCGCCGTCTGGTAAAAACGGTGCGCGGTTACACACCGGGGCGGGAGCATCCCAAATTTTTCCTTATCAAGCTGCTGGGCATGATAAAGCTGATTTTGTTAGAGGAAGCAGAGGCGTTGGTGGCAAACGGCCGTCTCGACCACCGCGACGACATCTGGCATCTGAATTTAACCGAGCTGATCGAGTTTGCAGCAAATCCAAAAGCAGAAATACGGCCGCTCATCGCCCAGCGAACGGCCGAATTTGCCCGCTTCCACAAACTCACGCCGCCCCGTCTGCTCACCAGCGACGGGGAAGTTGTGCAGGCGAAAATTAGCCGGGAGGGATTGCCAGATGGGGCATTAGTGGGCAGCGCAGCTTCCAGCGGCACGGTTGAGGGCATTGCCAAAGTAGTGCTAGACCCCACCAAGGATGTGCTGGCCAAGGGTGAAATCCTGGTCGCTCCCTTTACCGATCCGGGCTGGACGCCGCTGTTCATCAACGCAGCTGCCCTGGTGATGGAAGTAGGGGGCCTGATGACACATGGTTCAGTCGTTGCCCGTGAATACGGCATCCCTGCCGTCGTGGGCGTCATCGGTGCCACGCAGCAAATTCAGACTGGACAATATATTCGCGTGCATGGTGACGCCGGGTTTGTGGAGATTTTGCAGCCTAATTGATTGTGATTTCATTTTTTACCTCCACCTGTGCGAATCTATTCTGCCAAACTTAATGTGGGGAAAAGCAAAACGGCCGCTTCCAATGGAAATGGAAACGGCCGTTTGCCTGTGTGGGGGTATTGACTGATAAGTCTAGTTGCGTGCCTTTAGCAGATCACGAATCTCCGTCAGCAAATCTTCAGCAGACGGGCCAGCCGGGGGTGCTGGCGGCTCTTCTTTTTTCATGTTGTTGGCCGTGCGCACAATCATGAAAATGACAAAGGCGATAATCAAGAAATTGATAATGGCTTGAATGAAATTACCATACATGATGCTGGCCTCACCGACTTCAATCGCCAGGGTAGTGAAATCTGTACCGCCCAAGATGACGCCAATCAACGGCATAATGATGTCGTTAACCAACGAAGTCACAATGGCGCCAAATGCGCCACCGATAATAACCGCTACGGCCAAATCGAGTACGTTACCTTTGGCAATAAACTCACGAAACTCTTTGATCATTTCCAAATTCCTCCAATATATCAGTAGATAATTGATGCTTTCTTTTTGCATCCGTTGGTTAGAACCCTCAATTTTCAGCCTAGTCACATTTTTTATGGATTGTTTATGCAAAGTGAAATTGCATTTGGCATGCAGTGGAGAAAATCTTGTTTGTTTACGTTGGCAAATGGCTAAACGCTAGCTATCCATTGGTACGATGGTAATTGCCTCAAACCAGCCGCCCCCCCAGGCATCCTCGCGCCAATATCCTGTCAGGCGATACGGCCGCCACGATTGCACCTTTGCCTTGCTTTCGGCCGTTTTTGCCAAACGAACAATCTCAAAACTGTCGCCGTCCCCGAAATAGAAACCCCGCCCCCCCGTCCAGCCGGGCAGGCGCACCCCGGCAATGGTGATTTTCTGGTTGCGCAGACGATAGACGTAGCGCAGCGGCACGTCATCGCTGGCTTGGGATTGCACGACGGCCAATGGATTCGCTGAGACTGGCCAACCGAGTACGGCCGTTTCCCAGGCTAGCTGTTCTGCTAAACTTTCTGGTTCAACATCACGTTTCAAGCCCAAATTAAAGCCAAGCTGGTGAGCACTGCCGGCTCGCGCCACCTCTGCTGCTTCTGCCAAAAGCGCAGCGCGACTCTCCCCCAATCCAGTCAATGCACCACATTGAATCAGATGTGTCACCGCTTTCTTCTGCAAATCTACGCGACTGAGCAAATCACGCAGGCTTGTGAACGGCCGTACCGACCTTTCTTGCCCAATGGCCCGCACTGCCGACCGCCGTAAATCCCGCACCTGCCCCAGCCCCATCCAGAGAATTGGAGATTGGAGATTAGAGATTAGGGGTTTATCACTTTCCAATCTCCAATCTCTAATCTCCCCCGTCGTTAAGGTAAATTTTCGCCCGCTAAAATTTACGTGCGGCGGGCGCACCCCAATGCCCAACCGCTGCGCCTCGGCGATGTAAATAGCTGGATGATGAAACCCGCCATAATCTCGCAGGCGGGCGCATAAAAACTGCGCCGGATAATGTGCCTTGAGGTAGGCTGAACGATAGCTTACATCTGCGTAGGCGGTAGCGTGCCCCTGGTTGAAGCCGTAGCCGGCAAAGGCCATCACCTGCTCCCAAAGCGTTTCTGCCTGCTCGGCGGTGAAGTCGCTTTTCGCCTGGCAGCCGCCAACAAACCGCTGCTTCATAGCCGCCATTTCATCGGCTTTGAATTTGCTCATCCCCCGCCGCAAATGGTCTGCTTCTGCCCAGCTCAGGTGGGCAATCTCTGTGGCTACACGCAAAACTTGCTCCTGAAACAGCAAAACGCCCTGCGTGCTGCCCAAAATTGGTGTCAACGCCGGATGCAAAAAGCCCACCTGCTCCTCGCCCCGGTAGCGGCGCACAAAGGCTTGGGCCATGCCGCCAGTGGCTGGCCCCGGCTTAAAGAAGGCATTGGCCACTGCCAAATCACGCAGTGTGGTCGCTTTTAGCTGCCGCAAGGTACGCCGTGCCCCGGAACTTTCACATTGAAAAACGCCAATTGTGTCACCATTTTGTAAGCAAACGGCCGTTTCTTCATCATCTAGCGGAATTTGCTGCAAATCAAAATCGGGGTTAAGCGTGGTACGAATGGCTGCGGCCGTATCTGCCAGCACCGTCAAAGCCCGAATTCCCAACAAATCAATCTTGGGCAAGCCAATTTTCTCCACGTCCCGGTGGTCATACTGAGTGATAAGAAATCCCTTCGGGGCAAGCTGTACTGGGGCAAAATCGGTCATCGGCCCCGGCGAAATAACAATGCCGCCCGGATGAATGCTCATGTGATGCGGCTGCCCAATAATCTCAAACGCAGCGGCCAAAACCTTTCGCTGCGTCGCGTCTGCTACGTCAGCCAACATATCGTCCAACGTTTTTTTGCTGCGGCGGCGCGGGTCGGGGTGCCAGCCGCGAGGCAGCTGCGCAGTTAGCGATTTGATTTCTGCTTCGGGCAGGCCATACGCTTTGGCCGTCTCGCGCACGGCCGATTTGGGCTGCATGGTGCTGATAGTGGCCACCAGGGCAACGCGGTCTTCGCCATATTTTTCGCGCACGTAATTCAACACCTCGTCCCGGCGACGACTGCAAAAATCGAGATCGATGTCGGGCAAGTTAGCCCGGGCGGGATTGAGAAATCGCTCGAACAGCAGTTCATTGGCAATCGGGTCTACCTGGGTAATGCCCAGGCAGTACGCCACCAACGAGTTGGCGACGCTACCGCGCGTGTTGACGGGCACGGCCGTTTCGCGGGCAAAGCGGGTAATGTCGGCCACCAGCAAAAAGAGGGGGGCAAAGCCTTGCCGATTGATCGACGCTAGCTCTTTGGTTAGCCGCTCAGTGACAGATTTTTGGGGAGAACGGCCGTACTTTTCTTCTAATCCCGCTTTGGCTGCCTCAGCTAACACATCCTCCACCGTTTTTTCTAGTGGTAAATCCAGTTTGGGCCAGATGGGACGGCCGTCTGGCAGGGCGGGTTCACATTTAGCCACAATGTCCCTCACTCCGGCCACTGCCTCCGGCAAATTGGCAAATCGTTCCAACACGATGGCAGGTGGCAGCCAATGCAGTTCCGCATTCGGTGCGCCCCCGCCCGGTAAAATTTCCGCTGGCACCTCAGCCAAATGGCAATTTTGGTCGATAGCTGCCAGCAGGCGCAGGCGAGGTGCTTCCTCTGACTCCAGGCAAAAAACAGGCTGGAGTGCAGCCATTTGTAAACCAAATCTCGCCGCAACTTCGCTACTTTCTTGCGCCAGCTCGGCATCCGCCGACCGTTGCAGGGTCACGCCCAGATAGCTGTCTTCTTCAAACAAGCCCGCCAGCCGGGAGGCATGCCGTGCCGCTAATTTTTGCTGCCCAGCAGCTACCAACCGCGCCAGCCAGCCAGTTTTACCGCTGTCGATGGCGATGAGATTTTGGGTGAACGGCCGTAACGCCTCCCACGGCAATCCATTATGCAATAGCTGGGCACGCTGCCTGCTCCCTTGCACCAACGAAGAGAGGCCACACAGTGAGCGGTAACCAATCGGCCCTTTGGCCAGCAGCACCAGTTCCCCCCAGCCCGGCCCCGGCAGGTTCACCTCATCCGGCAACGTTACCCGCAAGGTCATGCCCAAAATTGGCTGAATCCCAGCCTGGTGACACGCCTGGCTAAAAGCCACCGCACCATACAGCGCAGCACTGTCTGTAAGAGCCAAAGTGGACAATCCGTCAGCCACAGCCCGCGCGACAAGTTGTTCCACAGTGGCAGTTGCGCCCAAAAGGGTATAATGGGAATGAAGACGTAAATGGGTAAAGGTCTCGTTCATGGGTTTTGGATCATATGTTCGACACGCTATGTTGGCAAGACCTTTTCACAAAAATCAGATGCAGATTTTAATTATTATCACCGTTAACCAGTGTAAATCTGTGTCCGAGTTCATGAGCAACTAGCAGCTCCGAAGGGTGTTGAATGATTTCTCAAGCGTTGGCCAGACAGTTGAAGGAGGCGGGGTTGGTGTGGCGCACCTCGGTACATGATTTTTTTGCCATTCCGGATCGGGATTTGGACGGCCGTATTTTTGTGCTGTCGGACATGATGGTGACGATGGAGCTGCTGCGCGGCTGGCCAGCCATGGTGTTCCACGGCACCTCAGAATGGGCATTAGATTATTTGCTGACGCACGAGGCCGTCTGGCTGCCCACCGAAAGTCAACTGCGGGAAAAATTGGAGGAAGAGCTGACCGCACGGAACGGCCGTTTCCAGCAGTTACAGCGGCAAGGGAAAGCATACAGCTGCGAAATTTCCCTGAATGGAGCGGCTGAACAGTTTACGGCCGTGGACCCCAGCGAAGCATATGCCCTTGCCCTGCTAAAGCTACTTCAAACACCAATGCCATAGCGCAATGGCGGCAGAATGGGATTGCACATTGGCAAACCGGCGCAGCAAAGTATTGTCATTGAGTTTCATGCAAAGTCGCAAAGGCATACGTTTTCCCTTATTGCACCTTTGCGTTTTTGCGTGAGATATCAATCTGCCTGACAAGTTGTTTATGCACCCGAGCAAACAACAGCATGGCGGCAAAGAAGGTATACTATAGGCATGGACGGAAATGATCGCTTTGGTTTTTTCTCTGCGCTGGTTTTGGGCGTGCTGCTGCTGCTCGTTGGCCTGCTGGCGATGGAGTATGTGGTCAACAATTGGTGGCCCATCGACATCAATCGGCTGGATTTGGTGCGCGCCGCTGTAGAGGGCCGCGCCGATGCCGTCTCCCTGCTAGAAGCCGCCAACTTTGAAATTATTCTTGTCTTTTTAGCAACGGTGTTAACGGCCGTCACGGGTATCGCTCTACCCATTGCTTACCTGCTTAACCGCCGCTTTACTGCCTTCACAGACCGCCGCTTCGGCCGTATTGAATCTTCTCGGCTGATGGTGGCGTTGCGCCAGGCGATGGCGGCAGGCGTGTGGGTAGCATTTTGCCTCTGGCTGCAAATGAACCGCTCCTTTGGCCTGGCGGTGGCGTTGCTGGTCGCAGTTGTTTTAATTTTATTTGAAATTCTGATGCAAATTCGCAGCCGTACGGCACAAGCAAATTTGCAGCAATCGTAATCAACAGGTCAGTAATCAGTGACAGAAGAAAACACCCAAAAACTGCTCCGTGAACTGCCAAGCATTGATCGGTTATTGAATACGGCGATGGCGGTAGACATGGCACTGGCGTACGGCCGTACCCTCACTGTGGAAAGTTTGCGCCAAAGCATAGAAGGTGCCCGCAGTGCCATTCTTAGCGGCCAGGCCAGCTATGTCCCCATGAACGCCGTGTTGGTAGATGAGGCGCGTCTCTGGTTAGAAAGCTATCTTGCTCCGACCCTGCAACCCATCATCAACGGCACGGGGGTGATCGTGCATACCAACTTGGGGCGCGCGCCGCTCAGCGCGGCCACCCGCCAGGCCATTGAAGATGCCGCCAAAGGGTATAGCACCCTGGAATATGATGTGGCTAGTGGGCAGCGCGGGTCCCGTACCGTTCATGCAGAACAGCTTCTTATCCGGCTCACCGGGGCAGAGGCGGCACTGGTGGTGAACAACAACGCAGCGGCCGTTTTGCTCATGCTCACTGCACTCTGCCAGGGCAAGGAAGTGATCATCAGCCGGGGGCAGTTGGTTGAGATCGGTGGCGGCTTTCGCATTCCTGACGTGATGGCGCAATCTGGTGCCCAATTAGTAGAGGTAGGCACAACCAACCGCACCCATCTGCACGATTATGCCAACGCCATTACCGAAAATACGGCCGCAATCCTGGTAGCCCATTACTCCAATTATAAAATCATCGGTTTTAGCAGTGAGCCTACTTTGGCAGAACTGGCTGAGCTTGCCCATGACCACAACTTGCCCTTGCTGTACGACCAGGGAAGTGGTGCCTTGCTAGACAGCAGCCCGTACGGTTTGGAGCCGGAACCAACCGTGTTAGATGGACTGGCAGCAGGGGCGGATGTAGTCGCTTTCAGCGGTGACAAACTGCTGGGTGGCCCACAGGCAGGCATTCTCGCCGGGCAAGAAGCGTTCATAACTCAACTCAAAAAACACCCTCTGGCCCGTGCCGTGCGCGCCGACAAGCTCTGTTTAGCGGGTCTTTCTGCCACGCTCACTCACTATCTTACCGAAAACACCCTGGAAGCGATTCCCGTTTGGCACATGATTGCCCGCTCGCTGGTAGAAATCGCGGCCGAAGCCGACACGTGGGCAGCGCGGCTGCAAGAGCAAGGGATTCGGGCAGAGGTGGTAGACGGCCGTTCCACCGTTGGCGGCGGCAGTTTACCCGGCACCAGCCTGCCCAGCCGCGTGGTGGCCCTCAACCACGACAATCCAGACGCCCTCGCCGCCCAACTACGCGAGGAAAAAGTGCCGGTGATTGGTCGCATTCAAGACGGCCGTTTTCTCATCGACCCCCGCACCATTTTGCCCGACCAGGTTGAACAGTTGCTGCAATCATTGGTAAACTGTTCCCAGAATGAAGCATGAATTTAGTAGGAAGCCTATGACCACAGCAAACCAGAGAAGCCGAATTTTAGCCATCGAAACCTCTTGTGATGAAACGTCCGCAGCGGTGGTGGAAGACGGCCGTACCATTCTTAGCAACATCATCGCCAGCCAGGTAGATTTGCATGCCCAGTTTGGCGGCGTCTTCCCCGAAGTGGCTTCTCGGCGGCACATTGAAGTAATTTATGCAGTGGTGCAGCAGGCGTTGGAAGAGGCCCACATGGGGCTGGATGATATTGATTGCATCGCCGTCACCCGCGGCCCAGGCTTAGTTGGTTCGCTGCTGGTGGGGGTAAATATGGCCAAGGGGCTAGCCTTGGCACGAAACAAACCATTTTTAGGTATCAACCACATCGAAGGGCATATCTACTCGCTCTGGCTAACGGAGCATGTAGATGATATCGAATTTCCCATTCTGACACTGGTGGTCAGCGGCGGCCACACGGAACTGTACCTCATGACCGATCATGGCCAATACCAACATTTGGGCGGCACGCTGGACGATGCGGCTGGGGAAGCGTTTGACAAGGTTGGACGGCTGTTGGGACTCCCCTTCCCCGGCGGTCCAGCCATCGACAAGCTAGCCCCATCGGGCAATGCCACAGCGTATAAATTTCCCCGTGCCGTCATGGATGATGGGTACAACTTTAGTTTCAGCGGTTTAAAAACGGCCGTTTCTCGGCAGATCAAACATTTTGATAAAGCGAAGTTGCCGGTTGAAGATTTAGCAGCCAGTTTCCAAACGGCCGTTGTGGATGCGCTGGTTACCAAAACAGCCCATGCTGCTCAGGCGCACGGGGTAACGGCCGTGCATTTGTCTGGTGGGGTCTCGGCAAACAGAGAACTTCGTGAGACGATGAAAGCACAGCTAACCCTGCCCGTACGGTACCCTCCTCCTATACTCTGTACCGATAATGCGGCTATGATTGGGGCAGCGGCCCATTGGCACTTTGTAAACGGCCGTCGCGACGCCTTAAATATTGATGTTATCCCCAGTTTTCAACTGGTTTGACAATAATGTCACCACAAACTCCAGTTGAAAAAGAGTGAGCGTATCCTGAAGAAACTAAAACCTATATTTGCTGTCACAGATAAATAAATATGAACAACAGCAGACTGTAAAGTAGGTTGTAGTAAAATGGTTGTGTAACGTGGTATTATGTTCCTAATGGATCACTCTATTCAAGATGCAGAATACATGCCAGAGCTAAGAGACAGTGAACGACTTCGTACTTTGTACATTGTCAACCATATGCTCAAACAAGTCGAAGCCGATGGTCTAGACATCGACCTCATGCTCCCCAGAGTGTTGAATCTCTCCGTTCAGCAGCTAGAAGCACACGACGGCAGCATCATTGTTGTGAATGAGGCACAAAAAGTAGAGCACGCCTGGCTCACTGGGGAAACCACCTACGCGCCTCAATCTGAAGAGTTTCTGGACACAATCATGAACAGCGGTGTTGCTGGATGGGTGATTCGCAACCGCGAGCCGCTCATAATCCACGATACCACCAATGATGACCGATGGCTTCCCCGCCCCGGCCATTCAACCACACACCAACCCTGGTCTGTTATTTGTACGCCCTTCTCCGTACGAAACCGCATTATTGGTGCCATTACCATACACAAACTCGGCGCAAATCAGTTTGACGCACGTGATTTAAACCTATTAACCGTGATTGCCAATCAGGCAGCTAGCAGCATTGAAAACGCCCGTCTTTTTGAGGCTTCGCAGCGCCAGCTAAAGGTTTCGGCACTGCTTAATGACGCCAGCCGCGTCATTAATTCTTCATTGGACATTGACGAAATTATGCAGTCGCTGCTGGCGCAAATGAATGATTTTCTACACGCAGAAGCGATTTCCATTGCCTTGGTTGATGCACAAACAAACGAATTGGTTTATCAGGTTGCTGAAGGCATTGGGTCAGAAGAGATTGTCGGGCTGCGGTTGCCGAATAATCAAGGATTATCTGGCTGGGTGATGCAACATTCTGAGCCTGCCCTGGTTGCCGATACACGCCTTGATCCCCGCTTCCACCATCTGGGTGATGAGCGTACAGGTTATGCCACGTTGGCCATGATTTGCGCCCCCATGATTTTCAAGGGGGAAGTGCTGGGCACCATTCAGGCAATTAACCCAATTGATGGCACGTTTACGGAGCAGGATTTGGATGTTCTGGTGAACCTGGCCAATATTGCCAGCACCGCCATTGCCAATGCGCAACAGTATGCGCGCACTGTGGCCGCAGAATCCCGCTACACCAGTTTATTCCAGGACACGGTCGATCCAATTATCTTGACAGATATGCGCGGCCGTATTGTTGAAGCCAATCGTCGGGCATCGGATTTACTAGGCTACAACCGCTCTGAGCTATTGAACATGTCGATTCAGGATTTGCACCCGGAAACGGCCGTCCTGCCAAAAGCAAAAAAAATCCGCTCAGACAAAGTTTTGATGCTTCACAGTGATGTACGTGCCAAAAACAGCTCCACTATCCCTATGGAAGTGTACACCAAGCGCACTATTCACGGAGATGACCAACTGCTGCAATGGATTCATCATGACATCACGGAGCAGGTTGAACTGGAAAAAATGCGCGAAGATTTAACCGCCATGCTCTTCCACGATCTGCAAAGCCCCCTTGGTAACGTCATTTCCAGTCTGGAACTGCTTGCTTACGAAATTCCGGCAGAAGCAACCAATTCACCACTTTACGCCATGCTGGACATTGCCCGCCGCAGTAGCCGCCGTCTGGAAACGCTCATTCGCTCTTTGTTGGACATTAACCGACTGGAAGCAGGTCAGCCAATCATGGAGCAAGTACGGGTCAACATCAATGATTTGATCACGGAAGTTTATGAGATTGAGCTGCCCAATTTTGAACAGCGGCGCGTTCAGTTTGCCAACACCGTGCCAGACCGGTTGCCCCATGTTTATGTGGAAGAGGATATGATTCGCCGCGTGCTGGTCAATTTGGTAAACAATGCGCTTAAATATAGCTCTGAAAACCAAACCATCACGCTCTCTGCCCAGCCGCAGCAAGAAAACGATCGTTTGCTCCTGTCGGTGAGTGACGAAGGACAAGGTATTCCCAAGCAATACAGGGAATCTATCTTTGAGAAGTTTGAGCGCATTCAATCTAAAGATAGCAATGCCAAAGGGCTGGGCCTGGGCCTTGCTTTTTGCCGATTGGCTGTGGAGGCGCATGACGGCCGTATCTGGGTCGATGATGCGCCGTCAGGTGGTGCCCGGTTTAATTTCACCTTACCACTTGCAACTGATTAACCTCGCTACACGCCTCTAAATTCCCCTATTCACAAAGCTAGCAACGGCCGTTCAGATGCATCACCGCATTATTCTGGTATCATTGTCTTCATACACGAACCATTATTTCCACTTGGTAAAATAATTAAGGATGACCAGCCAAAGACTTTATTACCAGAATGCTTACACAACCCGCTTTGAAGCCACCATTGTAGAGCGCGTACGGGATGAAGACCAAACGGCCGTTATTCTAGACCACACTTACTTCTACCCCACCTCAGGCGGGCAACCCCACGACATGGGCACCCTCAACAACATTGCCGTCCACAATGTCACCATCCGCGAAAAAGATGCGGCCGTCCTGCATTGGCTAGATACAACCGATTTGTGGCAAAACGAAGTCAGCGGCCACGTTAATTGGGCGCGCCGCTTCGACCATATGCAACAGCACACCGGGCAGCATATTTTGTCCCAGGCGTTTATCCAAGTCGCCCAAGCCGAGACCGTTGGCTTTCACCTGAGCGACAACACTCTAACGATTGATCTACACAGTAGCCAGCTCAATCCAAATCAAGTGGAAGAAGCTGAATATTTGGCGAACCAAATTATCTGGCAAAATCGCCCGGTACACATTCGTAGCGTAACAATGGCACAGGCTAAAGAGCTGCCGCTCCGCAAGCTACCGCCCGTGCGCCAGGGCAATTTACGTCTTATTGAGATCGACAAGTTCGACCTGTCCGCCTGTGGCGGCACCCATGTCCGGCACAGTGGCGAGGTGGGCATCATCAAAATTGTGAAGCTGGAACGCCAAAACAACCAATTGCGGGTTGAGTTTGCCTGCGGGCAACGAGCACTTAATGATTATCGGCTCAAAAACAGTATTGTGAATCAACTCTCGGCAGAGCTAACCACAGGGGCCGATGAGATTGTAACCAGTGTTCAGCGATCCAAAGAAGAGAATAAAGAAAATCGGCGACGGCTAAAGAAACAGCAAGAGCAACTGCTATTTTTTGAGGCAAAAACGTTGATTGAGCAAGCTAAAATGGTGGGGAAAACGGCCGTTGTCACCCGAGTTTTTGGCGAAGACGAGATCGATCCGGGGCAAATGCGAGTGTTAGGCAACCATCTTACCCAAAACGACCACGTGGTTGCCTTGCTTGGCCTAGCAGCCAACAAATCACAACTGCTCTTTTGCCGTTCAAATGATGCCCCTGGCGAAATGAACCAGCTCATAAAACCAGCCCTGCAAATACTCGGCTCAGCAGCCGGGGGTGGCTCTGCTGTCATGGCGCAGGGGGGCGGCCCCGGCACAGATCAAGAACGTGTACAGCAAGCCATCGACAAGGCAGAACGGCTGCTCATTGGCCAAATTCGTTAAGCCAAACGTCTTTAGCAGACTACAGGAAACCTATGCAAGAAATCGCAGACAATGTTTTCATAGAAACCGAATATGATGGGGTAAACGTGGGGGCTATTCGCACCCGACGCGGCATTGTGGCTGTGGATGTTCCCTCCTACCCTCGCCAGGCGCGTGATTGGGCGATGCGGCTTCACGCCCTCTCACCTCGTCCGGTACAATACACCATTCTCACAGATTATCACGGCGACCGGATTCTAAATGCCCGGTGGCTGAATGCACCAGTCATTGCCCACCAGGCCACTGCCGACAGGCTTCGCAGCTACGACAAACGATATCCACAAATGCTTTTGGAGAGCTTATCGAGCCGCAATCCGGAATTCGGTCGGGAACTGAGCCAAAGTCCCGTAGAAAATGCCAGCATGAGCTTCACCAAATTTATGCAGCTTTGGAAGGGGGGTGTCGAGATTCAATTGATTGCCATGCCCGGCCCTACTGGCGGTAGTATCGCTGTTTACTTGCCCAAAACCGAGGTTTTGTTTGCCGGGGACTGCGTGGTTACGGATATGCCACCCTTGCTTACTGAAGCAGATACGGCCGCTTGGCTGCAAACCATCCACCACCTGCAAAATTGGACCAACCCAATTCGTCACATCGTCCCTGGACGGGGAAAATTGGGCGGTGTAGAGGCATTAACGGCCGTCGCCGACTACATTCAAGCCATGCGCCAACGCCTACAAACCCACATTGCAGACAAACTTCCTAAGGAAGAGATTTTCAGCTACCAGCCCGATTTCTTGAGCCACTATTCACAGCCGCCTGTGCCGCTGGAATGGTTAAAAAAGCAGGTAAAATATAGTTTGGATCATGTATATGATGAGATACAATTGCTAGAAGATGGACACGCCACAGGAAATACGCCATGAGAAACAAAAAATATGCAGCTAAACAAGCTCTCCAGCTTGTGCCTTTTTTCAATAATTTGCCAGATGACGAGGCAACCAGCCTTTCAAAGCGTCTTGTTTTACGCCGCTTTGGCCCAGATCAGGTGATTTTTCATCACGGCGACCCCGGTGGATTACTCTACATAATCATTAAAGGGAAAGTGAAAATCACGCACACAACGCTAGATGGCCAGGAAGCGATGCTGGCCATATTTGGTGCCGGGGATTTCTTTGGTGAATTGGCCCTGCTAGACGATTCTCCCCGCTCGGCCACTGCTGAAGCCCTGGAAGAAACTGAAACGCTCACCCTGCACCGAGAAGAGTTTATCCGCTACATTGGCGACAATCCCGATTTTGCCCTGCACGTTTTGCACACGCTGGCGCAACACATTCGGCGTCTCAACAATCAAATTAGCGATATTTTCTTCCTCGATCTACCAGCCCGTCTGGCAAGGCAGTTGTTACAGTTGGCCGCCCAGCACGGCCAAAAAACGGAAGATGGCATCCGCATTGAGCTATCTTTAACGCAAACCGATTTAGCAGAGATGACAGGAGCTACCCGCGTCAGTATTAACAAAGCACTCGGCCGTTTTCGGCGGGCGGGCTGGGTAAAAGTAGGTGGTCGCAAATTCACCATCCTGGATGAGGAAGAGCTGCAAAACCTGATCCAAATCTCTGGTGGCTCTATCTAGACGGTAATCAGTGTTCAGTAAATCAGTAATCAGTTTTGTCCGCTGAATTTCTGACTACTGATCCACTGATTACTGAAAACTGGCAATGCGCTTGCTCGCCATCAGCGACCTGCACCTGAACCATGCCGAAAATTGGGCGGCACTGAGCCGAATGCCTGCCTTCCCTAACAATTGGCTCATTGTGGCGGGGGACGTCGCCGATAAAATCAGGCATTTCCGGCAGGGCATGGATTTATTAAGCCATCGTTTTGGCAAAATTTTCTGGACGCCCGGTAACCACGACCTGTGGACAATTCCCTCTGATAAAGACAGCAAGCGCGGCTTGGCCAAATATTTGCAACTGGTAGAAATTTGTCGGGAATTTGGTATTCACACGCCGCAAGACCCTTTTGTGCAGTTGCCAAACGCAGATTCGCCCTTATTTATTGCCCCCACATTTACGCTTTACGACTACAGCTTTCGGCCAGATGACATCCCTGATGACGAGGCACTCGCCTGGGCAGAGGCGTCTGGCGTTGTGGCCACGGATGAGATTATTCTGCACCCAGACCCATATCCCTCCCGACAAGCGTGGTGCGAGGTGCGCTGCCGCTACACGGAACAACGCCTTACGGAAACGGCCGCACACGGCCAAATCATTCTCATTAACCATTACCCTTTGCGTTATGATCTGGTTAATTTACGCTGGATTCCCCGCTTCTCGCTCTGGTGCGGCACAAAACGAACAGAGAATTGGCATAAGCGGTTTCCGGTGCATACTGTTGTCTACGGCCATCTACACATTCGGGGCACCCACTATCGGGACGGCGTGCGCTTTGAAGAAGTGTCGCTGGGCTACCCGCAAAATTGGCAGCCAGAACGAGGCATTGAACCATATTTGCGCCAAATTTGGCCGCCCCCCGGTTTAGGGCTGTTTCAAAGTCGGCAGTCGCAAAAAAGGTGAAATTGCAGCATAGTTTCCAAAATCCCTGCAAGGAGCGGAAACATGCAAATTACAATTCCACCTCTAGTCACCATTTTCGACCCGATAGCCGATTGGCGCAAGCCGCGCGGCAAGCGATATAGTTTGATTAGTCTGTTCAATTTTATCGTGCTGGCTATGCTCTGTGGCAAAACAAGTGCTCGGGGCATGGCAAGATGGGGCAAATATATGCCAGCAGGGCGCAAATCGCGCCTAGGTATCAAGCCACACCATCACCCATCGGCCGCTATGTTGTGTCGCGTATTCTGGCAGATAAAACCAGAAGCCCTTGAAGCCAGTATTCAAGCATGGGTGCATCAAGTCCATCAAGAATTAGTCGCAGCAGGCATTGCTCGGGGCATTGCTATCGATGGCAAAAGCATTCGACGCGCCGCTTCATTGGGCAGCCCCAATGCTTTCCTTGTTTCGGCTGTGTGTCATCAGTTACGCATTGTGCTTACTCAAGCAGCGGTAGAAGACAAAACCAATGAAATCAGCTGTGTCCCCCCTTTACTTGAGCGATTGCTGCTGAAGGGATTGGTCATTACGGTGGATGCATTGCTCACTCAAAGAGCGATTGTGCGTCAGATTCGACAAGCTGGGGGTCATTATTTGATGTATGTCAAAGGCAATCATCCCCGCTTGCTTTGGTCGTTGGAAGCACGGTTTGCCCAGCCACAGCCCAGAAACGAGCCTCCATTTCTTTATTACAAAAGCGTCAACAAGGGACACGGCCGTCTGGAAATTCGTGAGCTATGGAGTGCACCGACTAACAATGCCTATCCGCACTGGCCTGATGTGGCTCAGGTTTTTCATCTCAAGCGGAAGCGATGGGTACTCAAACCTAACAAATACAGTGAATCCTATGTCTATGGGATAACCTCTTTGCCCCAAGCTGAGGCAAAACCTGCTGACCTTATTGCCATTACCCGAGACCACTGGGCAGCCATTGAAAATGGTCTTCATTGGGTGCGGGATGTGGTCATGGGTGAGGATGCTTGTTCAACTTGCAAGCCGGGTGCCCCGCAAGTTCGGGCTGCTTTTCGCAATATCGTTATTAACCTTGCTCGTCTAGCTGGTTTTGCTTCCGTTTCTGAGGCCATTGATGCCTTTTCGGCTGACCCTACCAGAGCATTAGACATTCTTCGACTTTGAAACAGCCCTACCCCCGGTTGAAAAGCAACCCAATTCAGCTAAAATTCAGCGTTTATGCTTGCTCAAAATAGCCACAGAGAAAAAAGAGGAGGTGCAGATTCTGTTCAAACCTCACGCACCTCTGTGCGCTCTGTGGCTAAAAAACAGCAATTTTGAGCAAAATCTTAGCAAACGGTAAGCTACTTGTAAGGGTGACTGTGTATAAAGAAAGAAGCCTTGCAGATAATTGTATTTGATTTGCTTATGACCATTTTGGAAGAAAACGAGCAAGAACCAAAGCCAGAAACGGCCGTTTCCACACCAACAGAAAGCACAGAAGTAAGCAAACGGCCGTTTTCCTGGGAATCGATCAGCGTATTGCTTCTGCTGCTCATCCTGGTGATGGCGGGCTACTTCCGCTTTACAGGCTTGACCTGGGGTGAAGGTAACTTTCTCCACCCCGATGAATTTTTCCTGATGGACGTGGCCAGTCGCTTGCGCCCAGCCGAGAGCTTTGGTCAATATTTAGCCACTTCAGAATCGCCCCTCAACCCGTACAATGTAGACAAAGGGTTTTACGTCTACGGCAACTTCCCCATGACGTTCACCCGCTACTTTGCCGAATGGGCCACTTCTGCCTGTAGCAACTACCCAGACCTATGCACCCAAACGTACAACAGCTTTTACGGCTTGCAGCAAAGCGGCCGTTTCCTATCTGCGCTCGTTGATTTATTCACCGTGTTCCTCACGTTTTTGATTGGACGGCGGCTGTATAGCTGGCAGGCGGGCTTGCTGGCGGCGTTTTTCCAAGGAACGGCCGTCATGGCTATCCAGCAGTCCCACTTTTTCACAATGGACAACTGGGCGGCCTTTTTTACGGTGTTGGGGGTGTATGCGGCCGTTCGTGCTGCCGGGTTTGGAGATGAAAAGCAAAAGTGGCAGCTCCACTGGTGGCTTCTGTTTGGTCTCAGCCTGGGGCTGGCCGTTGCTTCCCGCATCAATGTCGCACCGTTGGCAATCATTATCAACATTTCGGCTGTGGCCTGGCTGGTGCGGCGCGGCCACACCTGGCGCAGCCTGCGCCAAACCAGCCACGGTGCACTCGATTTCCAGCGCGTCTTTTTAGGCGTATTAATCGCCGCCACTATCTCGCTGGTGGTCTTCCGTCTGGCTCAACCGTACGCGTTTGCTGATGCAACCATCGCCCGAAATGAAGTCATCACCCAAACGGGAGAAGAGCCTGGCACGGTGTCCGTTTGGCTGCGCTCGATCATGGGTTTTAACCCCCAGTGGCGCAGCAATATGGACGAAATTCAGCAGCAGCAAAGCCCCGAGGCGGTCTTCCCGCCCGCACTACAATGGACCAACCGGGACGCAATCGTCTTTCCGTTTACCAATATGGTGCTGTACGGCATGGGTATTACGGCCGGACTAGCTGCCTGGGCGGGACTCTTTTGGGCACTGTGGCGCACAGTGCGCGCGCGCCCAGATTGGCTGGTTCACGCCATCCCCGTAACCTGGAGCCTGCTCTACTTTTTGTTCATGGGCACTCGCTGGGTGAAGTCGATCCGCTACTTTTTGCCGATTTACCCCACCCTCTTTTTGCTGGGGGGGTGGATGCTATGGTTCATCTGGCAAAAAGCGCGCCAAAGTGAACGGCGGCGCAACCTCAAGCAAGCTCTAGCCGCTGGGCTGATTGCCCTGGTGATGATCCCCAGCTTTTTGTGGGCCAATGCCTTTGTTCAGATTTACCGGGAACCCATCACTCGCATTGCCGCCTCTGAGTGGATGTTTGAAAACATTCCCACCGGAGCCACGCTCATTTACGAAGCAAATGGCGAAACAAAAGAGCATACTTTGCCGCTCAAGGGGTATGATTTTCAGGTGGGAGCCAATCCGCTATTTTTGCCTGTTATTTTGCCAGAGGATGGCATATTAACGGCCGTTCGCCTCAACAAGCTGTTTATCCCTACCGATCCGGCTGGCCTTCGCACGGAGCAAAACCAGCCAATCAGTTTGCAAGCCGGGCTGGTCAATGGCCCAACCGAAACAACCGATTTGGTTATCACTGAAAGTGAGGCAAGCTATCTGTTGGATTTACCAGAAACGGCCGTTACCGCCAACAGTGCCCAGCAAATCGTGCTAGAAATGACGGCAGGCAATACAACAGCCCGTGCCCAAACCAGCCTACTGATGAATGAACATTGGGATGGCATCTTGCCTTACGACGTGAACGGCCGTTCCGCCTACGGTGCGCACTTCAGTGAGGTCACAGGCGGCCAACGCCCCATCACCAATCCAGACAGCCCTGAGAAGCGGGATGAGATAGTGCAATGGCTGGAAGAGGCTGATTACGTCGTGCTGAGCAGCCAGCGCGCAGCGTGGTCACTACCCCGAATTCCGCTTACTTACCCAATGACCACCCGCTATTACCAAGCGTTGTTCAGCGGTGAGCTGGGTTTTGAATTGGTGGCCGAATTTCACGCGCCGCTAAAAATCGGACCTTTGCACATCAGCGACACCACTGGGCAAATTGGCTGGGGCGAGATGCCAGAAATTGGCTGGCCGCCACCAGGTGATTTAGCTGCGGAAGAGGCATTTAGTGTTTACGACCATCCGCCTGTTTGGATTTTTGCCAAGACGGAGGCATACAGCCGCGAAAACACGGTTGCCATTTTTGGCGAGATAGATTTGAGCCAAACGGTGTTTATGAATCCCGGTCAGGCCACAGAGGCAGTGAATGGCTTGATGCTGTCAGAAACGGCCGTTGCTACTCAACGCGCCAATGGAACATTCAGCGATATCTTCAACCCTGAAGGGACCCTTTCTCAAAATCCGGGATTGGCAGCTTTGGTTTGGTGGCTGGCGGTGATCGCGTTGGGATTGGTCACTTTCCCGCTCACATTTGCCATCTTCCGTTGGTTACCCAGCCGAGGCTACATTTTGTCTCGCATTCTCTCCATTTTGCTCATTTCCTATTTTGTCTGGCTCACGGCCAGTGCCCAGCTTTTCCAAAATTCGCGGGGAACGCATGTACTGGCACTGCTGATCATCATTATTCTGAGTGGGTTGGTGCTTCTCCGGCGCGGCGCGGAAATTCGCACATGGGTGCGGAGCAATCTGGCATTCATTGGTGTGATCGAACTGATCGCGGTGGGATTGTACTTGATTGCCATCCTCATCCGCCTGCGCAACCCGGACGTGTGGGACGTGATTTGGGGCGGCGAGAAACCGATGGATTTGACCTATTTTACGGCCGTTCTCAAATCTACCAGCTTCCCCCCCTATGATCCCTGGTTTGCGGGTGGCTATATCAATTACTACTACTACGGCTTTGTCTACACTGGCGTCCTCGCCAAGCTGCTGGGCATCATCCCCACCGTGGCCTACAACCTCAATTTGTCTATGCTGTTTAGCTTTACGGGCATGTCCGTATTCAGCATTGCGTATGATCTTGTCGCCTGGCGGCGAGAGATTGGAGATTGGAGATTAAAAACAATCTCCAATCTCCAATCTCCAATCTCCAATCTCCATAAAAAGGCTGTCGCTGCCGGAGCCATCGCCATTACCCTGGCTATTCTGCTGGGCAACCTGGGGCAAGTTGGGGTATTGGTGGATGCCTGGTACAAGGCGGGCAATCCGACGCTGGAAGAGAGCATACCATTGGTGGGAACGGCCGTTCGCACCCTGGATGGCGGCTTCAAAGTAATCAGCGGCACGCCCGCACCAATTTATACTGGCGACTGGTTCTTCCTAGCCTCTCGCGCCCTTAACTACAATGAAGGGGAAGCCGCCCCAATCACTGAATTCCCCTTCTTCACTTTCCTTTACGGCGACCTGCATGCCCACATGATTGCCCTGCCGCTGACGATGCTGGCATTGGCTTGGGCGGTGTCGTTGGTGTTTAAGGCGAAGAAGAAGGGAGATTGGAGATTGAAGATTGGAGATTCAGAAACCAATTCAATCTCCAATCTCCAATCTCGCAGCCGCAGGCTGCCAATCTCCTCCGCGTGGTGGGAGACGGCACTCATCTGGTTCGTAGGTGCATTAGTCATCGGCGTGCTGCAAGCAACCAACATTTGGGACTTACCTACCTATGCGGTGATTGGGGTGTTGGCAATTTTTTATGCGGTGTTTGAAGAGAACGGCCGTACCGTTAACCTGCAGCTTTTTGGCCAGATTGGATTGAAAACGGCCGTACTCATTAGCCTAGCCTTCCTACTTTTCTGGCCGTTTAGCAGCAATTTTGGCGCAGGCTTCAGCTCGATTGGCCTCTGGGAAGGCTCAACAAGCTACCTGGGCAATTATCTGGTCGTCTACGGCCTGTTCTTTTTCTTTATTCTCACGCATTTGGCCCGCGAATTCCGCGCCTGGACGCGCACCTGGACGCAAGATAGCCTAAAGCAGTGGGAGCCTGCCGCCGCGCCGCTGCTGCTTGCCCTCGGTTTGTACATCATTTTGCTGCTTATCTTGTTCCGCATGGGGTATTGGGTTGCCCCTGTTGTGCTTACACTCACCATCATGGCCGGACTGCTCGGTCTGCGACCCAACCTGCCTGCTGCGCGTCGCATTATCCTCATTTTGATTGCCTCGGCATTGGGCATCACCCTGTTTGTAGAGTTTTTCGTCGTGGAAAACACGGTGGGGCGGATGAATACGGTTTTCAAATTTTATATGCAGGTGTGGCTGATTTTGAGCGTGGTGGCGGGCGTAACGGCCGTTTGGGCGTGGCCATCCATTCAAAAGAAAGAAGCTGGTCGTCGGGTATGGCTGGCGGTGCTGGGGGTGCTGGTGGCTGCCGCCGCTTTGTACCCCATCCTGGCCACCAAAGCCAAGTGGGACGTGCGTCTCAGCCAGGAAGCACCGATTACATTGGACGGCATGGCCTTCATGCCCTATGCAAACTATGCTGAGAGCCAGGGAGCCGGAGGCAACGTGCCACTCTCCTTCGATTATGAGGCACTGAAATGGATGCAGACAAACATCCCCGGCTCACCCGTTGTAGCCGAAGGCTACAGCGACAACTATTACCGCTCCATCACCAACCGGGTGTCTATGTACACAGGCCTGCCGGGGATTATTGGCTGGAGCGGTCATCAGCGGCAGCAGCGGGCTGTTTTGCCCGGCCAATTCATTGACCAGCGTTTGCGGGACGTGGCTACGCTGTACAACACAACCAACGCGCAGGAAGCGCAAAACATCCTAGCCAAATACGATGTGAGCTACGTTTACGTAGGGCAGTTGGAGTGGGTGCTGTATGCGCCTCCCGGTCTGAATAAATTTGATCAAATGGTGGAAACGGGCATTTTGGAGGAAGTTTACCGCAATGACGGGACGAGTATTTACAAGGTTTTGGATAGTAAAGCAATCACACTGAGTAATTAGTAGGAGCGGTTCGCGAACTGCCCCTACGAGGATAAGTTCATGCTAGCTTGGGAAGACATTTTTGCAGCGATTCGCTGGTGGGGTGTGTTGTTCCTGTTGGGAACGGCCGTTACCCCACTTGCCTTCTCCCTCTTCAAAAAGCTGCCCGACCGAGGGTACGCCTTTGTGAAGATGCTGTCACTGCTGCTGGTGAGCTACCTGTCCTGGTTTTTAGGCAGCCTGGGTTTCTTGCAAAATAATCTGGGCGGCATTTTGCTGGCTGTAGCCCTCATGGGCGGCCTCTCTTTCTGGGCGTATCGGCGCACCGGGGCAGAATTACGCGCCTGGGTTTGGGGACGCTGGCAACACATTTTGCTCACCGAGCTGGTTTTTGCCCTGCTGTTTGGCCTCTGGGTTTGGGTTCGCGCCCAAAATCCAGCCATCGTTGGCACCGAAAAACCAATGGAGTTTGCTTTCCTCAATGCTGTCGGCCGCAGCACCAGCTTCCCGCCAGTTGATCCCTGGCTCTCAGGGTTTGCCATTAGCTACTACTATTTTGGGTATGTGATGATCTCGGTGCTGGGGCGGTTAGCGGCCGTTGCTGAACCAGTTGCCTTTAACTTGGGATTAGCTTGGCTAATGGCTGGAACGGGAGTAGGCGCATTCGGGCTGGTTTACAATTTGGTGCTCAGTTACGGACAACACCTTAAGCAATCCGCGTCCCGTTTGGCGCTAACATTGGGGCTGATAGCGGCCATTGCCTTACCCATAGCAGGCAATCTGCAAGTCATCCTGGAGACTTTACACGGGAATGGCATGGGTTCTACTCAGTTTTGGGCATGGCTCGACGTGCGAAACATTAACGGCCCGGCAGTTGATCTGGAAAGTCCACGATATTTATGGTGGTGGCGCAGTTCCCGCGTCATTAATGAATATACCCTTTCCGGCCAAGTTATTGAAGGGTTGGAACCTATCGCAGAATTCCCCGGTTTCAGCTTCATTTTGGGCGACATGCACCCACACGTGTTGGCACTGCCGTTTGCCTTTTTGAGCCTGGCAGTGGCCTTTTTGTGGTGGCAGCAAGATGAAAAGGAGATTGGAGATTGGAGATTGGAGACTAAATCCAGCCAACAGTCTCTAATCTCCAGTCTCCAGTCTCTAGTTCCCAACAAACCGCTGTGGGCCATCACGGTGCTGGTTCTGGGCGGCTTGTCGTTCTTAAACACGTGGGATGTGCTCATTCACCTGTTTGTGGTGCTAGGGGCATTTGTGCTAAACCGTTGGCGACGGTTTGGCTGGCAAAATCGGTGGCTCACAGAGGCAATCTGGCTAGCAGTTTTGCTGGCGATCCCGGCAATTCTTCTTTATCTGCCGTTTTATTTAGGGTTTCGCTCTCAGGCAGGCGCCCCCTTTTTGCTGCCAACCCTGGTGCGTCCTACCCGATTGACCCACTTTTTAATCATTTTCGGTTTGCCGCTGCTAAGTATCTGGGCGTTGATTTTAAGTTTGGCGAATCGGTACAAATTTAAGCGATGGAAGTCTGGGGTGATTACGGCCGTTTCGTTCATCGTTGGTTTGCTACTGGTTGCGCTGCTGTTGGGGTTCATTGTTGCTAGCAGTGCCGATGGTGCCGGGCGGATTGTGAGCTTAGCAAATGAGCTGGGGCTGGCACTGCCTGATCGGCCAGAAGGGAATATCGCATTTGGCTGGGGATTTACGGCCGTACTCGGTATTCTCCCCACCGTGCTTAGGGCCAAATTTGCTCTGCCTGGCGTCACGTTCATGCTGGCAGCACTATTGGGTTTGGTCGTGATGACTTGGCAGGGGCTGTTGGATAAAAGCGGAACACAGAGCGACACAGAGAACGCACGGGGAGCCACAGAGGATTTATCGCCCCTTCACCCTGTCACCTTGTCATCCCCTCACCCTGTGATGCTCGCATCGCCCAGCCCCTTACCCTTCGTGCTGCTCCTCATCGCCACGGGTGCATTGCTCACGCTGGGGCCAGAGTTTGTTTATTTGCGGGATAATTTCGGGGTGAGGCTAAACACGGTTTTCAAATTTTATTACCAGGCGTGGGTGATGTTTGGCGTGGCTGGGCTGTTTAGTCTCTCTTATTTGTGGCTAGCGGCGCGAGAAAGCGGTCGCAAGTTGGTACCTGCAAGCGTGACCGTGGTGTACACGGCCGTTTTCATTGGCACCCTGCTCTTCCCCTACCTTGCAGTTCAATCACGCGCTATCGAGTTTCGCGGGCCGACAGACGCTGCCAATCGGCAACCGCCGACGCTAAATGGCCTGGCACAGACAGCCACTTTCAACCCAGATGAGTACGCAGCAATCATGTGGCTGCGCGACAATGTAGATGGGACACCAACAATTGTTGAGGCAGTGGGTGGTCAATATTCCGCCTACGGCCGTATCTCCGCCAGCACCGGCATCCCCACCCTGTTGGGCTGGGCGGGTCATGAGTATCAGTGGCGCGGCTACAGCACACCGGAACCTGCGGAACGCGACCCAGTGGTGCAGCAAATTTACACGCTTCCCGGCTGGGACAATAACAATATTGCCAACACGCTCACCGAATACGGAGTCGATTATATTTATGTGGGCAATTTGGAACGCAACACCTACGGCATAGACGGCCGTTTGCCCGGCAGCAACAAGTTCAACGAGCAGCTAGAAGTTGCTTACCAGAATAGCTCTGTTACCATTTACCGCTGGCAGAGCCAGTAAACAGTAATCGGTAAGGCAGCAATCAGTCAACTGATTACTGAAAACTGACTCACTGAATACTGCTTACTGAACAATCGGAGATTAGAGATTGGAGATTTTCCCCACACCGCAAGCAATACACCGGCAACCTCTCGCGGGCTGGCTTAGCCGCCTGACGGTAGCTGACGGGCTGCTGGGGCTGATTTTGCTGGCAGCGGCCATCTTGCGTTTGGCCAATTTAGGCCATTTGCCACTCTCTGACGCAGAGGCAACGCAAGCACTACCGGTATGGAACTTTTGGCAGCCAGAAACGGCCGTCCTTGCCCCTAGTAGTCCCGCCTATTTCAGCCTGACGGGTTGGCTTACGCAGCTATTTGGCTTTGGCGATGGCGTGATGCGGCTGGTTCCGGCACTGTTTGGTCTGGGATTGGTTTATCTACCCTGGCTGTTACGCCATCGCTTGGGTACGAAAGGTGCGTTGGTAACGGCCGTTCTGCTCACCATCTCCCCGCTCAACGTGATCGCTGCCCGAACGGCTGGCGGCGACAGCATGGCCCTGTTTGCCTTGCTGCTGCTGTTCATCGCCTTCATTCGCTACCAGGAAACGGCCGCAACCCGCTGGCTGTATACTCTGTTCGGCGCACTCGGCTTAGGATTTGCCAGTTCTGCACTTTTTTACAGTGGGCTGATTACCCTTTTGCTGGCGTGGTTTGTACACGCTCGGCTGGGGCTATCCCTGTTTGTGGCGGGCTGGCAGGTGCAGCCCACAAAAACCAACTGGCGCAAGGGAACGGCCGTTGGGGGGGCGATTTTCCTGCTGCTGAGCAGCTTCTTTTTGCTGTTGCCTACTGGCTTAGGTGGGTCGGCCGGGCTGGCGGGAACATGGTTCCAGCAGTTTGGCGGAGAACGCACGCTCGATCCTTTGCTGGCGTTTGTGCGGTACGAACCCGTACTCATCGTTTTGGGGCTGGCTGGCTTACTGTGGGCCATTGTGCGTGGCCACCCGCTGGCCCTGTTCACGGTCTACTGGCTAAGCGGCGGCTTGATTTTGCTGCTGCTCCAGCGCGATTTTATGAGCAATGCCCTGCTGCTCACGCTGCCTACCGCGCTGCTGGCAAGCATCATGGTGAACGCAGCCTGGCGGCGTCGCTGGGATTGGTTCAGCGGCATTACGGCAGTGGCCAGTTTAGCAGGCACGTTTGTGCTGCTCATTAATTCAGCCAGGCTGGGCCGCGCCGCCCAAGTCAATCCACAAGAAGGCACTATTTACCTCATCGTGATTTTGCTCACGATTTTATTTGTGGGTCTAGTGCTATACTTTGCGGCTTCTGAGGAGGCAACGGCCGTTTCGCAGGGCATCCTTCTGGCTATCTTGGGTTTTGCTGTTTTTTACCAGTGGGGCACTGGCTGGTGGCTGGGGCAGCAAGCGGCCAACGACCCACGTGAACGCTGGGTACAAATCGGCACCGATCTGGCCATCCGTGAGCTGGATGATACCGTGCAAATCCTCTCCAGACAGCTAGCCAATTCTGACACGACATTACAAATCGGCACGACGCTGGATGTTCCGGCTCTCAATTGGTATTTGCGGGAATATGACCAGCTTGAACTGCTGGACACGCTGCCGCTACTGCCAGATCAACAGGTACTTATCACTGCCGCCAACCAGGAATCTCGATTGGCAACCGGCTACAGTGGCACCGACTTTGCCATCCGCCGCACGGAACCCATTCCGCCTGCCGAACGTCCAGCAACGGCCGTTTACGACACATTCCGCTGGTGGTTTTTCCGTGACAGTACGGCCGTTACGCCTGTCGAGCGTGCTGTTGTGTGGGTGCGGGCAGATTTGATTAATGGACAATAAAATGAAAATTTTTAGGAATACGGCAGTGTACAAAGAAAATACGCTCTGTGAAACGCCTTTGATCTCTGTGAGACTCTGTGTTCCTGCTTTTTATTCATGAGTAACTTTTCTGAACAGACCTTGCAGCCGTGGCAGGCTGATTTACCTACCTACGCCGACCCGCAAAGTCAGGCACTCATCCAACGCTGCCTGGCGGGTGAGGATGCGGCCTACGTGACGCTGTATAACGAATACGGCGGGATGATCTACCGACTGTGCATGAGCCTGCTGCAAAACCGGGAAGATGCGGAAGAGGTGCTGCAAGACAGCTTTGAGTACGCTTTCCGCCGCTTGGATCAGTACGACGCCAATAAATCAGCGTTCAAAACGTGGCTGTACCGCATTGCAGTTAGCCGCTGCCACAACAAGCGGCGGCGTAAATGGCTGCCTACCTTTTCGTTGAGTCAGCTCATCAACCAGGGGCAGGATGTGACCGATATTGAGGCACCCTCCCCCGCAGAAATGATGCAGTTAACGGAAAAGCAGCAGGTGGTCTGGGCAGCGATTCAAGCGTTGTCAGACAAGCTGCGGGAAACGGCCGTGCTGCGCTATTATGAAGGTTTTTCTTTTGTAGAAATCGGCCAAATTTTGGGGATTCCCACCAAAACGGCCGAATCCCGAATGCGGCTGGCGCATAACGCGTTGCGGAAGGCGTTGGCGGAGCAGATTGAACCATGACGATGATGCCCCAGGAACAACAGGTACGGCAGTTGGTGCGTGAGACCTTAACCCAGGTTGGCCAGATTGAAAACGGCCGTCTCACTCAACTAATGCCCGCCATTCCCAAAAAGAAACGGCCGTTTTGGCAAGTATGGCCAGCACAGCCGACGGTAAGCCAACTCGCCGTAGCAGCGATGCTGCTAGTGATGCTGCTGGGCGGCTGGCATTGGTTTAACAGTGACAGCAATGCTCTTTGGCAACCACAACCAACCAGCCTGGCTGTCACCGCCACAACCACCAACACGCCCACCGCCACCCAAACGCAAGCTAAAATTGTGGCTACAGAAACGGCCGTTAGCCAGCAACCGACTCCGGCCATCGTACAAACCCCGGCCCCACCACCCACACCGGTAGCGGCCGTGCCTATCAGCACAAATTAAATAGGACTGGCAGTCCTTAACTGTGTTTAGTTTGACAATGTTAAATTAGGCTCGTGAGAGCCAATATCAGTAAAATTTGAAAATGGAAAAGAAAAAACTTCACGGTTAGCCCAGTGGGGGCTAAATGAAGCAGCTATCGATAAATTGGGTGAGCGGCTTGACCAGTATCATGAACGTTATCGTTATTGGATGAAAACCAAGACACGCGATACCAGTGAATATGGCTATCATTACCTGAGTGGCTTGTTACGAATGGAGAGCAACCGGCATATCAGCGGGATTGCCCGTGTAGCGGGAATCCCCGAACAAAATCTGCAACAATTCATCGCCGATTCACCTTGGGCCGGGAACGATTTGATCGCCGTCCTGCAACAAGATATCAGCAGTTTGCCCCACTACCAGCAAGGCAGTGTCCTCATTGCTGATGAAAGTGCAGAGGAGAAGGCCGGTGATGGCAGCGCCGGCAGCAGTCGGCAGCACAATGGTCGCCTGGGAAAAGTTGACATGAGTCAGGTGGGTGTGTTTTTGGCCTTGGCCAAAGATGGCTACCGCACCTGGATTGATGGCGAACTGTACTTGCCAGAAAAATGGTTCACCCCGGCCTATGCGCGGCGACGCAACAAGCTAGCCATCCCCGCTGACCGGGAATTTCAGACCAAGATCGAACTGGTACTGGTCATGGTCAAGCGGGTCCTGGCCAATGGCGTCGCCTTTGACGCCTTTGACTGCGACAGCTTGTATGGCCGCAGCCACTGGTTGCGGGCTGAATTAGACCAGCTGTCCATCCAATACTTTGCCGATATTCCCTGCAACTTGTCGCTTTATCTGGAGAAACCTCAGGTCATCCGGGAACCAAAGCGCAAGCATGTCCAAATTACTGTGTTAGGCAGTCAGACCACACCTGAACAACTGGCATCGGCGTTCTCATTCACCGCCATCACCCTTCGTCCACATGAACGGGGCCATCTCACTGCCCAATTTGCCCGGCAACGGGTGTGGACCGTCAGTGAAGAGGGAAGTTGCCGCCAGGAATGGCTGCTGATCCGCCGCGCCAACGGTAAAGTTACTTATTCACTGAGCAATGCCCCGGCTGATATTCCTCTGGAGACAATGGCCCGGCACAAGTCGCATCGCTACTTCATCGAACGGGCCCATCAGGACGCCAAATCGGAGTTGGGGTGGGATGAATTTCAGGCCCAGAAGTACCCTGCCTGGGTTCACCATCTCGCCTTGACCATCATGGCCAGTGCCTTCATCACCGAAACCTTGCTCGAGTGGACGGAGGCATATCCTCGTGACCCGGCTTTGTTGGCTGCCTACGAAACGGATACTTTGCCCAATTTATCGATTGTTAACGTTCGTACCTTGCTACGAGCCGCGTTGCCGTTGCCGCAGTTGTCGTCACGCCAGGCGGCTGAATTGGTTGTCAAACACTTGGATAATCGTACTCGCTCACGAAAGTCACGGCTTAGAAAGGCTCGTGGCCCGTGAATCTAACATTGTCAAATTAGTTACAGTAAAATTGTGCAAAGGACTGCCAGTCCTCAAAACCGAAAATATTTGCTGGACATTTTATGAGTGAACTAACAACACCTGAACCAAAAACCGACATTTTATCGCGGCCATTGTTGGCTAGCGTCAACATTGATTGGGAAAAAGCTGCCTACCTGCTAATTCTGCTGGCCGCCATTGTGACCCGCTTTTGGGGGCTGGGCGACCGGGTCATGAGCCATGACGAAAGTCTACACACCCAATTCTCTTACCAGTTTTTCATTGGGGATGGCTTTAGCCACACGCCGCTTATGCACGGGCCGTTTCTCTTTCACATCACCCCCATTTTTTACTGGCTTTTTGGTGACAACGACTTCTCTGCGCGAGTGCCGGTTGCCATATTTGGCATCATTTTGGTAGCGATGCCCTACTTTTTACGCCCCTGGCTGGGCAAAATTGGCGGGTTGGTCACCAGCTTCCTGTTCCTCATTTCCCCGTACCTCACCTACTACTCTCGCTACATTCGGCACGACATTTACGTCATTGTCTGGGCGATGATTATCTTCATTGCTATTTGGTATTACTTCCAAACAAAAGAGGATAAATATTTGTGGTGGTTTGCAGCTGGCAATGCGCTGATGTTCGCCACGAAAGAAGTTTCCTTCATTTACGTTGCCATCTTTGGCAGCTTCTTGGTTATTCGGCTGCTCCCGCAGGTTTGGATGGCTCCCTGGTTGCGAAACAATCTAAACAAGCTCACCTCGCCCGTACTGCTGGCTTTGCTGGGCTTGCTCATGGTGAGCGGTGGCCTGCTGGCAGAGCAGTTCATTGCCGAGCAAGAAACCCCCACCCTGACTGAGGAAACGGGCGTGTTTGCCGCCGATCCCGTAGAAGATGCCGTGGTTGCCACCAGCGGCGAAGAAGCCAGTGCCGTGGAAACACGTCTGGGCTGGGTAGAAATTATCGGCATTATTGCCTTTAGCGCAGGGCTGTTTTGGATGGCGGCTCGGTTCCGGCCGTTTTTGAAGAATTATGCCGAATTTGATTTGATTGTGCTGTTTACGACCCTGATCTTGCCAATGGCCTCGCCGCTGTTTGTGGTGCTGGCGGGTGGCAATCCGCTGGATTACACCAACCAGATGAATGGCTGTTTGGTAGCTGGGCAAGAGTCGATGACGGCCGTTCAAATTTTCTTTGCCCGTATATTTGATCTGGCTTGCTGGGGCAGCTTCGTCAACTCGTCTCTCTTTTTAACAGCGCTCTTTTTGATTATCACTTTGGCAGCGGCCGTTTTGGTGGGGCTGTGGTGGGATCAGCGACGCTGGGTGATCGCAGCTCTCATTTATCACGCCATCTTTTTTGTGCTGTATACCTCCGTTTTCACCAACATTGGCGCAGGCTGGACCAGCGGCACGATTGGCTCATTAGGATACTGGCTAGAGCAGCAGGAGGTGCAGCGCGGCAACCAGCCTGCCTTCTACTACTTCTTTGTGGTGCCTTTTTACGAATTTTTACCGCTGATATTCTCGCTACTTGCCATCCGCTTTTGGCTATTGAAGCAAAAAATAAATCAGATAACAGGGTATTGGTTTACGGCCGTTCTGCTGGCATTGCTGGGGTACAGCCTGGGCAACTGGGTATTCAACCTGGAGAACGTCCTCAGCGGCTTGGCAATCAGCCGCTTACCCGGCATTTTGATCGGTATCCTTATTTTGGGTATTGCCATCTTGGTCTGGTTCTTTATCCGGCGTGGGCAGATTTTGCGGGCGCATGGGCTGGAAAAGGGTTTGACAGGGCTTTTAAGCAGAGAGATCATGTGCGATTTTGTTGCCTTCGTTAGCTGGTGGCTGATGCTTACCTGGACAGCCTACAGCGTTGCCGGGGAAAAAATGCCGTGGCTGAGCACCCACTTTGTGATTCCGATGGGGCTTTTGGCAGGTTGGTACATCAATGAGCGGTTCAAAGAGTTTGAATGGCGCGAACTGTTCTCGCGGCAGGCGTTGTTATTTGCCGGATTAACGTTGGGATTGATTGTGGCCGTCTTTGTGGCCTTGGGACCAGTCTTGTTGGGTCGTGTACAGTTTGGCAACCAGCAGCTTGGCAATCTGACACAGTTGGGGCAACTACTGGGCGGCATTGTGCTGGCGGCCATCGTCTTCTGGTTCTGGCAGCAGGTTCGGGAAGAAGTAAACGGCCGTCTGCGTCGTCCGTTGGTGATTTTGAGCCTGTTTACCCTGCTCAGTTTGCTCACCATTCGCTTCACGTACCTTTCTAGCTGGCCCAATGCCGATTACGCCCGCGAATTTATGGTGTACGCACACGGCGCGCCCGCTGCCAAAAGCATGGTGCTAGACCAGATCGAAACGCTCTCCACGCGTATGCACGGCGACAAGAGCCTGCGTGTGGCCTTTGGCGGCAGCGGCGTCTCCTGGCCGTTTACCTGGTACATGCGCGAATACCCCAACCGCGTTTATTTTGGCGAAAGCCCGTCGGCGACGCTGAATGAATCCCCCGTCGTCATTGTGGGGCGCAGCAATTGGGATGAGGTAGACCGCCTACTCGGCAACAATTACACTTACCGCACCTATACCTACCTCTGGTGGCCGATGGAGGAGTATCGCAACATTGGCTGGGCCGCCATTTTGGGCGATCCCAATCGCCCAGAAGGGGTTGAGCGACGGGGCTTACTGAACCCAAACGTGCGTGAAGCATTGTGGGACATCTTCTTCTACCGGGATTTCACCACCTACAGCCAGGTATTTGGCGGCACACTTACCGATGGGCAATGGCCGCTGCGGGACGATTTGCGCCTGTACGTGCGCAAAGATGTGCTGGTTGATTTGTGGGATTATGGGCTAGAAACGGTTGGTGCGCCCGGTCTGGAAGTGCCTTATGAAGAGGGTGAAATTCAGGTGGTGCCAGAGCTGGTGATTAACCCCAGCGGCATTGCCGGGGCGGCGGATGACCAGCTATTTGCGCCACGCAATGTGGTGGTGGGTGAAGACGGCCGTATTTACGTCCTCGATTCTGGCAACCAGCGCGTGCAAATCTTTGATGCCGCAGGGCAGTTCCTGGACAGCTTTGGCGGCCCCGGTGCAGGCAACGGTCAATTTAACCCCGAAGGGCAAGGGCCGTGGGGGTTGGCCATTGACGAGCAATTTGTGTACGTAGCGGACACCTGGAACCATCGCGTGCAGAAGTTTACGCTGGATGGGCAGTTTGTGGGCAGCTACGGCCGTCCCGGCAACACGATTGACGATCCGTCAGGACAAGGGCTAGGGCTATTCTTTGGCCCGCGTGATATTGCCATCGTAGACGGTGACCGCGTGCTGGTCACTGACACGGGCCACCATCGTATTCAGGTGATGGATGCACAAGGAAACTTCATCGGGCAGTTAGGGGCTGGCAACGACCAGTTTGGTGCCGCGCTGGGACAGTTCTATGAACCGGTTGGTGTTGCTACGGGGCCAGATGGCTTTGTGTACGTGGCCGATACATGGAACGGCCGTATCCAACAGCTCACCGCCGACTTGATTCCCATGAACGAATGGCTGCTCGACACGGGCTGGCCGGCCAACACCTCGGTGAATAACAAACCTTACCTGGCGGTAGACAGCGGTGGCCGCGTTTACGTTACCGACCCGGAATCACCACGGGTGCTTATTTTTGACCAGACGGGCAATTATGTTGGCAAATTTGGGCAGTTTGGCACGGACAGTAACAGCTTCAATCTGCTCAATGGCATCTTTATCGACCAGCAAGACAATATCTACGTAGTGGATGCGGGCAACAACCGCGTGCTGAAATATCCGCCGATTTTTGCCCCGGTCGTGCCAATTGAAGTTCCTATCGAAGAACCCATTGACGAGGAACCAGCAGATGCAGTCGAGGAAGAGGATGTGCTGGAAGACGCTGAAGAAGAACCAATCGACGAAAATGAACCAGCCGCTGAACCCACCGAACCACCTGCTGATGAGAGTGAAAATTAAACGGCCGTTCCCCAAAATATCAGACCTGCCAGCGATTCATCTGGCAGGTCTTTTTATGTCCGTATACATTGGACAGTGACATATACAACTTGGTACAGATCCAAACAAAAATCTGTGTCATCTGTGTAAATCTGCGGCCAATTGGAGGCAATAATGGATTTCTCTGGAAAAGTAGTCTTGGTCACGGGTGGCTCGCGGGGCATTGGCCGGGCAATTTGCCAACAGTTTGCCCAGCGCGGGGCGCAAGTGGTAGTGCATTACAATCGCAACAGAACCGCTGCTGAAGAAACGGCCGCTTCCCTCGCAGGCAGCAACCACCTCATCACCCAAGCAAATATGGCAAGCCCCGCAGAATTAGAGCAGTTGGTGGCAGAAGTCGTAGAGAAGTACGGCCGTATCGACATCCTCGTCAACAATGCAGGTATTTATGAAGAACACCCGCTGGCCGAAGTTACTTTTACCGCGTGGCAGGCAGCCTGGCAGCAAACGTTGGCGGTGAATTTGGTGGGGGTGGCGAATCTAACCTATTTGGTGGGGCAGCAGATGATTAAGCAGGGATACGGCCGTATCGTCAACGTTTCTTCACGCGGTGCCTTTCGGGGTGAACCCGTGGCCCCAGCTTATGGTGCCAGCAAAGCCGGGCTGAACGCCATGAGCCAGTCGTTGGCCAAATATCTGGCACCGCACAACGTGTTTGTGGGTGTGGTGGCTCCCGGCTTTGTAGAAACCGAGATGGCAGCCGAACATCTGGCAGGGGAAGCGGGCGACGCCATTCGCGGCCAAAGCCCCCTCAACCGCGTCGCCACCCCGGACGAAGTAGCTTACCCGGTGCTGTTCCTGGCGGCTGAAGGCACCCAATTTCTGACGGGAGCTATCATTGACGTCAACGGTGCATCTTACCTTCGCACTTGATCGGCGGGTTTTTTCAGTGTTCAATTTATGGGATGCGGATGAACGCGGACGGCGCAGAAAGAAGCAAATAATCCGCGTGTTCCCGCGCTTGTCCGCGTCCTAATGCTATTTGAAGGCAACGACTGAAACGCGCTAACTTGATCGGTAGCTAACTTGCACAAAGTACGCCCATTGCCTAAACTCACGTTAACTCATTTTCTTCAACTTAAGGATGGTCAATGACTGTCAAAAATAATCACAATACAGCCTCGGCAGGACGATTTGGCACGTTTACCGGCGTTTTTACTCCCAACATTCTCACCATTTTAGGCATTATCCTCTTCCTGCGCGTTGGCTGGGTTGTGGGTCAGGCAGGGCTGTGGGGAGCGTTGGGCATTGTCTTGTTGGCAAACCTGATTTCCTTCCTCACCGGACTTTCCCTTTCGGCCATTGCCACCAGCATGGACGTACGTGCCGGAGGCAACTACTACCTCATCTCTCGTTCGTTGGGGCTGGAAGTGGGTGGTGCTATCGGTATTCCGCTCTATCTTTCCCAAGCAATTTCCATTGCCTTTTACATCATTGGTTTTACCGAAGCATTGCTAGCCATTGAGTTTTTTCAGCAGGTTGATCCGCGGTTGATTGCAACGGCCGTTGCCCTCCTGTTCGCCCTCATTGCCTACGTTGGGGCCGATTTTGCCTTGCGTATTCAATTTTTCATTCTGGCCGTGCTGGTCGTGGCGCTGGTTTCCTTTTTTGCCGGTGGCTGGGACAGCTTTGGCACCGCCACCATTGCCTCTAACTACACCTTTGGCAATAACTTCTGGACCGTGTTTGCTGTCTTCTTCCCCGCCGTCACCGGCATCGAGGTTGGCATCAGCCTTTCTGGCGATTTGAAAGACCCCAGCAAAAGTATTCCCAGAGGCACCATTACGTCGATTGTGGTAACGGCCGTAATCTACATCATCGCCGTTATTTGGTTTGCCACCCACCTCACCGCTGACGAATTGATCAACAATAATTTAGCCATGCAAAGCGTCGCCCTGGTGCCCGGCCTCATTTTGGCGGGCGTGTGGGCCAGCACCCTCTCATCGGCGTTGGGTAGCGTGTTGGCCGCGCCGCGGACGCTGCAAGCCATTGCCCAGGATCGCGTGCTGCCCGTGTGGATGGCAGGCAAGATGGGCAGCCAAACCGAGCCGCGCGTCGCCGTTCTGCTTTCTGCAGCCATTGCCATTATTGTCATCTGGCTAGGCGATCTTGATTTTGTGGCACCGATCATCTCCATGTTCTTTCTCAACACGTACGGCATGGTTAACCTGGTAGCCAGTATTGAAAATTTAGTCGGCAATCCCAGCTACCGTCCCCAATTCAAAATTCCCTGGTACGTCTCTATGCTGGGGGCAATTGGCTGTTACGGAGCCATGTTCCTCATCAGCCCGGTGGCCACAATCATCGCCATTGTTATCACCTACGGCGTCTTTTTTGCTTTAGAGCGGCGGCAGGTACGGCGCACCTGGGGCGATGTGCAAATTGGCATTTGGATCGCCATTGCTCGCTGCGCTTTGCTGCAAATGGAAACCGAACGCCCCACCCCCAAAAATTGGCGACCCAACCTGATTGTATTTACAGGGCAGCCGCACAATCGCGAGCAGCTTGTTGCCGTAGCTGACTGGCTGAGTCGGGGACGCGGCATTGTGACATTTTTCCAGCTTATCATTGGGGATGTGGAAAAGCTGGTGGGCAAAAATCTACGAACAACCGCTCGCAAGCAAATTCGCAACTATATTCAGGATCACGGCATGACGGCGTTTGCCGAGGCCGAAGTGGTGTCTGATTTTAAGCAAGGGGCACTCACGCTGGTTCAGGCTCACGGCATTGGCAATCTGACCTCCAATTCCATTTTGATGGGTTGGAGCCGCACCGAAGCTGGCCGCGTTATGCAGTTGGAGCTGATGCGGCAGTTGGTCGCACTCAGGAAATCTGTACTCTTTTTGAATTATGACGACAGTCGCGGGTTTGGCCAAAAACGGATCATTAACATTTGGTGGCAAGGTCGCGGTGGCAACGCCGATCTGAAGCTGCTGCTAGCCTACCTCATTCAGCGGCATGGTGACTGGTTTCAATCGGAAATTCGGCTGCTGCGGATTATTGACGGGAAAGAAGGGGTCGCTCAAACAAAAGCACATCTAGACGAGATGCTAGACGATGTGCGCGTAGAGGCAGAACCTGTCGTCATTGTGCGAGATGATCCGCAGCAAAGCATTCCTCAGGTGATCAAAGATAATAACCTCGATGCCGATTTAACGATTTTGGGGATGAAGTTGCCAACCATTGATGAAATTGACAGCTATAGTCGGCGGTTAGATGAACTGGTTCGGGCTGTAGGCACGGTTCTGGTCGTGCGCAAAGCAGCACTAGAGGAAGATTTGTTGACAACAGGCGGAGAGTAAGTGCCGCGGTAGAATTGGTAAACCGCAAGAAAGATCAAGAAACGGCCGTTCCTCTGACGTATAATCCCTCTATGACTCGCCCAACACCTTTGGCATCTAATCACCAAACGGCCGCTTTGCTGCCCGTTTTAGCCTACATCCAATCGCATTTGGATGAAGATTTATCATTAGCTCAACTGGCAGAAAAGGCAGCATTGTCGCCTTACCATTTTCACCGGCTGTTTCACGATACCATTGGCGAAACGCTCAAGCAGTACACTCAGCGACTGCGGCTGGAGCGGGCAGCGTTCGACCTGAAAATTCGTGAGGCGACAATCCTGGAAATTGCCCTCAATTGGGGGTTCAACGCACCAGAGACGTTTACCCGCGCGTTCAAACGTTGGTTTGGGGTGACGCCAAAGCAATATCGGGTTTCGTACGGCCGTATTCTAGAGCAGCAGCAACAAATCAACCCAACGTTGCTTAATGAGCTCGCTACCGAAACCACCTGCTCCCGCGTGACTATCCAGAAACTCAAGCCAATCCCCGTCGCCTTTGTACGCAATTTGGGTGCCTACGAACACGTCGATTTTCATCAATATGATCGGCTCATTGCCTGGGCTGATGCCAACGGGCTGTACACTGGCGACAATCTGCTGCTGGGGGTGGGGCATGACGACCCTAACATTACACCCACTGAAAAAGTGCGGTTCGATATGTGCCTAAGCGTGCCAGAATCGTTTCAACCAGATGGCAACATTGGCTTCCAAAATGTACCGGGCGGCCATTTTGCCACCATGAGCTACATTGGCCCTCTGGACGCAAGTTTCACGCAGGTTTATCACATATTTTTTCAACAGTTGGTGCAGATTAAAAATATCGAAATAATCGGCCTGCCCGTCATTGAAATTTACCGCACCACGCGCATCAATCCAGCCTATGCCCTCAACGAAACGGATATTTACATTCCCGTAAAAAAGATCGGTTAACAGTAATCAGTGAACGGTATTCGGCAAATGGTAATCAAGCAATTAAATACCGATTACTAACGACTGAATACTGGTTACTGTACAAAGGAGAACAGAATGAGCATGCAAAATTACACACAATTTGGTGGCATCCACCCAGAAACGGCCACGATGACCAATGTTTTGGCCAACCAGGGATTCGTGTCGCCGCACAACGGCCGTCCGCTCAGCGAGGCGATGGTGTTGGGCATTGCGGGTGGTTTAGGCTGTGGCTACATTCTGTGGGAGTTCAAGAAGCACGACGCGGCGATTCTGGTAATGGGCTTCCAAAACAAGTGGAATTATACCACCCAGTTCATGCAAAACTTCTGTGACCGTGTGGGCGTAAAGGCAGATTTCTTGGAAACTGGCGGGGCCAAAACGGCCGCAAAACATTTAGGCGATGCGCTGGCAGACGGCCGTTTCCCCATTGCCTGGGTCGATCAGGAAAAGCTGCCCTACTTTTACCTGCGCCCCATGTACAGCGGCTGCTTTGGCCACTTTGTGACGGTTTTTGGTGAGAAAGACGGCCGTTACTTGTTGGATGATCGGTCACAAACGCCGCTCAGCGTAGATGGCAACACGTTCAGCGAAGCGCGCAAGCGGATTGGCTCTTACAAAAATCGGCTGCTGCTGCTGGAAGCCAACGGCAGCGACTTTGACCTCCCAGCCGCCACCATGGCCGGGCTGGAAGATTGCGTCGATTACCTGAGCCAAAGCTCGCAAACCTTCGCCCTGCCCGTTTACAAAAAATGGGCCAAAATGATGACCGACACGAAGAACAAAAAGGGGTGGCCCACTGTGTTTAAGGAGAAAAAGGGATTGTATAGCACCCTACGCTCGTTACACGAAGGCATCAAGCTGTTTGGCACGGCGGGCGGCGGCTTACGGAACGTCTATGCGGACTTTTTGGGCGAGGCGAGCGACATCTTGAACCAGCCCAAACTTGAAGAAGCTGCGGAGCTATATCACCGGGTGGCCGTTCTGTGGCGCAACTTTGCCGATGCCGTCCTGCCTGACGAAATTCCGCCATTAAAAGAAACGAAAACGCTCCTGGCAAAGAAATACCATATCTTCCTCAGCTGCGGCACCGAAGCCGATGCCGAGCTGCGCCAGTTGAGCCAGCAGCTACAAGATATGGAGGTGGAGTTGAACGGCCGTTTCCCCATCAGCGACGACACCATGCAAGCCCTCTTCGCCGACATGCAAGGCCATTTGGAGCAAATCTACGCCACGGAGAAAGAGGCGTTGGCCGCTTTGGCAGGTGCAATCAGCTAATATAATTGGAGACTGAGGATTTGTACTCCTCAGTCTCCTAACCCTAATCCCCGTTAATCCCGCATAATAGTTGGCAAATAGATGTAGTAGTAATCTGTAACCATCACCATCACATTGTCGCTGCCAGTGACGATGACCTGATTTTGCACCGTGCTGCTACTCTTTACTCCACCCGGATCATCCTCATCTGACGCTTGAGCCACGTTGCTAATGGTGAGCTCGCCCGTCGCTGTCGCCGTGACGCTCCCTGGCAAAGTAACCCCATTATTGGGGCAGGTATAAACTTGACTGGCACCTGGCCCTAGCACCTGCGGCGTGTTGAGCGCAGGCGTACAGTTGATCAGATTGGGCGTGGTCGCCACTTGAACATTGTTAAGAGACAAGCTACCGTGGCTATTGGTAACGGTAATGGTGTAAGTGGTAATTTCTGTGCTGGAAATAGCAGATGGCAAAGCCGTAATTTCTACATCTAACGCCAAAGAAGAATCGACAACGGCCGTACAGGTGAAACTTTCGCTGCTGGATGGATTGATTGCCACCATCTCCATCAAATCACCCGAAACGCCATTGCAAGATGGATTGGTCAGTGCGGTGGCAAACGTATCTGTGACGACCGTATTGCTAGCTGGTGCTGTTCCTACATTTTCGACGTCAATTGTGTAAGTCAACGAATCCCCGGGAATCACGCTTCCGGTTGGTTCAACCGATTTGCTCACCGTCAGCGAGGGATCGCCACCGGCACCTATCTGGATAGTGAAATTTGTGTTGGAAATGTCAAAGAAAATATTGTCGGCACAGCTGACGCGCACGCGGGCGTTGCTCGTACTGATATTTGGTACAATGACATTCTGGCTGCCATCATTCGGCGTGTTCATTTCTAAAACAGTAGGGTATGTAAAGCCGCCATCGGTAGAAAGATCAATATTCACATTGGCGCAACTAATTGGCGCATCTGTGGTTCCAGCGACGTTCCAGGTGACGGTTTCTGTTGTGTTACCTGTCCAAGTTACATTTGTGTTGGGAGAGGTAACCAGGAAAGGACCAGTGCCAGCAACGGCCGTTACCGTTGTCGAATCAGAAGCCACCCCGCCTGTCGCTGCATTGTTATCCCGCACAGTCAGGCGGAAGTTCATGGTACGGCCGTAGCTCGGCAAAATCTCGCCCAATGTCTGCATATTGTTCACAATGTCAGAAATCTGCGGGAAGGTACGCGAGGGCGACGTTGTGGCCGGGAATGATCTGAAAATAGGCGCATTGCCCGACGGAAACTGCGGCACACCTTGCGAACCATTGTCAAACTGTTCCCAATTGTAGGTTAGAGAAGCTGTGCCATCTGGATCTGAAGCAGATCCCGTAAGTGTAAACGGCGTATTTAGAGGGATGTTGTAGCTACCGCCAGCATTTACGGTTGGCGGCGTATTGCCAGTTGATGATGTGACCGCACAGCTGTTGCCATTACCAACTGTTGTATATGCCACAATTTCATCAAAACTGATTCCATGAAAATAATCATCGCTGTTACTTTGCAAATTTTGCGGGCTACAAATGCCTGCATAAGCCATAATAGTGCTGCCGCTACCTGGTTCATAAGCTGTATCTGCATTCCATTGAAAATCTTCATTGCAGAAACCTGTATTGCTATTGAACGTATGATTTGCTGCAAACTGATGTCCAATTTCATGTGCAACGTAGTCTACATAAAATGGATCGCCAATTGGAGAACTCAATCCAGTAACACCTCTTGCTTTTAGGCCAGACACACAGGGCACACCCAAAGTGGCAACACCTCCCCCATTTGTGCTAAACACATGGCCAATATCGTAATTCGCAGACTCTATAACAGTGTCCAAATTGGTTTGATTTTCACTAAGCATTGCAAATCCATTGTTGTCTGTATAAGGATCAGTCGCCCCATTTGGATAAATGATCAAATCATTATTGGCTATGAGTTCCAGCCGGACAGCAACTTCCCTTTCATAAATGCCTGTGACACGGTTGATAGCCGTCACGATTTCGGCCATCGCCAGCTCTTCACCACCATGAAATTGCGTATACTCGCCCGTGGCGGCAACGGCCAGACGGTACGTGCGCAAGGTGCTGCCAGAGCTGACGCCACCATCGGGCGCGGCTGGCTTTTCGCCTTCTTCGTGCTCTGGTTCAACGACGACATCTGGCTCAAAATCATCTGGCAGATTAGGAATAAAGTCGCTGGCAAAATAGCTTTGGTACAGGTCTGTATTGTCGGCAACGTATGGATCGATGAACACACGGCCGTTTGCCGACAAAATCATGGCGTGAAACCCTTTGGGCGTGGTGTCGAGCCGGGCAAAAGCGGTAGGGTCATCCAAACCAACACCGGCATAGGTACGAATCTCTGGAAACTTGGCCGCGAGTTCAGGGTGCATGACGGCCGTTTGGTAAATCTGGAAACGGCCGTAGCTTCCATCGGGCAGCGGCAGCGAGAGAACAGTCTCATCGGCCACTGTAGCACCGTCTGGCGAATTGGCCAGCACGCCATCCAGCGCGTCCCAATTAAGCGAAACAGTGCGGTATGCTGTCGGCTCAATCACCCGGTCGCCCGCCACGCGCAACAACGACTCATCCACATCCTGCCAAACACCATCGGCCGATTCCGTGCCAGTTGGTGCGGCCGTTGCGTTGGATTGCCTGCCAATGATGGTTAGAAAAATCAACAGCAAGGTTAGCCCAACTAATCCTATGAAAAACAGCAAATAATTATTCTTCTGGTTTGTGGGAATCATATAATAGCTCCAGTGAAATTTGGTCCAGCAGGGGGGATACGGTGTTTGTTAGGTTTTGTTGTACCATATGCGGAGAACAGTGTAGCGGGTGCTGGTACGGCCGTCAACCAGCCGCACACCGCCTATCAGTACTATAGACCTAGCCACTGAGTACGCGAATTTACGCCGCAAAACCAAATATCCGCGCAATCCATGGCAAAATTTGAGGGGTAAAATGAACAACTGGCAACCAGACATGCTGCAAGGCCAAACGGCCGTTATCACTGGCGTGAGCCGTAAAATTGGGATTGGTGCTGCCATTGCCCAAGCCCTGGCCGAAGTTGGCTGCAATATCTTTACGACTTATTTTCGGCCGTATGACGCCACCATGCCCTGGGGCAGTCAGGCAGATGAAGCCACTGCCATCATTGCAGAATTACAGCAAATGGGGGTAGAAGCTACCGGGCTGGAGCTGGATTTAAGCCAGCCTACAACACCAGCCGAGCTATTTACGATAGTGCAGGAGCGGTTTGGTCGGGCGAATATTCTAATAAACAATGCCGCCTACTCCACAACGGGCAGTATCACGAAAATGACGGCTAACGACATGCAAAACCACCTTGCCGTCAACGTACAGGGGATGGCCTTGCTGTGCCAAGCGTTTGTGCAGCAGTTTGAAGAGGGTGAATGGGTAGAAAACGGCCGTATCATCAACATCAGCTCAGGGCAAAGCCATGGCCCCATGCCAGATGAGCTAGCCTATGCCACCAGCAAAGGCGCTGTCGAAGCATTCAGCCTCAGCCTGAGCGCAGATTTAGCCAGCCAGGGCATCACTGTCAACGCTATTGATCCCGGCATCACCGATACGGGCTGGATTACCGACGATTTACGCCAGCACTTTGTCGCCCAAGCCCCAATGAGGCGTATCGGCACACCAGCAGATGCCGCCCGGTTGGTGCGGTTCCTGGCCTCACCCGAAGCAGGTTGGATCACCGGCCAGCTTATTCGCTCGCGGGGGGGTCTATGAGGCAGTACACATCAATCCGCACATTAAACGGATCGTCAACGCAGCAAAAGCGCATCGGCACATACATTTCTGTGTCTTCTGGAGTGTGACACGGTTTGCAGCCAGCGGCAATGAGCGCATCGTACAGACGGTCTACCTCGCCCGGTTCTGCCATCTGAACGGCAAATTCGGTGTTACTCGGCCCCTGACCCGGCACCGTGCCACCTTTGCTCTCAAACAGCGTCAGCCAGGTTGCTCCCAGCTTCCAGCCGTAATGCGGCCCCTCTTTGTAGATTTGATCCGCTGGTCCAAAAATGCTCGTGTAAAAAGCGGCCGCTTCCTCCAAATCCAAAAAGTAGAGCGAAACAAAGTTCAAATCCACAATTTTGTACGGCTTTTCTGCCATGAGATCATATCTCCTTTTGTTAACCGATAATACGGTCGTTTGTACCGGCGAGCTGGCGCAAAATTTCTAGTTGGCCGGTATGGTACGTTTCGTGCCAATGCAAGCCAGCAATTCGCTCAGCCACCGTTTGCTGATGCGCTTCATTAAATATCTCGGCTAAGGTTTCGGCAGAGACTGTTTTTAGGCCTGCTTCAATGCGAGCTTGGGATTCTTGGATGGCGGCCAGGAGCTTATCGCTGTGTACGGCCGTTGCTCCTTCAATCACCGGTTCTGAACCTGTCTTGTAAAGGGCAACTTCGTCCGCGCTAAAAATCGGCACCTGCCCCAGCAAAATCAGCACCTGATCCCGATTGGTGGCGATGTGGCCCAACACCCAATTAAAACAGTTGCCCCGAAATGGCAACTGTAAGCGCATCTGTTCATGGCTTAAACCTTCGGCCTGCTTGTTGATAATCCAAGTGGTCGTTTGGAAAGATTGAATCAATTTTTGTGTGTCTGACATAGTTGCCTCCTAATAGTTGGTCTTTACCAAAACGACGTCTCGTGTGGACAAAAATCGACAGAGCATTCTAATATTAAATCCTTCAACCTTTTTCATTGCCTCTGGCTTTTCAATCATCACAATGATAGACCGTTTGTTCTACTTGCGCAACAAAAATACCTGTCCTTTTGGACAGTTTCTTCACGACCCTTTGACCAATGGCAAAACCAACGAAATTAACAAAAATTGCCTTCTGGTTTAGGCCATCGGAGGTACCATGTCACCCAATCTTACTGACGACCAATTCGTCCAGCTAATGACACAGCTTGCCATAAGTTGGACAACCCGGAACACCCAAGCAGCCCTCAACTCTTTTACAAAAGACGCCATTTATATGGAGCCACCAAATATTCAACTTTATATGGGGCATGAACAGCTACGGCCGTACTTTGCCGCCCTTTCCCCAGGCACCTACATGACCTTTCAAAACCTATGTTTTGACGAGACGACACAAGTGGGCATGGGCGAGTTCAGCTTCGGGCTGCGTGGCAAGGAACTGGCTGATGTAGGCATCGCAGTTGTACAAATTGAAAACGGCAAAATAGCTCACTGGCGAGAGTACCATCGCAAAGGGCCAGCCAATTTTTCTGAATTTATTGCTCATGAGGGAAAAGAATTCGAGTGGCACATTGGCAACTATCCATAGGACGGAAAAACTATGTCAAACATGACCTTTCGCGTACAAAAAATAAATCATGTAGAGCTGTTTGTACCGGATCAGCACGAAGCAGCCCAATGGTATGCCAACATCCTCGGCCTGCACATCATTCCAGAGTTTGAATTCTGGGCAAAAGACGGTCCGCTCATGCTGACCACCGCCAGCAACGGTACTAAACTAGCCCTGTTTCAGGGAGAACCCAAGGGCAACAGACCCACGGCTGGGCATCACCGGGTTGCTTTCGGCGTGGATGGGGCGGGTTTCATGCAGTTTTTGGCGCGGCTAGAAGAGATTGTGGTGTACAATCAGCAAAACGAACGGTTAACGCGCCAGCACGTGGTTGATCACGCCCTTGCTTGGTCCATCTACTTTTGCGATCCCTATGGCCATCTCTACGAAATCACCACCTACGATTACGACTTTGTGAAGCACAATATGAACCCTCGGAGAAACGAATGACCCAAGAACCGCTTACCCAAGAACAAATTCGCAATTTTGTACTGCCTGCCCACGGCAATCTGGAAGTTGTGCAGCAAATGCTGGCCGCAGAGCCACGTCTACTCAACGAAAAATATGTGGAATTTGATGAAACCGCGCTAGAAGCAGCTTCCCACGTGGGCAACCGCGCCATTGCCCAATTTTTACTCGATCAGGGCGCACCAATGAACATTTACACCGCCGCCATGCTTGGCCTGCAAGATGAGGTTGAAGCGTTTCTGGATGAGTCGCCAGAGTTGGTGAACGGCAAGGGCGTCCACGGCATCTCGCTGCTTTTTCACGCCGCCCTCAGTGGCAATGTGGAATTGGTGGAGATGTTGGCGGCGCGGGGTAACTCGCAAAGTCCAGACCAACCATTGCTCGCGGCAGCGATGTACGGCCGTCACGCAATGGCAAAATGGCTACTGGAACGCGACGCAGACAAAACGGCCACCAACTTCCGGGGCCAAACTGCTTTAGACATTGCCGAACTGCGTGAAGATGAGGCATTGATCAAACTCCTCTCTTCATAATCTGGTGGCATTATCTGGTGGCATTTTTCTCCAGGAATGTAATGTTTCTCTTAAGGAAGGTTGTCTAATCTCTTAATTGGAGAAAAAGAGTAATACAGTCGTCCATTCAACTACCGAACAATTACTCGCAGACATCGCAACATACATCGGCAACATCTAAGTATTTAACTAAATTTGTAGGCATTTTTGCTGCCTGCAAGTTACCAAAAATCGCATCTAAAATGCCAATTTCCCAAACCAGTCAGGAAAATTGGCATGATGTTTTCGGTTTCTGCCTTTTGCCAGCATACCGATTGCAGAACCGAGCCATTATCAGGGAAGTTTCTAGTCACCAGGAGGGATTTTATGGTCCACCAGCGTTTCTCTCGTGCCATTTTGGCCATTACGGCCGTTTTCTTATTTACATTTATTCTGTTCAGTACCCAACCACAAGCCGCGACTGCCGACAATGCCCTGGTGCGCCTCAACGGCATCATGGCGGGTCTCAATGGCGACTCGCAGGTGCAATATGTGCTGCTGGAAGTGGCAGACAACAACCAGCTTGATTGGGGGCCACAACCCGAAGACCCGCCCGGCACGCCTGGTCGCACCATGCTTGTTTTTTATAATGCCCTGGGCAACCAAACGGGTCGGTACGTCTTCCCTGACGATCCACCAGCGAGCGCCAGCAACGTCCTTGTGGCCACGGCCGATTTTGCGGCTCTGCCCGGTGCACCCACCCCAGACTTCATCATGCCAGCCGAGATTGTGCCCATTGCGGGCAAAGTTGCTTTCCAAAACAATCCCGACAATCCCAACGCCACCCCGGTTGACGTGGCTTTGAGCTACGGCGGTGCCGCGTATACAGGCAGCACCGCTGGCGCAACGGATGGTGCCAACCCGGCGGATCTGCCTATTTTGAACACGGTCAGTTTGCAGCGCGTTAGCGGCAACGGCTTTGGCAATGGTACTCAGACCAATGCCGATTTTGCCCCTGGTCCACCCAGCCCCATCAACAGTGCTAACCAAACCTTCGCCGCCCCGCCTCCGGTTGCTTCTATTGCCGATCAGGGCGAAATTTTGTTTAACAACGAGACCTTTTTGGGAAACGGCCGTACCTGCGCCTCCTGCCATCGCCCAGAAAATGGCGACTTTGGCCTTTCACCAGAACAAGTAGACAGCCTCTTCCAATCAGACCCGATGGATCCGCTTTTTGTGGCTGAATTTAATATCAACACCTTGGTTGTTAGCAGCAACGCTCCCTCCGGGTTTGCCCAGCCGAGCGACTTGCGCGGAGCCATCACCGGCACGACTGGCAGTGCCACCGTTATTGGCGGCAGCGGCAACACCTACCTGGTGTACGCAGGCGATGACCTCTCTGGCACCATCACCGACAGCTTGGGCAACAGTGCCACATTTGTCTCCTGGACACCCGGCAATCTGGCAGGCCCCAACCCTGTCAACGGCAGTGCCAATGGCTTGGAAGAGTTCACCAAGCTGCACGGCCCTTCTTCTAACCCTACAGGCTTCCCACTGGGGCGCGCCCTCATTCTGGAAAATATCGACGGCTTTACTCAGCCAGAAGTATTCCGCGCCTCCCCACCGCTCTTCAATGTTGCGGAAACGGCCCCTTACGGCTTTAGCTCTGAAATTGCTGATTTAGGTGATTTCTCCAACGGGGCTGTGGTGCAGCACGCGCCGCGCAACCTTAACCGCGTTCCCTGGGTTGATTTCCGTCCGCCCACCCAGGCTGAACTGGATGCTTTGGAGGCGTTCCAAAACAACATTCGCATCCCGGCAGACGGCAATTACGATCTGGATCGTTTTGCCATTTCTGACGATCAAATTCAGGGGCGTGATCTCTTCTTTAGCAACGAAATTCAATGCTCTCGCTGCCACTCTGGTCCGGTTCTGGCAACCGCCGACGGCACCATTGCGGGTACCACTGAGGGTGTGAACGAAAAGTTCAACACCGGCACCGACGAGGTGACGTTTAACCCAACCGACAACATGCCCACCGAACCGCCGAGTGCGGCTCCAGGCCCCAGCACGCGCACCTACAGTACGCCTGGCCTCTTTGGCACCGCGTTGACCACGCCATTCTTCCACAATCATGGCCGAGCCACACTGTTGTTTGCCGTCCAGTTCTACCGCACGCCAGAATTTGTAAACTCGCCTTCATTCGACATCACCGGCTTTGTGCCAATTGGAGCTACCTCTGGTAACGATTTACCAGTTGCTGCCTTTCTAGAGGCGTTGATTGAACCACCTACCGTATGCGCCGCGGGCTGCGATTTCCCCAGCCTGCCTGCGGCTCTTGCGGCCGTTCCCGATGGCACATCGCTCACAGTGAGCGGCACGCACAACATCGCCACCACGCTCCAACCGACGCAATCTGTCGTCATCTATGGCGGAGATGAAGCGGTTCTCAACTGGACAGGCGGTGCCAACAACAGTCTCATCGAAGCAGGAAACAGCAACCTGACTATCATGAACGTAACGCTGAATTGCGCTCAGAATTGCGGATCGGCAACGGCCGTTCGCAGCACAGGCAGCGGCCAGCTACTGGTAAAAAATGCCACGATCAGTGGTTTTGATACGGCCGTTCAAAGCGATGGCACCGGTGAGACAACGGCCAAAGGCAACACATTCAGCAACAACAGCACCGCCTTTGGCCAATCTAACGGCACGCTAGAAGCATATGCCAACAACGTTACTGGTTTTGGGGCTGCCTTTAGCAGCAGCGGTGGCACCGCCAACCTGAACAACAACTTCTGGGGCACAGCATTGGGCGGCGCGCCCGCTGGCTTACCCCAAGCTGCCTGGGACGCACGCTTGGCGGCAGAGGTAGTAGATTGGACCGACATCTCTAGCCGCATTGGCCGCGCCAAGCTGGGTGAGGCTGAATTGGAAAGCAGCGACGATACCGGAACGGCCGTTTTGGTGAGTTACGGCCGTACCCCTGCCAACGCTCCCTTCAACGAACCGCTCACAGGTGGTGGTCTCTGTTCAGATTATTACGAGACGTTTGTACGTGGCACCATTGGGGCCGGCGCAACCTGGCGGCTAAACATTCCTGTGGATGACAATGCCGCCTGCAACGCTGATGTGCTGGCGCAACAAGCGTTACGGCAAGTGGGCAACGTTGCCGATTGCATCGGCACGGGCAATCCCGCCTGTTGGGACAACGCCACCAACGTCACGACGGTTGGACAAACGCTGCAAATCAGCGGCTTGGCGACGACAGCACTCACCCGTGGCACCTTTGCCGCCGATGTCAGCACGAGCCTCCAGCCGACACCCACACCTGGGCCAAGCCCCACGCCAACAAATACAACCGTGCCCACAAATACACCAATCCCGCCAACCCCAACCAACACACCCACCGTTGGCCCCAGCCCTACACCAACGAATACGGCCGTGCCAACAGACACGCCTGTGCCACCAACGGCCACATCGACACCACCACCGGTAACCAACTTCGTCTTCACCCCAGAGGCCGATACAGTCATTCTTAGCAATCGACCCTTCAATAATCTAGGGCTGTCCACTCAAATTAGCACAGATGCATCCCCCCAAATCATCACCTTGCTCCGCTTCGATGCTCAGGGGATTGCGGGCACCATCACCGATGCAACGGTACGACTCTCCGTCCAAACCGATTCCGCCATTGGGTTCGAGGTGCACGAAGTTGCCGATAATAGCTGGGGCGAAACGACAGTGACCTTCGACAATGCACCTGCCATTGGCAATCTCATCAACAGCTCTGGCCCAACGACCGCAGGTACCTGGATTGAAATTGACATTACCAGTGCCATTTCGGGGAACGGACAGGTGAGTCTGGCACTCATCAGCACAGATGCCACGCGCATCTTGATGAGCAGCCGCGAAGGGGCAAACCCGCCAGAACTGGTTGTCAATGTCAATCTTGGGCCGACCGCAACACCAACGGCGACGGAGACAGCTTCCCCCACGCCAATACCGCCGACGGCAACAAACACGCCATTGCCTACAGACACGCCTGCACCCACCAATACACCTACCGTAGGCCCCAGCCCGACGCCTACCAACACCCCCCTCCCGCCAACAGCCACTGCGACGCCATCGCCTACGCCAGAACCCGGCAATGGTCAGACGGTTTACCTCAGCTCCAGTTCATCAGGCTCGGTCGGTGGCGTTAGCTTTGCAGATGAGGATGTGCTGGCTTACGACACTGATGCCCAAACCTGGAGTTTACTAATTGATTTGTCTGATCTTGGCATTGCTACCAACGACATTGACGCATTCTACGCGCTGGACGACGGTAGTTTCCTGATGAGCTTTGTCCGAGCACAAGATGTTGGCGGTGTCACGGGCGTAGACGATTCTGACATCGCTCGCTTCATTCCCACTTCGCTGGGTGACACCACTGCTGGCAGCTTTGAACTGTACTTTGATGGGTCAACAGTTGGCTTAGACACTCCTGGTGAAGATGTCGATGCGATAGGGTTTGCGCCAGACGGCCGTCTGCTCATCAGCACCATCGGCAACTACAACACTGGCAGCTTCACCGGTAGCCGCAGCGATCTGCTGGTGCTGGATGGTGGTAGCCTTGCTCTGTACTTCGACGGCAGCGACGTGGAACTCACAGACACATCTGAAAACATCAATGCCGTTTGGGTAGATGGCAACGGTGACATCTACCTGGCAACCAGTGGTGCCTTCACCGTGACCGGCGCCTCCGGCGATGGCTCGGATGTCTTTGTCTGCACACCGAGTTCCCTCGGCGACACCACCAGTTGCAGCTACACGCTGTTCTGGGATGGGTCTGCCAATGGGTTTGATGGCGAAATCATCGACGCCTTGAGCATAGCACCGTAATGTTTTGCTGCTAAGTGCCCATTCGCAGAATCATGGCTGTTCTACAGCAACATGACTCAAAAAACATGAGTCATCCCGAATTTAAGGCAAGAGCAGAATTGGGAGGTGGATAAAAGAGCCACAAACGACTCAGAGCAGAACGTAAACGATAAAGCGGCAGCGAGGCAACTCGGTGCCGCTTTCCGGTTCTATGGCACCAAGTACGAAGCAAAGTGTGCAAAGAATCAGGCGATAAGTCGGAAAGCAAGGAGAATAAAAAAGCAAAAGCGAGGGAAGCCATTAACAAAAGTTTCAGCCGATTTTGCCAAGACCAGAGACGAGGGGATTCAAAAGCCAAATCAGATTTAGCAAAGCGGAAGCCCATTTCAATTCGCCAACGCCGCGCATAGAAAAAAACAATAGCCCAAGCATCTTCGACAGATTCAATCTTCTCAGAAGTGAGGAGATACCAAGGGGAACGGCTGTTGCCCGGTCGAGAAACGACAAGAAAAAGGGGTGAGTTGGCAGCTTCGTGGCAAACTTGGACGTAGTAAATGCCCGTTTTCCGCCAACATTTGCGTCTAGCGTCCCAGATGAGTCGTTTGGCAAAGGACCGTTTCCCTCTGCAAATTTTCCAAGCCAGTCGTTTCTCACCTTGAGCATCAATCAGGGAATATTTCTTTTGCCAGCGAAGGACAAAGCGGAGGGAGTGAGCCGTGGCTGCCTCTAGCCAAGGGGAACCCGCAAACCCCCTGTCCCAGACATGGACGACACGGCGGCCCCAGTGGTGAGCGCATTGGCTCAGCAACGCTTTTTCTAACGTGCGCTTGCTCGTTTGGAGTAGCCCTCGTGTTGTCCACCATTTCATGGCAGCTAGAGTGGGGACGCTTTCTCCACCCACAATCATTAGCATGAGCCAGTTCATGCCCGGTACAAAGATAGGGCGACCAGGCGGATTGAAAAAGCCTGGCTTGATTCGTTTTAGTCTGGCTGCTTTGCTTGATTTGACAGCACACAATCCTTCAAGGGCAAGGCTCTCCCCTTTCTCTATCACGCTTTCATCCCACAAGCACAGCGGGGTCTTGCCTGCCTCCTCAATTGTGTCTACTGCTTCTTCTCCCCTGTTCCAGAGATAGTTTTCAATTGCTTCATACCCCCATCTCTTGCTTCTCAATAAGTTACTAATCCGTTTGGTTCCCGCTGGTGCTTGCTCTGGGGAGAGCAAATAGCCGCCTAGCTCACTGAGCAATAAGCCATAGCTTTGGTGCCGAAAGATGATGATCGTTTGGACAAGTTGTTCTAGGGTTCTTACCAGCCGTTTGTCCACTGTTTTATCTAGCTGCTTTTTCAGAGGCGCTAGAAAAAGGCTTAGCTTTTGGGCGATTTCATTGGAGAGTTTTCGGCTTTTTGTTTTATAATTACTTTTCATTTGTGAACTCCTGATTGAGATTTTGGTTAGCACTTCTATCTTCTTCAGGAGTTCTTTTTTGGCAAATAAAAAGACCCAACCTTGCGGTTGAGCCTTTTTTAACTCATTTTTCGGGATGACTCATGTTTTTATTTGCCCAAAAGAATCCCTTCATCCACGGGGCCGAATTATGGAAGTTGGCCGCTGCGCTGCCCGGTGGCACCAATTCATCACACGCTGTCCGCACATCATCATCCAGCGACATCTCCAGCACGGGCAATAGATGTTCTAACTGCACCAGCGTGCGCGGCCCGATGAGGGGCGCAGTCACGCCTAGCTGATCCTTCACCCATAGAACCGCCAACTGCGCCGCAGAAATCCCCACCTCCTGCGCCAATTTTACAAACGCATTGCCAACTTCAATGCCCCTGGCCGTGACGCGCTCGGCATAGATACCGCCGCGAAGCTGCGCCCGCGACGCTTGGGGATAGTTAGCGGCATCAGCATAACGCCCAGCCAAGACGCCCATCGCCAGCGGCGACCAGGGCAGGATGCCCAAGCCGTACGTCTGGCACATCGGCAGCAGTTCATTTTCGATGCGGCGGTCTAGCAAATTGTAAGGGGGCTGCTCTGACACAAAGCGGACGTAGCCGCGCAGTTCGCTGACCATGATCGCTTCCATCACCTTCCAGGCGGGGGCGGTGGAGCTGCCAACGTAGCGCACCTTGCCTGCCCGCACCAAGTCGGTCAGTGCCGCCAGCGTTTCTTCGATGGGCACCTCAAAATCGGGGCGATGGAGTTGGTACAGATCAATGTAGTCCGTTTGCAAACGCTTTAGGGAATCTTCGCAAGCCTGGATGATGTGGCGACGGCCGTTTCCCCCATCATTGGGTCCCGGCCCGGTGGGGTAATGCACTTTGGTGGCGATGAGAACTTGGTGGCGACGGCCGTTTTCCTTTAACGTCCGGCCAATAATTCGCTCACTTTCTCCCTGCGCGTAACTGTTGCTCGTGTCAATCAGATTGATGCCCGCCTCAATCGCCCGGTTGAGAATCGCTTTCGCTTCCGTTTCCGGCGTGGGATTGGCAAAATTGTCGGTTCCCAAGCAAAGCGGCGCAATCTTCACTCCACTGCGCCCTAGTCGTCTGTATTCCATAACATTTTCCCCTACAATAAATTGAGACAGCCTGTTTATAGAAAGCTAACAAGCACAAAACTTTTCAGATAGTATAAGTTGAAAAAAATGTTTAAGGAGTCTCATAATGGATGATATGCCAAAAGATAAATCTTTGAAGAGAAAACCAAGGTCATATTTTTTGATGAGAGGATTTTTCATTTTTATTTTGAACATTTCTTTGTCATTGGCATTTGCACTTGATCTGAAAGAAATTGCTGCCGTTTTTCTCTCTTTCTCGATTACTAATAATGGCGCATTATTAGTAATCGTGTTCCTTCAAAATCTGGTTTTGCTCTTCTTAAGCATGGATATTCCCCCTAAATCTAATGAGATTTTTTTGAAGGGAATGAGAGCCCACATTTTTTTGGGGTTATTTTCTTTACTATTTTTTATCTTGAAATCAAAGAGCCTGAATTTATAGATTCCTCCTCCTTGAATTATTTTTCTGACCTTGTTGTAGGCGCAGTACTCATTCTCGTAGCATTAGTTGCTGTTGACAGAGATTACGACAGACAGCTTAGTTCTCATCTAGATGCAAAGCCTTAGCATAATGCTAAAACCATCTGTTGCACTTATTATTTGGCCGTGTAGCCAGCATCCACGTTGACCATTGCACCAGTCATGTAGCTGGCGGCGTCGGAGGCGAGGAAGCAGACGACGCGGGCGATTTCTACGGGATCAGCCAGTCGCTCCATGGGTACGGTGCTGGCGATATGCTGTAAAATCTCGTCCGTCACTGGCTCTCTGCGCTCGGAGGCAAGCATGGGGGTGTTTACCTCGCCGGGGCAGACGGCGTTGATGCGAATGCCGTCCCTGACGTGATCCAGTGCCATCGCTCGCGTAAGCTGGTGCACCGCCCCTTTGGAGGCGCAGTAAGCCACCACGCCCGTGGCCCCCACGCCGCCCCAAATCGAGCCAAAATTGACGATGACGCCGTGGCCCTGCTGCTTCATCACGGCCACGGCCGCACGGCTGAAGTAAAAAATGCCGCTCACGTTGACGTTCATCACCTGTTGCCACTGCTCGTTGGTCGTCCCCAGCGCGTCGGCGCGAACGATGATGCCTGCGGCGTTGATGAGGATGTCGAGACGGCCGTTCTCCATCACCACCTCATCCACCACTTTTTGGCAAAAATCGGGGTCGCTCACGTCGCCGATTTGGGTGGTGGCGTTGATTTGTTGGGCAACGGCCGTTGCTAATTCCGCATTTCGATCCACGATAACAACGTGCGCCCCGGCCGCCGCCAATTCCCGCGCCGTCGCCGCCCCCATCCCGGACGCGCCACCAGTGACTATGGCAATTTTGTCTGTAAAATCCATGATTCCCTCCAATTTTCCCAAATTTTATCATCACCGGTAGGGGAGAGGCAGGTGGCCACACTCTAACAAAATTCGCCGCCGGAATCTCTCCACCTGCCTCTCCCAAATGCCACAATGACTAGTTTGCAACGCAAAAGGGCGAGGCGGTTGGAGGGTTGGTTTTGCCGAATTTACTAATTGGTTGCCAACCGCCTCGCCCCTACCGCAAATCGGTTTGGTTAAAATGAGGTGTGGCAGACGGGTTTGTTGGCCGTGTAAAACAATTGGTATACCGCGTCGGCATAGGCCGGGTTAGAGATGTCTGCCAGGCCGTAGGTGAGTAGCTGCCGAAAGGTGGTTGCGCCGATGATGAGCGAGCTGAATTCGGCTACGTCCAGCCCAATTTCTACATCCGGGGTGGCGGCAGGATTGAGGGTAATACGGCCGTTCTCCACTCCCAACATCCACGCGCCATCACACGCCTGCCAGAAGCTGTCCCGCAGATTAAGCTGCACCGTAAGCATCTGCCTGCCGAAATCATGGTCAGCTAGCAAATGGAACAGACGCGGCACGTCAATAACCCGGTACATGATGCCCACCCCCTGCGTGTTGCTCTCATGGTAAACCGAGGGCAGCAAATTGTGGCTGCCGTTGCGCGGGTCGTGCAACAGCAAATGAAAATCCTCGTCGTGCGTGTTGAAAATTATCGTTTCGATTTGGTCGGCCTGTGCCTGCAAAAAGGCCAGCAGGCTGCGCAAGGCTGCACTATTCTCATACATCAAGGTGCGCACGGCGATGTTATTCCGCAAGAAGTTGCCGTTGGGCACGGGATCAAAACTATACAGCAGGTAGCCTTGCAACTGCCCATCGGCCCAATAGCCCAGCTTGTGCATGGTTACGCTGTTAAAAAGTGCGTCAATCGCCATCTTTGGCTGGGTCATCATGCCGTTGCTGCGGGCCATCATCCGATCATAGCAGTCGTTGAACGCTTGCTTGTGGGATTCATCCAGATAGATGACATTCTCACGGCTGCCGTTAGGTAAGCTGGCGGGCGAGATGCGATATTGGTTCAGTTTACGGCCGTAGCCATACCCCATCTGCTTGTAAAAATCGGGCCGAAACGGATAAAGTGCCGTCATTGCCGCGCCCTTGTCACGGTAATGCTGCTGAAACCATTGCACCATATCGTAAGCAATGCGCTCTTTTTTGTGCAGCAAATCGACCCCTACCCCGCCAATACCGCCCACTAGCAAATCTGTGCCGTGCAGCCGCATGGTAAAATCATACAGCCGCATAATGCCGCGCATTTCACCCTCTTCAAACAGCCCGTATACAGTGATAATGGGGTCAGCGTGCATCTCCTGGCCACGCTCCTTGAAACGACGGCGCGCCGCCTCGTCAGTAGCCCGAATGCCAGGATACGCATTTACGGCAATGTGAGTGTACGCATCCCACTCAGATTCGGTTTGTAACGGCCGTATTTCCCGTGACTTCTTCATGTTCCTTTCTCCAAAAAATTAGCCACGGATTGCGCGGATTTACAGGGATTAAATCATAGGACTTACGTATTTTTCGGGCTGTGGCCGGCGTCTCGCCGTGCCACCTAGCCGACTCGGTCAGGAGACCGGCCGGAGCAACCGCGTAAGTCCTGAATCATAAAAATCCGCGCAATCGGTGGCTCAAATTACTCGCCTCGCTCGCGCACAAAACCGCGCAGCAACACCAAACAGAGTGCCATCACCACAGCCGAAAGCAGACTGAGACCCCCAACCTGGTATTGATCATATACCCAGGGGCCGAAAAGTCCGGCCGCACTGGAACCCAACAATGCGGCTGCCGCCGCCAGCGTCATCATCTTGCCACGGTGGGCCGGAGCCTGTTCGCTCACCAAGGCGATTAAGGCCACAACGGTAAACTCAAAGCCAAAGCGCGCCACAATCAACCCAACGACTGCTAATACGACTCCCTGATTAAACACGGGCAAGAGAGCGTATCCAATACCTGCAAATAGCGTCCCGACGACAACACTGCCCAGCAAGCCAAATTTATCGCCAATCAGGCTCATCAGCACGCTACCGCTCAGGTCGGCGACGCCCAAAATGAGGGCAACGGTGCCTAGCTGCGTCGCACCCAAACTGTATTCACGGTCTAACCAAGTGCCGTAGTTGATGAAGACGTTCATCGCCGCCATCATGTTCAAGCCAACTACCAGCAGCGCAGCATAAGCTGACCGCTGATTAGCACCCAGATCAAAAAACGCGAGGAAGCTATTCCAGGTGAAACGAGTCGCACCAGATGCAGGTTTTGCGGTCTGATTTGTGGCTGGTAAACGGCCGTATCCCACAAACGCTACCAGCAGCAGCCCACTCAACACAAACAGCGGCACACGCCAATTTGTAGCGTCGATGAGCCATCCCACCAGATACAGGCCCACAATACCAGCCAACGCCCAGGCATATTCCAGCATCCCCAGCCCCCGCGCCCGGCGATTGAACGGCAGTTTGGCACTGAGGTATGCTTGTAAAATCGGCACAAAGGAAAATGTGCCCAAACCGCCAAGAACCATCCCAATTGCCGCTACCCACACTGTGCTGCTCAGGCCAACCGTCAGGGTGCCTATGGCCGCCAGCAGCAACCCAAAGCGCATCACCGTGCGGTAGCCATGTCGGGCCGCCAACACACCAAACGCTGGCGAGAACAAGCCAGTTGCGCTGCGTAAGCTCACCAATCGTCCTGCCGTCACGGTCGTTGTGCGCAGCCCCTCAGCAATGACAGGCAAAAAGGGGAAGAAAAATTGTACGGCCGTATCCGTGGCCAACCGCGTTATCAATCCAATGAAGATGAGTCGGTTTGCAGAAATGTCTGATTCAGATTCAGGTAAATTATCGGGCAGTGAGGGATTTGCCAAATTGATCTCCAGTGAAAACAACAAACAGCACCCAGATGGTTCTGAGTGCTGTGATTTAGGTGTTGAACTTGGCGATTGTATCTGAATTTGGAGGATTTGCCGTTAAGTTACAGGCTTTCACCCATGTCTGTTCTTGCTTCCGTAAAGGCACAAAACAGACTTTCCCGCAAGAACAACACCAAACTTCTTTCCCATGCGCCGTGACTTTTGGCTATAATGCAAGGCATCATGAACAACTTTGCATCGACTCATCAGAACAAATAGATTGGTCTAAACGCATAGAGGCACTACATGAGTACGCTCTTCGAGATCATCCTGGAAAGGCTGCAAAACTTTTTCACCCCAGAAACGCTAGGAACGCAGCTAGTTGATTTTTCGATCAATTTTGTTGTCGCCCTGATCGCCTTCGGAGCATTTTATGTGGGCTGGATTGTTGTCCGCTTTCTGCTCAAGAAGTTCTTGCCTAAATCCAGGTTTGACAAGACCTCCCAGGCGTTTGCAACCACCATTTTGCAGTACACCATCTTGTTGCTGGGCCTGGTTAATGCGCTGTCAATTATGGGGGTAGATACGGCCGGTTTGCTGGCCTCCCTAGGCATTGTGGGTATCACTATCGGTTTTGCCGCTCGGGATGCCTTCTCCAACCTCATTTCTGGCATCCTCATTTACCTAGATCGGCCATTTGTCATTGGGGATTTGGTAGAAGTGGGCGAGAATTACGGCCGTGTTGAGCAAATCACCCTCCGCTCTACCCGCATTATTACCAGTGATGGCAAAATGCTGGCCGTACCCAATGCGGAAATCATCAACAAAACGGTCACCTCCTATACCAATTTCCCCCATCTGCGCCTCGACGTTGCGGTGACCATTGGCGTGGAAGAAGATATTGAACAAGTGCGCCAATTTTTGTGCGGCATTGTGAATCATGATCCAGATTACCTAAAAGAGCCACCGCCACGAGTTGTGATCACCCAACTGAACGATTACAATGTTGCCGTAGAGCTTCAGGCTTGGATTAGAGATGAACGTACGCACGTAGAAAAAAGATTTGAGTTGCGAGAAAAAATCTTCAACACTCTGCATGAAAAGCAAATTGACATGCCTTTTGAAACGATCAAACTCACACCTTTAAACATTCGCCTGGACCAAAATAAATCAGCGGAGACAATCAATGAGTGAGCCAGAAAGCCATCCTATCGTTGGGTGGGAACAAGAAACGGCCGTTCCCGAAAATCATCAATTTAACAGCTACCTCCACGTCAAAAATGGTCATTTGCATATGGATGGCCTCGATTTAGCCCAAATTTTCCTGGATGAAGCCCCCCAAGGCTTTGAACAAACATTGCCCAGCCCACTAGAAATTGTGTACCTGCCCCAAATTCGCAAACAAATCCAAAAGATGCGGCAGGTTTTTGCCGATGTCATTACCGAGCTGGATTACGAAGGCACCTTCCATTACACCTACGCCTCCAAAGCCAACGCCGCCGAGGAGGTGATCCGCACCACGTTGAGCGCAGGCGCACAGCACGAAATGTCCTCCACGGTTGACGTAGATATTGCCAAAATCATGATTCAGCGCGGCCTGCTGACGCCAGACCGCATGATCGTCTGCAACGGCTTCAAGGGGCCAGGCTCCCAATATGCGGCCAACATTTTGCAGCTTCGCCTGTTGCACGAAAACCTCATTCCCGTCATCGAAGATTTGCCAGAGCTATCACCGTTACTTAGCTCCGGGCAAACGTTCAATGTCGGCGTGCGGCAAAAAAGTTATGGCCCCAACGAAACCCAGGCCGAAATGGATCAGGCAAATTCCCGCTTTGGTCTGCACACGGACGACATTTGGAAAGCGGCCAGCTACATTGCCGCTGCACCGAATCTGACGTTGACGATGTATCATTACATGGTGGGCAGCCAGCTAACGGACATTCCCGCTTTCATAAGCTGGCTCAAACCTGGTATCGAGATATTTGCCCGGCTGCGGCAGCGATACCCCAGCCTGAGCATCTTCAACTTTGGCGGCGGGATGCCGGTGGCCATGACGCTTGACTTTGCCTTTGATTACCATGAATTTGCCCGCCAACTGCTTACCGCCCTGCAAGAAGCGTGCCGTCGCTACAACGTGCCAGTACCAGACATGATGGGTGAATTTGGTCGGTACACCACGTCGGAGCATGGCGCCCATCTCTTCAAAATCATTGCCGCCAAAGAAAATGGCTCCAAACTGCCCTGGTATATCATCGATGGCTCAATCATGAGCTCCTTCCCAGATAGCTGGGCACTTTCAGAGCATTTCATCGTGCTGCCGCTCAACCATCTGGACAAACCATTCCAGCAAGTGCAGCTTGGCGGCATCACCTGCGACAGTGATGACGTCTACCCGCCTAAGCCCAGCAAATCCCCACTTTATTTGCCAGTGGAAACAGACGAACTGTACATTGGTTTTTTTAGCATTGGGGCGTACCAAGAGATGTTGGGCGGCGTGAAGGGCAGCAAACATTGCGTCTTACCAGAAGCATACGAGTTGATTATTGATAAGGACGAAAACGGCCGTTTCCATTACCAAATTCTGCACGGCCAACACCCGGACGACGTCTTGCGCAACCTGGGTTACGCCGTTTAGAACCGTGCAACCAAAGCAAAAAATACCCGTAAATAAAGGTGAAACCATCTAAATTCGCAAGCAAATCCCCACATACAGGGGTCACAGAATTTACAATTAATTTTTAAAAATTCACGATTCACAATTAACAAAGTTCGTTTGAGGAAAAGCACATGAATCTAGATCGCACTCGCATTATCTTTATCGCCATCATTGGCGTGGCTGCCTTGGTCATCTGTGGCGTGGCTGCCTACAGCATCATCGGCAACCTAACCGAAGATGAGCCAACGGCCGTTACCGAAAGCAACGGCAGCACCAGTTCCAACAACAACGACGGTTCTACTGTCAGCAATATTGACCTGGACTCGCCAGACCCCATCTGGGGACCCAACTACGACGCTGATGACGGCTTACCCACCTACATTTGCGGTGCCGACGCCTTCGGTAGCTACTTCACCCTTCAGCAGATGCAGATGAGCGGCAAAGACGTCGAGCACGGCTTCCATCTGGGCATCATCCCCTTCTTCCTCACCGATGAGTACGACATCACCGAAGGCCAACGCACCGCCCTGTTGGACTCTGGCCAATGGAGTTGCCTGCTCACCACGCTAGACTCCGTGGCTCTCTCCAGCCCCGGCGTCATCACCGCCATCGTGGATGAAAGTGCTGGAGCCGACCAATTGTGGGGCCGCGACATTGACACCATTAATGATTTGCAAGGCAAACGCATCGCCTTTGCCAGTGACTCTGTGGGTGAGTATTTTGTTTACTACGCCCTTAGCATCGCCCAGCTCAGCCCGCGTTCGCAGGTTACGCTGGTGCCGCAAGACAGCGTCGAATCGGCCATCGAAGTGTTCAATAACGGCCAGGCCGACGTAGTCTCCGCCTGGGAACCCAACATTTATGATGCCGAGCAAAGTGGCGGTATAAAGCTGCTCAGTTCTGAAGAGCTACGCATCGTCATCGACGTCATCGTCACCTCCCGCCAATCGATTCAGACAAATGCTGATTTAGTACAGAATTTCCACAACGCCTGGTTTGACACGCTCAAGGCACAGGTGGAGGATTTTGATACGGCCGCTTCGCAAATTGCGGCCTGGGGCAACAACGACTGGAGCTTTGTCTACCCCGAAACCGCCACCGACGACTTTGCCATCTGGCTAGAGAGCGTCGCCCAGGCTGATTTGGGCGACAATGCCTTCGTGATGCGCGACACGCGCCCCATCATTTCCCGGCTGGAAATTGCCCGCCGCGTTTGGGCCGCCTCTGACGTGAACATTCCCAATGATGACATAAACGATCTGGTCAACGGCGGCTTTGTACTGCGTGCTGCTGATCAACCTAGCTTGCAGCCCAACGGCCGTCCCGTCAACGACACCTTCTCCATCTCGGCACAGGTCGATTTGTCTGGCGTCTCTACCGATGCCGCCGCTACCCTGGCCGTGCTGCCCTGCCGTACCTTCGCCTTCTTGCCGGAAAGCACCGAGCTAACGCTAGAATCTCGCCGCATTTTGGATGACTGCGTCGTACCCACGATGTCCCAATCCATTGGTCTGTTCCTGCGCGTCCGCGGCTCTTCCGCCTGGCCCGCCAATGACCCGCCATACAGTGAAGATGAAATTATTGAAGTGGCCGAAGGTCGGGCGCAGAGCGTGGTTGATTACCTAGTGTCGCAAGGCATTGATCCAGCCCGCTTTATTGTGGAAGCCACACTGCCGCCAGAAGACCGTCGCGGCACGGATGATCCCAATTTGCAAGCCCAAGACCGCTTTGTAGAACTGACGCTGGTGACGGCTGGACGGTAGAGGACTTTTATGAAACCAAAAAACTTCCGCAGTTCTGCACTGCTTTTTGTTCTATTGGCCTTGCCCATGATGGCCTGTGGTCTGTTTGGCATTGGTGGGGATGGCATTCCCAGCAACGCGGTGGTGGTAAACGTGGTGGCGAATACCACTGCTGCGCCCTGGCTAGAAACGGCCGTAACCACCTTCAACGACTCCGAAACCGAGACCAGTGGGGGCGACCCCGTTTTTGTGATTGTAAACGCTGTGGAATCTGGTGAAGCGATTGCTGCCCTGCAAGATGACCCCAGCATCGCTCTCTGGCTGCCAGAAGAAGCGGTCTGGACCGACGTGCTGGCCGATGATGGCGACAGCAGCTTCCAAAATGATTGTGAGAGCGTGGCCCAAAGCCCGCTCGTCATCGGCATGTGGCGCGAAGTGGCCGAGGCACTCGGCTGGCCCGGTTTGCCGCTGGGCTGGCTAGATATCGGCAGCTTGGCCGCTGACCCCGCCGCCTGGAACTATTACAGCGGCGGCACCCTCGGCCAATCGTTCAAGCTGGGGCATACCCATCCCGGACTGTCTGGCTCTGGTGCCAGCACCTTGCTAGCCATCGTGCAAGCCGCCGAATCCAAAACGGATGCGGTGAGCGTGGGCGACATTGGCCAGCCGATTGTGCAGGCCAGCGTGGGCGCCTTTGAAGGCGGCGTCACCTGGTTCAGCAGCAGCACCCAATCGTTGGCCACCACCATGGCCGAGCGGGGCGTGGATTATTTGACAGCAGGCATCATGTATGAAGCCAACGTGGCTCAGCTAGGCAGCGACGACATCGTGGCGATTTACCCCCTGGAAGGCACCTTCATGGCGGAGTTCCCTGCCTGTGTGCGTGATTCGGTGACGACTGCTGAAAGGGAAGCGGCCGTTCTCTTCCGGGACTTTTTGCTCAGTGAAGAAGGGCAGCAGTTGGCGGCTGACAACGGCTTGCGACCAGTGGATTCCAACATTACCCTCCCTGCCACTCAGGCCATCGACCCTAGCCAGCCCGCCCTGGTTTTTGATGCGCCTTCGACCGCCTCCATTTTTGCCGTGCAGGAACTGTGGCAAGAGGCACGTAAAGATGTGAATCTGGTGATGCTGCTGGACACCTCCGGCAGCATGCGCGGCTCTAAAATTAGCAATATGCAGGCCGCTGCCATCCAGTTTGTCAGCCAAATGGGAGACGACGACTACATCTCGCTCATCGCCTTTAGCACTGAGCCAGAACTGATTGTGCGGCACGTGCAGGTGGGTGAAAATCGAGACAAAATCATCAACGCCATTAACGATTTGCGCGCCGTGGGTGACACAACGCTGTTCGACGGCATTGGCGATGGCGCGGCCTTGCTCACGGAAACCACGCTGCCCTCCACCGCCAACGCGATGGTTGTGCTAACCGACGGGCAAGACACGCGCAGCTACCGCTTTAATTCCGCCACGGCAATGCAGGAAGCATTAGCGAACAATGCTACTGTGTTCACTATTGCCTACGGCGGCGACGCGGACGAGCAAACGCTGGAGCGACTGGCAGTGCAGGCAAACGGCAATTTCTTCGTCGGTGATGAAGCCTCCATTGCCGCCATTTACGAAGAGATGTCGGCAGCCTTTGGCGGCAGCGTCGGTGTAGGGCGTTAATATTAACTTGAGATCCTTCACATAATTGGGTGCGGTGGGTGACTACTGTAATCTTTTCATTCGGCAAGATAATCTAAAATCTAGAGTTGTTGCTTTTCGCGCCTTCTAAAAATATGAATTTAAACAAAATTGGGTCTCTCGTTATTATCCTATGCTTCTCATATTTTCTTCTGGCAGGAGATATAAACACGCTTGGTAGTATAGCCTCAATAATTGGAATAGCAGTGCTTTTGCTTCAACAAAAGGAGTATCGAAATGCTTGGCGAAAGATAATGTCGCCGTTTTTGAAGCACCCTCCCACTCACGCATTAGATGGACTTCTTCAATCTTTTATTGGAGCAGTAATATTTTTTGCAGCACTGTCTAGCATTTACAATCGTGGGGTTTTTGGAAGGTTAAGATTTATTGTTGGTAATCTCTCAATTGAGCAAATGATTTCTATCTCAGATATTATCCTTGTAGTCATGTCTATGATTTTTGTAGTCAACTTAATGATCGGCAAGGGAGATGATGATCCTAACCTCTAAATAGAGTCAGCCACACTACCATGAGCTTTGTAACAGAAATTATGTATAAGAAATTAGTGGCCATCAATGAACGGCCGTCCCCCTTCTCCATCTACACCGCCGATACCTTGTGGACAGACCCGCACATTGCCCAACAGATGCTCAAAACGCACCTGGATCAAAGCACGGATCGCGCCTCGCGGCGATTGCCCTTTATCGAGGCTTCTCTGGGCTGGTTACAACGGCGGTTCAACATTGGCCCCGGCACACGCATTGCCGATTTTGGTTGCGGCCCGGGGCTTTACGCTACACGTCTGGCACAACTTGGTGCCGAGGTGACGGGGATTGATTTTTCGGCCAATTCGCTGCGGTATGCAAAGGAAACGGCCGTTTCCCACAATCTCGCCATCGACTACATCCACACCAACTATCTGAGTTTCCAATCGGACAAACGGTTCGACCTTATCCTGCTTATCTTCTGCGACTTTTGCGCCTTGAGTCCAACGCAGCGGCAGCAGCTGCTCAGCATCTTCCGCGAGCATTTAGCCGACGGCGGGGCCGTTGTGCTAGATGTGCATTCGCTGGTGGATTTTGCCCGGTTTGAGGAAAGTGTTAGTTACGGCCGTCACCAATTTGGCAATTTTTGGACAGATGAGGATTACTTTGCCTTCACCAAGCAATTCAAATATGAAGCCGAGCAGGTGACGCTGGACAAATACACCATCTTCACGCCCACTCGCACCCTCGAAATCTTCAACTGGCTGCAATATTTCGATCAGGCTTCGCTGGCCGCAGAATTTGCCGCTAACGGCCTGACCATTACCGATTGGCACGCTAATGTCGCCGGAGAACCGTTCGATCCACAATCTCACACCTTCGCCGCAATCGCCCAACCCACGTAGTGGTGATGCAATCGGCCAATATCATGGCAAAACAAACCACCTCTTCTCCGATTGCGTCGCCCTTTTTCACGGCAAACCATTTGGTTATTGCGGTAATTGGGCGAGGCGTTTGGGGAGTTTATTCAATCGAAATTCATTTGATCGAGGCCAAACGCCTCGCCCCTACCACAATTTATTTGTTAAAATACAACCTTATGACGCAGCAACCCTTGTTCACCGTTGGCGACGTGCCTGTTTTTGGCGACGCGATTTTGGCTCCAATGGCCGGGTATTCAGACGTGCCGTACCGGGCATTGTGCCGTGCCTACGGCTCCGCCATGCACTACACCGAGTTCGTCCCCGCCGAGGCGTTGCTGGGCAAGCGCGTCCATGAGCGGTTTCGGCGGCGATTGGACACGCAACCGGGCGAGCACCCGATGGTGTTCCAGATTTTTGGCAACAACGCCCAGATGCTGCTGGACGCCGCTCTGCGCATTCAAGAATGGGGGCCAGACATCATCGACATCAACATGGGCTGCGCCACGCGCAAGGTGAGCGGGCGCGGCGCGGGCGTGGGCATGATGCCCCAGCCGGAACTCATCGCGGAAACGTTTAAGCTGCTCAGCCAGCACCTTGAGGTACCGGTCACCGGCAAAATCCGGCTGGGTTGGGACGCCACGCAGGAGAACTTTTTGGAAATCGGCCGTATTTTGGAGCAAAACGGCGCGGCGCTGATTGCGATGCACGGCCGTACCAAAGTGCAAAAGTACGGCGGCAACGCCAACTGGGACGCCATCGCCCAGCTAAAGCAGGCGGTCAGCGTGCCGGTCATTGGCAACGGGGATGTGCAGGGGCCGGAGGACATTGACCAGATGAAGGCCCACACTGGCTGCGACGGGGTGATGATTGGCCGGGCGGCTATCGGTAATCCGTGGATTTTTGCCCGCCAGCGGCGCGAGGATTTAGCAGTGACCGACATTATCAAAGCGGTGCGCCTACACGCCCGCGAAATGGTGGCTTACTACGGCGAAGCGTCCGGCCTGCGCCAGTTCCGCAAGCATTTGAAGCGGTATTTTGAGGACATTCCCGATCTTGAGCTGGATTCGTTGTTGAGCACGGAATCTTTTGTGGAGTTTGAGGAAGGGTTAGAGGAGGTAGAAACGGCCGTTCCCACCCAAACCCCACTCAAAAATCTACAAACCGCCACTGTTTAATCCGTACTCCAGACAATTGAACAAAACCAGTTTCTCAATCTCTGATAACAAAAATTAGTTGGTATATATGACTCCAAAAGAAGCTGAATTATTGCTCCCAGACATCCGAAAAGATGAAAGTCTTTGGAACCAATTTTCCTTTTCCCCATTCAAGGATGAAGATGGAAGCATTCTCGATAAAAATAGTAATGCTAGATATGCTCTTATCATTGCACTTCAATACAACTGGTCAACCTCAGATGAAAAACTGCTTCGATTTATTATCCAAAATGAAGTAAAGATGCACCAAAAGGACACCGGCCTTCTTCAATCATTACACATCAGCACCTATCTTCTGGCGAAATATAAAAACCTTGAGAATGTGTTCCTTTTTTTCGAAGCAAAAGAAGCCAATTTCGACACATATTGCGGCCTGGACGTTGAAAATGTTTTTTCTGCTGGTGTGCAAAAGACAATTGAATATCTAAAACGGTCAAACAACCCTGTGAGTATTAGAATTCTGGAAAGAGTAGACGGTTCGATTGTTGACAATTACTTGGATGAAGAAAGATTGCGAGCTTGGTTCGAGGAAGTTTCACGCGCCTATCCGGACACAGTCGAAAAAGAAAGACGGATTACTTTGATTGATAGAGCAATAACGTTTAAGGAATTTAAAGCAGGACGAATTCTAGTTAGAGAGTGGTTTAACGAGCATCTTAATCAGGTCTATGAAAAAGGTAACGAGTATGCTCAAAAAAGGGATTTAGCCAATATTGTTGGTCGGGCTAAAGCATCAGGCGACTTGAGTCTGGCCATTGATGCCCAAAAAATTGCGCTAAAATTGTGTGACTCACCTTTCGATAGAATATCTGAAACCCAAGAATTAGCTGAACTGTATCGACTTTCTGGTTCACCTCTAAAAGCGTGGACAGAACTTAAAAAATGCCAGCCAGACCTTGAAATATATAAAGGTTGGAACACAAGTGGCTTAGGGCGTTTTGTAATAACCACAGCCTTACAGTTAAGCTTGGATTGTGATAAGAGCAGCAAAATAAAACAGGAGTCATTTTATTGGGCAAACAAGCTCATTAGCCAATCCCGGTTCATAACTTTAGTGATCTTTGAACTCGCATTTGAGGCGGCTTCAGCAATCAATGACTTGGAACTTCAAAGTCAGTATGAAATCTTGCGAGCAAACGAGAAAAGACGTATTGAAGCTATGTTCGCCTCATTGAAACGTCGTAATGATTCAGACGATAACAGTTAGGTAGTTCGCAATTCCAGATGCGGGAGTAGGGGCCCTACTCCTCAGTTTTGGGTTAAATACGGCCGTCCATCGAAGCAAAATAGCCCGTCATCTCCACGTAACCCAGGCCCGACACAGGCTGCCCCGCCAGCGTGCCATTGAATGCCGTCGCTCCTTCCCAATAGACGGTGGACACGTTGAGTTCCTGGTTGAGCATGAGCGGCCGTCCTTCCAACGCCAAATCCAATGACTCAATTTCAATTTGCCAGCCCGCCGGGTAGGTCGCCCCGCTTGTCGGGCTTGTCCACTCGTCCAGCACTTCTAATGACCAATCATCTACGCTCAAGTGGGTCACCGTGCCGTCAGCAGCGATGAAGCTGCCGCTGGAGTACGGCTCTAGATTGCCGTCGTCCCGCCGAATCTGGAAAAACATCAGCGAGCTACCGTTGTCAAACTGCATCGAGAACCAATCCCAGCCAATCGCCCCCTCGCTGAGGGCGCTGGTGCTGTACTCGTGGTCCTTCCAGCTCAGTCCGGTCACGTCAATCATTTCGTCGCCAACACGCACCGTGCCGCGCGTTTCCTGCCGAACCTGGGAGTAGTAGTAGGAGGCGTTGCCCGGCTCCGGCCCCTTCGGGCTAAGGCCCCCGTCGCCATGCAGGACAGGGGGCAGGGTTTGCGTCAGGAGCAAATCCAGGGCCACGTCGCCGCCGTCGGCCAGGAGGCGCACCTCGCCAGAGGGCAACTCTTCCACTGACCAATCTTCCAGCCAAACGCGATATGGCACTGCCTGCGCTCCGGCCAAGCCAGCCGCGCCGCGACTAAACCGCTCGTGCGGGTAAAACGCCTCGTTGGCCACGTCGCTGACGGTGAAGTGGGCCAGGTACACCTGGTTACTGCGCCAGTCGGAAGCTGCATCTTCAACCAGCTCCGGCGTTAACGCCCGGCGGAAAATGGTGAACTGGTAGCCAAACTGACGGCCGTTTCCATCATCCAAATTCCCCGTGTAATACCACCACTCCGTCTGGTAATCGTCGTGCGGCCCCAAATCGCGGGGAAACTGGATATTGTTTGGCTCGGTGGCGCGGGCAAAGTCGGTGGTGTCTTCTGCCACTTGCAGAAAGGTGGCTTCCGCCACGGCCGTTGCCGATCCCGCACCATAGTTCCACCACGCCAACCCGCCAAACACCAGCAGGACAAAAATAATTAGAATAATACTCAATCGTTTCATGATCTTTTTCTTTTTTCATCAAAGATTTCGCAGGTTAACCAGATTAAATCTTTTCAATCTGCGCGATCTGCTGATAAAAATCTCTTCAAATCAAACATGCTGGGGATGCTTCGCTCCACTCAGCATGACAATTTCAAATCCTTAAAATCCGCGTAATCCGCGGCTAACGTTTTATTCAGAGCGTACGGCCGTTGCCACTACCATCTTGCCCACGCGCACAGCCGGATACAGCCCAGCCAGCAGTGCCGCGCCCAGCGCCACCAGGAACGCATTGATGAAATGGCTCGGCTCCAGCTGCATTTGCAGCGTCCAGCCAAACGAACGCAGATTGATGACGTAAATTAAAATGTAGGCTAGGACAAAGCCGGTCGGCAGCGCCAGCAGGCCCGCCGTGCTGCCCATCAGGCCAGTTTCCAACAGCGTCACCTGCCACAGCTGGCGCACCGTCATGCCCGTGGCCCGCAGGACGCCAAACTCGCGCGCCCGCTCAAGCTGCAAGCTCATCAAGGCGCTCAGCACACCAATGAAGGCCACCACCACCGCCAGCAAACGCAAAGCGGCGGTTATAGCAAAGGTTCGATCAAAAATAACCAGCGCATTTTGGCGCAGGCTTTGGTTGGAGGAGATGATAACGTCGGAACGGCCGTTAAATTCAACCTGCAATGCCTCTACCACCGGCTCGATCGGCTGCCCCGGCTGCAAAAAGAGGGCCATTGTGCTAAAGCTGTCGTCCTGCCACAACTCGTCGTACAGGGCGCGGCCGATGTGAACGCTGCCCTGCTGCGAGGCGTAATCGTAATACACCGCCAGCACTGGCAGCGTGCGCGGCCCGGCGGGCGTGTCAATGGTGATCGGCGCGGGTGGCAGGCTCATTTTCTCATTCCGGTAGAGCGGCTCAGTGATCATCACCCCGTCGCCTGCCAAAAACTGCTGCCAGATGGTGGCCTGATTGGCCGACTGCCACAAATATTGTCGCTGCCCCTGCGACACATCGCCGCTGTCGGCGTGCAGATTGACGCGGCGGTTCAGTTCCGGCAACGCCACTTCAATTTGGCGGGTGGTGACCGCTTCGGCCACGCCGGGGAAGTTAACGGCCGTTGCCACCACATCTTCTAGCAATGTTCCGCTCGTCTCGGCGGCCGTCAGGCGGGGCGGCGAGAGATAGACATCGGCCTGGAGCGTGTCGTTGAGCCACAGCGTCACCGTTTGGCGGAACGAGCCAATCATGATGGAAACGCCCACGATGACCGACACAGCCACCATCAGCGCGGCAATGGCTACGGAGGTGCGGCTAAGCGAGCGCACGATGTCGCGCGGAGCCATCCGCCCCAAGACGCCCAGCAGTTTAGCACCCACTGGGGTGAGCCAGCGCATGAAAACGGCCGTCAGCGGCGGCGTCAGCAAGGCAAAGCCAAACAGCACGGCAAATAGTCCAGCAAAGGCGACGATGAGCGAATTGGTGCGCAGCCAGAGCAGCAGCGTGCCAATTGCGCTCAAAACTAGCCAGGCCACCACCAGCCAGGGCAGCAGCCGCTGGGCGTTGCTCTCAATCGTCGAGCGGCGCAGCGTGCTTTGGGGCGCGGTTTTCATCGCTTCTCGGGCGGGCACGGTCGCAGCCAACAAAGCGGCAGCCACACCAATTAGCAAGCCACGCAGCAATGCCTCTGGCGGGATAGCCACACTCTGCACGTTCACCACAAAGTACAAATCGTTGATGGTCTGCGTTACCAATCGCACCATGCCCTGGCCGAGGACCACTCCCAGCCCTACGCCCAGCAGCGAGCCAATCAGCCCCAAAACGGCCGCTTCCCCCACGATCAAGCCAAAAAGCTGCCCACCTGTCACGCCCAAACAGCGCAAAATGCCAAACAACGGCCGTCGCTGCACCACGCTAAAGCTCACTGTGTTGTAGATAAGAAACATCCCTACCACCAGTGCTAGCAGGCTGAGCGCGGTTAGATTGAGTTCAAAAGCGGCCGTCATCTGCTGCACGGTATTGCTCCGCGCCGAGGCAGTTTCCAGCCGCACGCCGTCTGGCAAAAAAGCTTCAATGCGGTCCAAATCGGTTTCATTATTCACAATGAGGTCGATGTAAGAGAGACGGCCGTTCAACCCCAAAAGCGGCTGGGCGTTGGCAATGTCGGTAAAGAGGACGCTGCTCAGGGCGCGTTCATTCACCTCATCGCCCGGTTGCAGCAGCCCCACCACGCGGAACGCCACCAGCTGCCCCGTGTAATCAAGCGTAATGGTGTCCCCCAGCGTCACGCCTGCTACTTCAGCCAAGCCTTCGGTGAGCAACAACGTGTTTGGCTCCGCTAAAAAGGCCACCAAATCACCAATGTCATCCCCGCCCGTGTTACCAAAATAGCTGCGGAATGGCAGCTCGGCAAACAGATCCATGCCAATGAGGCGCAGCGGCTGTTCACCCAGCTCCGGCGACTGCACGTATCCTTCCACCACTGGCGCGGCTGGCGAAAAGCCTAACTCGGTGCGCAAATCGGTGTAGACCGCTTCGTCCAAGCCCGTGGAATCGGCCACCAGCCGGTGCGTCGTCTGCCCAGTGATGGCGCTGGTCGAAAGCTCGAAAGCGCGGCTGGCGGAGCCGCTGGCCAGGTCAATGGAGACCATCATCGCCACGCCAATGGCCACGCCCAGGATGAATAAGATGTATTGAAACGGCCGTCGCTGCATCCGCCGCCACGCCGCTCGCCACAATGGCTTATTGTGAACAGTAACTGAACTCATGTTTAAAATTCGCTTATATTTCTACTTGTCATTCTGAGTGAAACGAAGAATCCCATTCAACTCTGTCCGCTAAAACAAACTCTGGGCAATCGCAACTTGGTTGGGATACTTCACTTCGTTTAGTATGACAATTGTTAGTTGGGTACAACAAATGGCTCCGGCACCGAATGAATCTTGGGCTGTGCCTCAACAGTTGTCAGCAATTGCCCATCATGAACCCGGAAGACCCGGTCGGCAAAAGGCACTACCTCCGGGCTGTGCGTGGCCATGATCAGCGTCTTGTTTTGCTGACGCGTCAAATCCAGCAGCAGCTTCAGCACCCGCTCCCCGGTTTCCTCGTCCAGGTTGCCCGTTGGCTCATCTGCCAGCACCAACATCGGATCATGCACCAAAGCGCGAGCAATCGCGACCCGCTGCTGCTCCCCGCCAGACAGCTTGTCGGGAAAAGTATCACGCCGATCAGCCAACCCCACCTGTTCCAGTAAGTTCATGGCCGATTTTGTGGCGGAACGGCCGTTCCCCGCCAGCTCCATTGGTAGGGTTACATTCTCCAAAACAGTCAGCGTCGGAATCAAATTGAAAAATTGGAACACAAAGCCAATGTTGTCCCGCCGAAACAACGTACGCTCCCACTCCTTCATCGTCGTGATCGATCTTCCAGCGACCAAAATCTGCCCAGAAGTAGGCGACTCGATGCCGCTGATCAGATTGAGCAACGTGCTTTTACCGCTGCCGCTTCTACCCAACAGCACGGCAAACTCCCCTTGATAAAAATCACCACTTACGTCTAAAAGAACCTGCCGCTGCTGGTCGCCTTCCGCAAATTCTTTACAAAGTTGGTGTAAATGCACTACAGTTCGTTTTTGTTTGTTGGTCATTGTTGCTTTACCTTTAGATAAAAAACTAATTTTGCCCAGGTTTTATCCCGTTTATAAGTAAGATATGAACAAATATGGGGTAAAATATTGACAAAATATTGACAATAAGGATACAATGCCAATACGTTTTCGTCAAGGTAGACGAGCTTATTTACTCATCTATTGCCTAAAATGGCTCGATTATCTGCACTTTGACCACATGATCTTTGACCACATGATTTTGAAAGCCTTAATGGCCAAAAGCCATGAAAGACATTAGCAAGGTAAGGATTTAGCCATATATCTCATCCAATAAGAGAGTTAAGCCGCAAGACAGCCACCGTCATTTTTGAGTCATTCCTCCCTTCACCAAATTCGTGACAAAATTGAAGGTATCACTGTCTAAATTGAGTAGATTCAACAACCGCAAACAAGCGCGTCCCTTACCCAACAGCTCAAAAAGCCGTTGTTGCGCTAAACGGTATGAACCATAAGCTGCAAACGCAGCATCGAGGAGAACAATTATGTTAGATGCAGTGAAAGAACTAAATGGTTTTCACACACTTGAGCACACCAACGGCCGTTCCAATGAACACGCCAACGGCAAAGTCATCACCGCCGATCGCCCTAAAGACAAAGCAGAATCAAAGGAGGCAATCGAAACGGCCGTGCGCAACATTTTGGCCAACGTGGGTGAAAATCCCGACCGGGAAGGGTTGCTGGGTACGCCAGACCGCATCGCCCGTATGTACGATGAAATTCTGGCAGGCTATACTACGGACCCCGTTAAGCTCGTCAATAATGCCCTGTTCGATGTCGATTATGACGATCCAGTCATCGTGAAAGAAATTGAATATTTCAGCATGTGTGAACACCATATGCTCCCCTTCTTTGGCCGGGCGCATATTGCTTACATTCCGTCAGACAAAGTGATTGGTCTCTCCAAAATCCCGCGCATCGTCGAGATGTTTGCCCGTCGCCTACAGGTGCAAGAGCGCATGACACGCCAAATTGCCGAGATGATCGATGAGGTTCTGCAGCCGCAAGGCGTGGCTGTCGTCATCGAAGGCTCCCACATGTGCTCCATGATGCGTGGCGTGAAGAAGGAACACCCCCGCATGATGACCAGCTACATGCTCGGCAAATACAAAGAAGATAAAGATTTGCGCCGCGAGTTTATGGACCAGCTTCGCCAATAATTTTAGTCAAACCTAAATCTAGGAGCAGCATTCCAAGCTGGAATGCTGCTCCTAGATTTAGGCATTTTGAAGAAGCCTCTTGGAATAACAAGGAGTTCACTTCTTTTTTCAAAAAAGCCAAACTACAGGAATAGGGCCGGCTGCACGCCGGCCCTATTTTATTTGTGTGAGAATGGTTCAGTTTTGGAAAGAGAACCTATCGGAATTACGGTGCAGTCACAAACTGATATTCAGTCAGGCTGGGCAGGGCTACCAGTTTGGAGACAGCGACGACCTCAAGACGATTGGAGCCTTCGGCCAGGGCGTTGGTGGTTTCGCTGCTTAGCACCACCTCCCACAGACCGTCGTCAACGGCCGTAGCCATGCCAGCTTCTACTTGCGCGCCAGTGGAGTCGAACAACAGATAGGTAACGCCGTCGATGTCGTCCATCGGGTATGCTTCACCAAAAGCGTCAACGAAGACATCGAAGACGGCTTCATCGCCAATGGTGACACGGCTAGGACCGTCGATTTCCACTTCGGCAATGGCCGGGGCCGCAAAACCGGCGTAGCGATTGGCCGGGTCTGGGTGCGCTTCGTAACGCTTCAGGATGGCCTGGCTCTCCACTGGGAAGACGCCTTGCAGGAAGTAGATGTTGGTGCCCAGGTAGTAATGGCCGTAGCGGCGGGCAAACTCAGCCAGATTGGCATAGCGTGCCGCAGCCTCATCCTCGGTGATAAACTGGCTTAGGGTGGGGGCGTAGGGGATGTAATTTTCTTCACTGGCGGCCGTCAGTTCTGTGGCGAGGATGGTCAGCGATGGACCAGCGATCATGTTGGTCCGCTCGATTTCGTTGGCTTCGGCCTTGTCGGGTGTGAAGGCGAAGTTGCCGTTGCCTTCACCGCGCAGCATCAGGGCCATGTTGTGCCAGGCTGCGTCGCCAAAACCATAGGCTTCGCCGCCGCCGGAGCCGGGCCACCAGGAAACGATCATGCTCTCAGCGTCTAGGCTGGCGTTATCGGCGTAATGCTCAATGATTAGCGGGTCGGTAGAGACGACGCGAAAACCCTTGAACGAGGAGAGGAACTGATCCAGGGTAGGAACCAGGGACTCATCGTAGTAGGGGCTGTCGGGGTTAGCCAGGTCGAAAGTGACGATCATGCCCATTACGAAGTCGGCGGCGCTCATCGGGCTGCCATCATGCCAGGTGATGGTGTCGAACATATCTTCGGGATAGTAGCTAGTGCTCTTGTAAACGGCCGTTTGCGGCTCACTGTACACTTCCCCCGCTGTCAGGAAGACCTGATTTTCGGCATCCCAAGCAACCCAGGCGTCGTCAGGCACCACGATTTCCGGTGCGGTAGAGAAGTCTAGCCAGTCGTAGGTGACGCCAGCCGGGAAGCTTTCATCCACAACGACTTCGGCGCGCTCGATGCGGCCAGGGATGCCCAGACCCGTATTGGGATCGGCGTAAACGGCCTGTTCACCAACGGCACGTTTAACCATGTTGTCGAACACCCAGTTGGAGCCGCCAATCGGGTTCCACGGTTCGGTAAAGACGCTGGGCAGACCAATCGTCATGGAGCCGCCCACTTCGTCGGCAAAGCGTACGGTCTTGGCCCATAGACCTGCGCCGCTGACGCCGGCAGCCAAGTCTGTGGAGACGGAGACGTTTGCATTGTACGGCACCAGTGTGGTACGACTGGTCACCCAGACGCGCGTGGCCAGTTCATTAGCTAGTGGTAGCGCTTGGCGGAACAGCTCGGCGCGTTCTTCCAGGTTGGCGAAATCATTGTTGAACAGGCGCAGGGACAGCTCGTCCAGTTCGGGAGAAGGTTCAAAGACCTGCCACGACGGCCACGGCACGCCACGTGGCGTGTAGTAGAAGTCGAAGTTTGTGCCGTCATCGCGTCCGATGGCGGTTTGGCTCCAGCCGCCGGTGTACCAGTTCCACTGGCATTCGACCGGATCGGAGCTGATCCATAACGGGCTCAGTTCGCCGGAGGTGCGTTCGAAACGCTCCACCGTAAAGCCCAGCTCTTCAAGCTGGTTGGCGAAGTAATTGCCAATTTCCAGACGGGTGTCCTCGGTACGGATGAGACCGATGACGCTGACTGGTTCACCGTTGTAGGTCCAGAGGTCGTCAACCAGTTCTGCGCCTAATGCTTCCATTTCTGCGTTGACCACTTCGCGGGCGCGTTCGAGGTTGTAAGCGTATTCGGCTTCCAGTGCGCGAATTTCGGCGGCGAAGCGGCTGCGGTCGGCGCTGGCTTCGCGGATAACGGTGTATTTAGGCACGGCTAGACCAGAATACAGTTCATCGGCCACGTAGTCGCGGTCGATGGCCCAGTTCATAGCTTCGCGGATTCGCTGATTCTGAAAGGGATTGAGGATGCTTTCGTCAGCGCAGGTGCCGTTGTTGAAAAGGATTTCATCGAAGAGGCCGAATTGGGTAACGGCCGTAACATTGGCGGCGTTGTTAATGGCCTGAACCGCCGCCGCACCGCCGATGTCGTCGGCGTACATGTCGATGTCCTCAGCCGCCAGGCGGGCCACGGCTGAATCCTGATTTGGCTCCTCGACGAAGACGATAGTGTCCAGCCAACTGCCGGTGCGATTCATCTCTTCTTCGCTTTCCACTTCAACCGTTTCCACCACAGTCTCGACAACCGTTTCGGTGACCGTTTCGGTGACGACGCGGGTGACTTCAACCGTCGTACCTTCCTCAAGGATCGTCTCGGTGATCACGCGAGTCACCTCGACTGTTGTTGGCTCGGTGCTGCTGCAAGCGGCGAGTACAAAGCCCACCAGCAGAAGCACGATGCCTATCATAAACCATTTCCGTTTCATAATTGGTTCTCCTTTGGGTGTGTAAGACATTTTTTTCGGGATTGTGCCGGGGCGGCACTGAAGTGGCCTACCCACGCCGTTTCCGACACGCTTGCATTATAGCTAGGTGTCATAAAAGTGTCAATATAGTGACATAACAATATTATTAACGTGTCTTTTTAGTAAATCAAGGGTACTTGTGGGCTGTGCCAGAATGTCGAAACGCCTCGTCTGGTAGCTAAAATAACGGCGATGGGTGGGTGGAAACGGCTGTTTCTTCCAGTATCAGAATTTCTGAAATCCCACACAGGTAGTTGTCAAATTGACACAAATTCAGTATAATATGTGAAAAATATCACAAAAGATATTACTTATTCAACAACTGGCTGCTTTTGAAAACTCAGAAGCAAGAGGAACTGAAAAATGAATACGCAACAGCCTCGCGTTATTATCGTTGGGGCAGGTTTTGGTGGCTTGTTTGCTGCCCGTACCCTGGCAAACAAACCTGTCGATGTTCTGCTAATCGACCGCAACAACTTTCATACATTTACGCCCTTGCTTTACCAAGTGGCTACCTGCGCCCTTGATCCATCGGAGATTGCCTATCCCGTCCGCACCATTTTCCGCAAAAACAAGAACGTTCGTGCTTTGCTGGGCAACGTTACCGATATTGACTACACGAATAAATCACTAACCGTGCAAGTTGGCGAGCAAACGTTACAAGAACCGTATGATTATCTGGTTTTGGCTTCTGGCAGCATCCCCACCTATTTTGGCCAGGATGTTTTCAAGGAAAATGCGCTGGAGCTGCGTACGCTAAGCGACGCGGTGAACTTGCGGAATCACATTCTCTCATTGTTTGAAGAAGCAACATGGGTGGCAGATGAAGCCGTGCGCGAGGCAATGACTACCATTGTGGTTGTTGGCGGTGGCCCGACTGGCTTGGAAACGGCCGGAGCCATTTACGAATTGTATAACCATGTGCTGAACCGTGAATATTTGCACCGTGAGCTGCAAACGCGCGTGATCTTGGTGGAAATGCAGCCGTATTTGCTGGCCCCCTACCCGGACAAGCTGCGCCAAGCCGCATTGGAACAGCTAGAATCATTGGGCGTTGAGGTGCGGTTGGGCAGTCCTGTTCAAGAGGTGGCTAAAGATCATATTACGCTGGCGGACGGCACACGTATTGATACACACACGCTGGTTTGGGCAGCGGGTGTGAAGGGGTCGCCTCTGGCAGAAATGCTGGAACTGCCGCTTCAGCGCGGGGGGCGGCTGCCCATTTTACCCACCACTGAGGTGCCCGGCCGTGCAGGCGTCTATGCCGTGGGAGATATGACTTACCTGGAAGATGCGTCTGGCCAACCTTACCCAATGCTAATTCCCGTGGCGCAGCAGCAAGGCGAACTGGCGGCTGAGAATATTTTGGCAGAGATAGGTGGGGGCGAGAAACGGCCGTTCCGCTATCACGATCGGGGCAGCATGGCCACTATTGGTCGTCGTCGCGCCGTCGCCTGGATTTATAATAAGATTCCGATGCGTGGCTACTTTGCTTGGCTGGCGTGGTTGGCTTTGCATCTGGTAACGCTGCTCGGCTTCCGCAACCGGCTAAACGTGTTTATAAACTGGATGTGGAATTACTTTACTTACGATCGCTCTGTGCGGATTATCTTAGAGCAGGGAACGCAAAAGAAAGAACTTTCAGCAAGTGGATAATTTTAGTAGCCGCAGTTTCTTACTGCCCTCTAGTCGCGCGGAAAGAATCCGCGGCTACTGCTTGGCTTTACCTTAAATTGAAAAGACGGTGCGCACGACGTTTTTCATTTCGGTAATGTTGTCTGCCACCGATTTTTTGCCGCCGAAGATGGCACTGCCCGCAACCAGCGACGTGGCTCCGGCGGCAACCACTTCGGCCGCATTTTTGGCACTGATACCGCCATCTACTTGAAGCCAGGCGTTGCTGCGCCGCTCGGTGAGCATCTGACGCAGACGGCGAATTTTGGCAGTGCTTTGGGGGATGTATCGCTGCCCACCAAAGCCGGGGTTCACCGTCATGATGAGGATGAGATCGACGTCAGGCAAAATTTCTTCAACGGCCGTTAGTGAAGTTGCGGGATTGATTGCCACCCCGGCCTTCACGTTCAGCTCTTTGATTGCTTGCACTGTGCGATGCAGATGGCGGGTTGATTCAGCATGAACCGTCAATCGCGCGGCTCCGGCGGCAGCAAATTGAGCTAGATAGCGATCCGGATCTTCAATCATTAAATGAACATCCAAGGGCATATTGGCAGCATCGGCCAACGGCCGTATCGTCTGGGGAATCATGGGGCCGAAGGAAATGTTGGGGACGAAACGGCCGTCCATAATGTCCACATGCAGCCAATCCGCCTCCCCTGCAATCGCTTCCGAAACGTGTTCCCCTAGCCGGGTAAAATCGGCAGCCAAAATCGAAGGGGCAATTTTTACCGGTATCATCACATTAATCCAGTTGCGCCAGCGTGGCTTGCACCATTGCTTCGGCAGTAATGCCCAGGTTTTGGTAAATTGCTTTGTAGGGAGCCGATGCGCCGTACCGATCCAAACCAATCGCCTTGCCGGTAAAGCCTAAATACCGTTCCCAGCCTAACGTTACGCCAGCTTCAATGGAAACGCGGGCAGTAATTGACGAAGGTAGCACAGATTCCTGGTAGGTAGCATCCTGCGCAGCAAAAAGCTCCCAACTAGGCATAGAGACGACGCGAGCCGATACGCCCTGCTCAGCCAATTTTTCCTGTGCATCCAAAGCAATCTGAACCTCGGAACCTGTCGCTAGCAGCAGCACCTGAGGATTATCGGCGTCGCTCAAGATGTATGCGCCTTTAGCCGCACCTGCCGCATCACCATATTTGCTGCGATCCAGGGTTGGCACGCCCTGCCGGGTAAGAACGAGCGAAGTGGGCCCAGATTTATTTTCTAATGCAGACCGCCAGGCAACGGCCGTTTCAGCAGCGTCAGCAGGTCTGATCACGGTCATATTGGGCATGGCGCGTAGAGACATGACGTGTTCGATGGGCTGGTGAGTCGGGCCATCGGTGCCCAAGCCAATGCTATCGTGGGTGAAGACGTAAATGACTGGCTCACCCATCAAGGCAGAGAGGCGAACAGAGCCGCGCATGTAATCAGAAAAGACAAGGAAGGTACCGCCGTACGGCCGTATGCTACCGTGCAGCGACATTCCATTCAAAATACCGCCCATTGCATGTTCACGTACGCCAAAGTAAATGTATCGTCCGCTGAAATCATCTTTGGTGAGAGCCGCTTCTCCCTTGAGGTCGGTTTTGTTGGAGCCAGTGAGATCGGCAGAACCACCTAGCAAATAAGGCACATGGGGGGCAATTGCGTTTAGCACCTGCCCAGACGAGGCGCGGGTGGCAATGCTTTTACCCGCTTCAAAGGTGGGCAGGATTTCATCCCAGTTGGTTGGCAAATCGCCATTGAGGAACTGTTTGAACCGAGCGGCGTCTTCAGGGTAGTTTGCGAGATAGCTTTCCCACATGGTTTCCCATTCGCTTTGGAAACGGCCGTCCCTGTGCAAAAAGTTTCGTGCTTCATCCGGGATGTAAAAAAGTGGCTCGATGGGCCAGTTGAGTGCCTGCTTGGTTAGCGCAATCTCCTCATCCCCCAAGGCCGAGCCATGCACGCTAGCAGTGTCTTGCTTATTGGGGCTGCCGTACCCAATGTGGGTGCGGCAGGCGATGATGGACGGCCGTTCCGTTTCTGCTTTGGCGGTCTCAATTGCCGCTTTAACTGCCAACGGATCGTGCCCATCCGCTTTTTGGGTGTGCCAGCCGTAGGCAGCAAACCGGGCCATCACGTCTTCAGTAAAGGCAATTTCGGTACTGCCATCAATGGTTATTTGATTGTCATCGTACAGCACGATGAGCTTGCTCAACCCCAAATGTCCGGCCAGGGAAGCCGCTTCCTGCGATACACCTTCCATCAAATCGCCATCCCCAGCAATGACATAGGTGTGGTGATTGACAATAGCGTGGTCTGGGTGGTTAAAACGAGCTGCCAACCAGCGTTCTGCCATTGCCATACCGACTGCATTGGTAATCCCCTGCCCCAGCGGACCTGTGGTGGTTTCTACGCCGACCGTGTGGAAATTTTCAGGATGGCCTGGGGTCTTGCTCTCCCACTGGCGGAACTGTTTCAATTCTTCCAGCGGCAAATCGTAGCCGCTCAGGTGCAGCAAGCTGTAAATGAGCATAGAGCCGTGCCCTGCGGACAAAACAAAGCGGTCACGATTGGGCCAGTTGGGGTCTTGTGGGTTGTGGCGCAAAAATTGTGTCCACAGCACGACGGCCACGTCAGCCATGCCCATCGGCATTCCGGGGTGGCCTTCGCCAGCTTTTTGTACGGCATCCATCGTCAGACCTCGAATAGTGTTGGCCGCTTGTCGATGAAGGTCTAAATTATACTCAGTCATGAATTTCTCCAGTTTTAAGGAGATTGGAGATTGTGAATCTCCAAATCTCCAGTCTCTGCATATTAGCGTGGTGCCATGCGGATGGCACCGTCCAGGCGAATGACTTCGCCGTTGAGCATCTCGTTTTCGATGATGTGCTGGGCCAAGGCAGCGTACTCCTCTGGGCGACCCAGGCGCGAAGGAAATGGTACTTGCTCACCGAGGGAGATGCGGGCTTTTTCTGGGAGGCCAGCCAGCATCGGTGTCTCAAAGATGCCAGGGGCGATTGTCATGACGCGGATGCCGCTGCGGGCCAAATCGCGGGCAATGGGCAAGGTCATACCCACCACGCCCCCTTTGGAGGCTGAGTAGGCTGCTTGCCCCATCTGGCCGTCAAAAGCAGCGACGGAAGCTGTATTCACAATCACCCCGCGCTCACCTGCTTCGTTTGGTTCAGCCCTGGCCATACGTTCGGCAGCCAGCCGAATGACGTTAAACGTTCCGATGAGGTTAACCTGAATAACCTTACTGAAAAGTGCCAGATCATGTGGGCTGCCATCACGAGCCAGCACCTTGTTGGCGATGGCAATGCCAGCACAGTTAATAGCACCATGCAAACCACCATAAGTAGCAACGGCCGTATCCACCACCGCTTGTACATCCTCAGCAGAGGCCACGTTGCACCTCACAAAGGTAGCATTTCCGCCAAGCTGTGCGGCTAACGCCTCCCCAGCCTCGCTATTGAGATCAGCGATAAGAACATTGCCGCCAGCTTCCACTAGGCGGGTGGCAGTTGCCGCTCCCAAGCCAGAGCTGCCTCCTGTGATTAAAAAGGTTGACCCTTGAACTTTCATGAATCTTTCTCCAATTTGCTCAGTAGAACAGTGATTTGATGGCGGAATTGTAACAAGCGAATACGGCCATTCGCAATAGCAAAATCGGCAAAATAAGTGACTTGGGAATCTGTGCGGTGTCTAAGCTATAGATTAAACACAATTGTCCTGCGAGACCCAATTTTAGCAAGAAGAACCCGCATGAAAGAAGCCATTTTACCAAACGGAACGGCCGTTACTGCCTCAGGCAACGCGCCTTCGGAAGCAATTTGCCCCGAGTGTGGCGGTGTATTACTATTGCGGCGACGACGTACCATGAAGAAGTCGGTCGTCGCTTTTTATTGGCGGCACGCCAGTAACCAAAATCTGAATTGTAAGGCGCGAAAGCGACCTACCGGTAATCGGTAGGCAGCAGCCATCAACTGATCATTGATTACTGAAAAAGGAGTCTGTGATGTGCGGACGGTTTGCCTTGATGACCCCAACCGAACAGTTGGCCATGCAGTTTGACGTGTCGGAAACGGCCGTAGAAGCGTTGCCCCCCTCAGTTCCCCGTTACAACATTGCACCTACGCAGCCTGTCGCTGCGATTCGCCTCAACGAAAACGGCACACGGGAGCTAACCTTCTTCCGCTGGGGGCTTATTCCTTCGTGGGCAAAAGATATAAAAATAGGCTCGCGCATGATTAATGCTCGCTCAGAAACTGTTGCCGAGAAACCATCATTTCGGACAGCATTCAAGCGGCGGCGCTGCCTCATTCCTGCTGACGGATTTTACGAGTGGCAAAAGCTGGGCAGCGGCAAGCAACCAATATTTATTCGCCCAGCTGCTGGGGAGGAACGGCCGTTTGCCTTGGCGGGTCTGTGGGAAGTTTGGCGTGATTCAGACGGCTCTGCCCTGCAAACCTGCACCATTCTCACCACAACGCCTAATGAACTGATGGCCCCCATCCACAACCGGATGCCCGTCATTGTGGAGCGAGAAGATTTTGATTTGTGGCTAAACCCAGAGCCGAATCCAGACCTGGGACTGCATTTATTACGGCCGTATCCCGCCGAAAAAATGAGTGCCTATCCCGTAAGCACCATCGTCAACAGCCCCAGGAATGACGTTCCTGAATGTATTCAGCCGATTGCCTAACAACAAAATTGAGTCATTCGACAATTACAGAGGAATGTCGCTCAATGAAGAAGTTCACCAATCACCCCTGCAAAGGAAACTATGCCTACCAAACAACCTGCCCTTTTCCTCGACCGTGACGGTGTATTTATTGAAAATCGAGCCAACTATGTGCGGAGCTGGGAGGATGTTGAATTTTTTCCACAGGCACTAGAAGCGTTGGCACGGATTAATGAGATTCCGTATAAAATTATTGTGGTCACCAACCAGTCGGCAGTAGGGCGCGGGATCATTTCATTGGAAACGGCCGTCACTCTCAACGAGCGAATCTTAGAGGTGGTGCGCGAAAGTAACGGCCGTATCGACGGAAGCTACCTTTGCCCCGCCAAACCGGGTCTCAACGACCCATGCCGCAAACCCCAGCCCGGTATGCTGCTTCAGGCTGCTGAAGAGCACAACCTTGATCTCAGTCAATCAATCATGATTGGCGATGCCCTTACTGACATTCAGGCTGGGCAAGCTGCAGGCGTTAAGCAAGCTATCTTATTGCTCACCGGGCGCGGCACGGCCCAGGCACAACTACCACTTACTCAAGAGCTTCCCCCATTTGCCACCTTTACCGATCTCAACACAGCTTTAAGTCATTTGTTCCCTCACCTTCCATAAAAAAAGCCCGACGCGATTTTCACGTCGGGCCTTCACATTTTTTAGCCAATTACGTTTACGATTGAACAGCTTCCTGGCCACGCAAGAACCGCTTGCGCAGCTTGCTCTTCGGCTCACCCCTGTCGCTATCTGGCTCGTCACCGTAGGTGTAGTAAGGATCTCTGTAGTAGTAGTAGAAGTTATGTCCCTCACTGCCCGCTTTGAGAGAGTTAAGTACGGCACCTGCCAGATTAGCATTTACATCTGCCAACCGCTCTACCACCTGCTTAAACTCTTCTTTGCGGCTCTTGTCTGCCCGTACCACCACCAGAGTTGTGCCAGCCGTTGCGCTCAAAACGGCCGCATCCGTTACAGATAGCACTGGCGGACTGTCGATAACCACAAAATCAAACTGTCTGTCCAAGACATCCATCAGGTGACGCATTTTTGTGGAACCCAACAGTTCTGATGGATTCGGTGGAATGGGGCCACAGGTCATAACTTGCAAACCTTCTACCTGTGTTGGCTGAACGGTATCTTCGACCAAATTGCGGACTTCAATATCAGAGTCATCTACATTCAGTTTCAGTAACAAGCTCGTTAGTCCACGTTTGTTTGGCAAGTTGAAAATGTTGTGTTGAGACGGCCGTCTTAAATCACCATCAATCAATACCACGTTGTTACCAGCTTGCGCCAATACAGCGGCCAAATTCCCCGCCGTTGTACTCTTGCCTTCAGAGGGCACGCCGCTGGTCAATAACAAAATTGAGTTTTTCTTGTCAACTACAGAAAATTGAATGGCCGTGCGTAACACACGATACGCTTCAGCCACCGGCGATCGCGTATCCGAAATTGTCACCAGCTTGCTTTCATCCTCAGAATCAATGTAGGCAATTCCGGCCAATGTGGGTATATTTCCCAGCTTCATAATCTGTTCCGGTGTCTTTACCGTGTCATCAAGATACTCAAGCAAATAGGCGGCAGACGCCGACAGAACAAAGCCAATGCCAGCGGCCGTAATTACCGAGATAATACTATTAGAGTTGACAAGTGTTCCCCGAGTTGCTGGGTCTACAATCTGGACAGAGTTGGTTGCACCTTCCTGTGTCAATGACAACAGTTCAGTATAACGTTGGGTTAGCGTGTCCAGGTTATTCTCCAACGTATTCAGTTCACCCGTCGCTACAGAAATATCACGCGCACTAATCAGCTCACCTATTTCTGCTTCTTTAGCCGTAATCTGTTCTTGGGTATCCTCAATTTTGGTCTGGTAATCAGTCAACAATCCCCTTACAAATTCAGCATCGCCGCTGTCCTGCCCAGTGGGTGTACGCAAAGAAAGCTGGCGAGCTAGCTCTGCGGCTACCGCTGCCGCTCGGAGGTCATCAGTATCCGTTACAGTAATATCCACAAAGTTGGTTTCGTTCACCTGGCGAATATCAATATCCCGAGGCAATTCTTCCAATCCAAGCGCATCGGCAGTATCACGGAGAAATCCAGGCTGATTGGCAATCTCTACATAGGCAGTAGCCAGCTGTCGCGTGGTAGAAAAATCGTTGTTGCTGACATCGGTAGATTCCAAATAATTACCAATCGCTAACCGTGTGTAGGAGCGATAGACTGGAACCTGCTGACGAGTAGCAAAGAAGCTGGCAACGGCCGCAACAAACGTCGTAATTGCGATCATCCACCACCATTTTCTTAGCGGGGCTAAATATTCTCTAATATCAATTTCCATTGCACAATCCTATTCCAACTACAAGATTTTATAAAACGAGATGTTCTTCCCGCTTCCATACAAGTAAATCACAGAGAAATCGTTCTTCGATTTTCAAAACATTTTCTGTGGTTTACTCAGTATAATTCACTTTGCAAGCACTTATGTGCAAGTCTCATCTAAAACAAGTAAAAGCAATACAATTTTTCACTGTATTGCTTAGTCAAAGTTTGGCGATGGTGGCTGTAATGATTTGACCTAAAGCTGACTCAATATATACCAATTTATCTACGATTGAAGTTGAAGCCGTTTCTCCTCCTGCACCTTTTGCTTTAGGGCGGTTGTCATGAGGTGCGCTAAAACGAGGTGAAGGTCTTCAACCTGTTCAATATTGTCGCTGGGCACATGCATATGAATATCCACCATTGGCCCCAGCTTGCCAGAAGAAAATCCTGTTAAGCCAATGGTTATGTTTTCCCCTGTATCGTTGGCGTATTGCATTGCACGAAGCACATTTTCAGAGTTGCCACTAGCAGAAATACCTACGACAACATCGCCAGGGCGCAGGAAATTTGCCAGTTGCTTGACAAAGACATTTTCATACCCTTCGTCATTGGCGTAAGCAGCAAAGATGGCCATGTTGTCGGTTAAGCCTATCAGACGAAAATGCGGCAGCCAATCAGCACGTGTATTTTTGTTCAGGTCACACACAAAATGTGTAGCGGTAGATGCACTACCACCGTTCCCCATTACAAAAATCTGTTTTTCATTTAAACGTGCGTTATGTAAAGCGGATACGGCCGTTTCTATCGGTGCTTCTTCCAATAAATCAATTGTATCTTTTAAATCTGCAAAATATTTTTGTACTACAGTCATGTTACACCCCTAATCTTACCGTCAAACAAACGATTTTCGGTAATTATTGTTAACGTTGGTAATCAAAAATGACTTTACTACCATCCTGGCCTAGCTTAAAGGGGTACTCCTGGAAATCTTTCAGCGCATCACGCACCTGTTCTTGCTGGCCACGTGGGACATAAAGCAGCAAGAAGCCGCCACCACCTGCCCCAGAAATCTTGCCACCAATAGCACCTGCTTTGCGAGCCGTGTTGTACATGTCGTCCAAAGCACTGTTGCTAATTTGGCTGGCGAGTTGCTTCTTTAGCACCCAGCTTTCATGCAAAAGCGTACCAATTGCATCAATATTTTCTTTCTGAATCTCATCACAAGCCGCGTGAGCGATCTGCTTCATTTCTGAAAGGATAGAGAGTCTGTCTTTAATATTGGTTTTTTGTTCCTTGAGGATGGTATCGGCTTTGCGCGTGACCCCGGTAAAAAAGAGTAGCAAATTGTCGCTCAAGCGACGCATTGTGCGCTCACTTAGCTCGAGTCGGTGCCCAATAACTTCACCAGTTTTCGTAAAACTCATAAAGCGGAGGCCACCGTAGGCCGCAATGTATTGATCCTGTATGCCAATTGGCTTGCCCAAAATCTCTCGCTCAATGCGGCAGGCTTCATCTGCTAGCCGTTCCGTAAGAACCAGCTCTTTTTTATACGCATACATGGCGTGTAGCGCACCTACAGTCACGGTGCTGGATGAACCCAAACCAGATCCCTGGTCTGGAATGTCACCCATTGTCGTGATTTCGACGCCTTTTTCGATGCCAGTCAGGCGCATAGCTTCACGAATAAGCTCATGGTTAATCTGATCCACACGATCAATCATCTCCGTACGGGTGTACCCAATGCGGAGTTTGTCATCAAACCGTTTTTTGATGGTAACAAAAATATATTTATCAATGGCAGAAGAAAGCACGCAGCCGCCATGCTCCAAATAATATGATGGAAAATCGGTACCCCCGCCAAACAAGCTCACGCGCAGTGGGGTCTGAATAATAATCATGATTTCTGTACTCCAATAAATGCCATCATTGCATGCTGAGAGGGCGCGATGCTTGGCGTGAACTATTTTCTAAAGCCTCAGCGTAGATTGTTTCCAGACGGGCAGCCACATTCGGCCAATGATGATACTGTTCCACGTAAGCACGGCCGTTTCTGCCTAAGTCCTCTTGTCGCTGTGGGTTTTCGATGACAGACAAAATGGCCTGCGCGTAATTTTCTGGCGTGTCAGCCACCAAAAGGTCTCGATCTGGTTCTATGCACAGAGCAGAAACAGCATGAGGCGTGGTAACGACTGGCGTTCCACAGCCCATCGCCTCCAATATCTTGTTTTGAATGCCAGCCCCATAGGTTATGGGAGCGACGGCAACAGTTGCTTTTTGTAAATATGGCGGTAAGGCGTCCACAGTGCCTGTAACCACAATGTTTGGATTTTCGGCTAATGCCTGAATTTCGCGAGTGGGGTCTTTACCGACAACAAGCAGTTTGGCATCTGGGCGTTGCCGCCACACGTGCGGCATTATCTCATTAACCAGATACAGGGTCATGGTAACGTTGGCGTGGTAGCTCATTTTGCCACTAATTACCAGCGTAGCAGGTTCCCGTTCTACGCTAGGATCAGGGCTAAAATGTTCCACATCAACCCCGTTACCCAAGACAGAAATCGGGGCCGGGGTGCTGCCTTTTGGCCTTAAATCAAGTAACGCCTCTCGATCCACTGGGGAAGTTACCAGGATATGGTTAAATTTATCTAGTAGCCAACCTTCGTACCGGGCCGTTCGGTCTAAATCTAGCCAGCTACGAAATCGTCCTTTAAGGCTTTTGCTTTGCGTAGCCGCCTGCCGAAACAGGTGGGTAATGCAGTCCACGCTGTCCCAAATAACAGGTAAATTGGTGTGCTGTTTCAGGTAGAGGCCATAACGCGAGCCACGCAAATGCTCTACATGCACTACATCATACGTACCATCGCCATTAATGGAAGAAACCAGCGAGGGCTTCCAGGAATAAACGCTTTGCAAGGGTGTTTTGGGGTTGGGTAAAGCTAAAACACTGTTAAAAAGGGAACGCCACAAGGGCATGGGAATAGCGTGAACTTCGTGGCAAATTTCTCTAAGGTGAACCAAATCGGCGCGTTCTTGTTCATTGGCCCACATGGTTAGGACGGTGACCTGGTTTCCTCTGGCAGCCAAATGACGTATGAGGTTATACGGCCGTGTCCGCACAAGATTCGGTACATAAGGCACAATAAACAGTACATTCATGGAGGATAAGTTCCCAATTCAGATCATATCTGCCCATAGGGCTTTTGCTTTTCAGCCGTCAAATAGAGTGTGCGCGCCGGTTTAGCTGAGGTGACTCCATCCCCGGCTTTTTTCAATTTCTGGTCGCCGGTTTGGTCTGCATGGTACTGAGCAAACCTTACCATAGGCCTTACACCAGAGGTCAGGAAACGGCCGTTACCCCTGCAGCCCCACGCCTTGTCAACACCCGCTCGGTTAAATCCAGCAGACCATACCCGGCAAAAATCACCAAAATCACATCCACCGGAATGCGGTAACGAATAAGCGTCCACGTAAGTACATGGATGCCCGTGTAAGCCAGCATAAACAGGTAAAGCAACGTGAATGGAGAAGCCAGTCGTTCTCGCCAGGAAGAAAATGATTGGCGCAGCGTCAGGAACAGCCCATAAACCATAAAGGGCAAGAAAAGGCCAAAACTGCCCACCCGAGACAAATTACTGACAGTACTGGAATCGCCAGATGGCCAAAACATGAAATAGGTGGGAATGCGGCTCAGTGAAAGCAGCACATATCGCCCCGGCTCAGCCGTAATAATGGTAAGGGCTTCAGAAAGCAATGCAGAATCCATTTCGGCTTCGTTTAGACCTTGCGCCTGGAGTTCTTCGGGGATCATACGGTAATATTCGCCGGAGGGAAGAATGGGAATAAACTGAGTGCCGTAGCGCGGGTGGTTGCCCCAAAAGAAGGCAAAGCCGGAATTTGTATTGAGCGGCACAATCTGGTCAAAAGCACGATAGTTGCGAATAGTCCAGGGTACTATCATCAGTACCACCATTGCCACCGGCAAAATGAAGCTGGTAAGCGACGGCCGTTTGGCCCACCACAACCACAGCAACACAAAGGGCATCACCAACAGAAATAGCTGCCGTAACAAAATGGTTAAGCCCAATGCCAACCCCAATGTTGCCCACTGTTTGGTTGTTACCTGAGAGGATTGGGAGATGGAAACGGCCGTATCGAACACCCACAAAATGCCAGAAATGTAAAATCCTTCTGTAATGAGTGCTGCCGTATAATAGAAAAAGTAAATATAAATAGCCCCTATGGCAGCCGCCAGCAAGGCAATGCGCTGGGCGCGGGCCATCTCTGGCCTGTAGCGGAACATGCCATCGCCCCGCGCCGCCGGGGCAAACATGCGGAAGGATAGCCGATACAACAACCACGGCATGACAATACCCACAATAATCGCCTGCAAAATGCGGGCTAACAGTGGGTTGGCACCAAAAATCGCGTAAACGGCAATGAGGTACCCGGTGTACAGGTATGACCAGTGCGCCGTTGGTTCATTTGCGGCCGTTCCGGGCCACCAACGCTCGCCAAAAGAAAAGCCATGCCCATCCAGCACTCGCAGTGCCAAATTGTGATATGAAACCTCGTCGAAGGTGCCGGGCAATGCCTGAATCTCATTTCCGTAAAAAACGATGCCGGTAAACACCCGTAGCAGCACCGAGATAACCAAAATACCCATCAGCAAACGTTTGGGATTTTTCAGCAACTCATTCATCTTGTCAGGCATGGCTTGTGGCCTCCGGTTGGGGTGCCGCCAGTGCATAAACGGCATCCATTTGCTTGAGTACTGCCCGCCAATCGTACCGAGCTTCGGCTAGTTTACGGCCGTTTACCGCCAACATCTCCTGCAAATCCGGATCGTTCAGTAAATTGACCGTAGCGGTGGCAAAACTTTGCGGATCGTCAGCTAGCAGAATCTCTTTGTCCGCCTCCGCAATAATGCCCTCCAAACCAATAGTGGTGGTCACAGTTGGCATGGCGCGGGCAAAGGCTTCTAGCAACCGCACGCGCATCCCGCTACCGGCCCGTACCGGCACCACCATCAAAGCGGCCGCTTCCATGTGGGGCGTTAAATCATCCACATACCCCGTCACCGCAACCGCCCCGCCCGACTGCTGCGCCATCTGCACAAAATCGGCTGGCGGGTTTTTACCGATGACGGTGAGGGTCACATCTGGAACCTGTTGCTGCACCAGCGGGAAAATCTCCTGTAAAAACCAGCGAATGCCGTCGGCGTTGGGCGGGTAGCTCAGCGTGCCCAACGTCAAAATATTGCGCGATCCCTTTTTACGCTGAATGGGTTGGAGTACCTCGGCGTCAACCGCAATGGGTATGGAACTGATACGCGCTTCCAAAGTGCCCGTATTGCCATTTTTCACGCCCGCTAGCAGCAAATCTTTATCTGGATCGATGACCACCATTGTGTGGTCAAACTGCTCCACCAACATCCCTTCATACTGTTTGATGCGGTTTTCCTCAATTCGGTAAACTGGCTTGAGGAACCAGGGAGCGTTTTCGCGCATCCGCTCCCAAATAGACCAGGTGGCGTTGTGAGCATCGAAAATGATGTACGGCCGTTTCACCCCACCCACCTTCTTCGCATCCAAAGCAAATTGGGTCATCGTAAGCTGGTCGGCATGTACCACATCAAATTCCTGTTCAGCTAGCAAATTCTGCACCAACTGGCGCATTCCTTTTAAATCATCTCGCTCAATCAGAAACGGCCGTCCCGACAAATGACTCTGCAACCAATACCCCACATCTGCCACGCGGGAGCGGTTAATGGGCACGGTGTGGACGGCCGTACACACCTCGTCTAGCTTGGAGAGATACGGCCGTTCTTCTTCACGCACAAACGAAGCCAGCGTCACATCATGCCCACGCTCATACAAGTAGCGCAGCACATGCCACGTTTTTACGCGCGGGCCTGCATTTGGTGGATAAGGAATAATTTGAGTTAGAAACAAAATCCGCATAATTTTGTCCTTACATAGAGGGGAGTGTGATGAGCAGACGGCCGTAATGCTGCGCCATGTGCAACTGATAGCCACTGGTGTCGGATTTTCGCAACCAAGACAAAGGTGCCAACGCCAAACGGAGCAGGGCAGCCAATCCCAAAACAACTTTGTACAATGCAACCGTCAACCAGCTATAATGCTTACGGAAAAAGCGTAGCTTGGCCCGATAAAGCTGCAAAAACATTTCGGCCATAACCTGCTTGGCACTCTGCCCCCAAAAATGCACCACCTGAGATTGTGGCACCCAGAACAGTTTCCACCCCGCCTTTTGCAGTCGATAACACAAATCAACCTCTTCCGAGTACATAAAATACCCTTCATCCAACAGGCCAACCGTGTCCAATATACTCTTTCGAACCAGCAGCGAAGCACCCATCAACACATCAACCTCACGCGGTTGCGTAATATCCCACTTATCCATGTCGTAACTACCGTACGGAACCAGCTTATCCAAATAAAACATCCGCCAAAACTCACGGCTCAAAGTAGGTCGTGGGTGGCAAGAAGGTTGCAGCGTGCCATCTGCATTCAACAAACGAGACCCAGCCGCACCCGCCTCAGGTTGAGCATCCATAAAGGCCACTAGCTCGTTAAGCGCATCTGGCTTTACTTCTGTATCCGGGTTTAACAGCAGCACATACTCGCCGCTACAGTGCGGAATTGCTCGATTATTGCCCCCAGCAAACCCCAAATTCTCTTCACTGGCAATCAGGTCTACCTGTGGGAATTTCTCACGAACCATTGCCACTGTGTCATCTTTCGATTGATTATCCACCACCCACACTTCAAATGGCTGGTAAAGGGGATACGCGTAAACAGAGTTAAGACAGGCTTCCAGTAAATCTTTCGTGTTCCAGCTAACAATAACAATTGATAATTTCATTTTTCCATTACGACCAATCTAAATCCTGCTCATAGCCCATTTCAATAAGCTGCCAGCCACACAGTTCTTTGAACCGTTGAATATGTTCCGGCTTTAGATAATTGCGCCAATCCCCCACAATGCCCTTACGAAAGTGTGATGCGGTACCTTCGCAAATCACCATAATAGTTGCCAATTTCTTCATAGCCTAGTAAAGAGGCAATCATTTTTAGCATCCAGATGGTGCCGGATTTAGGGCTGCCATTGACCAAGACTTTGGCACGGCTTTGATGGGTGCTACTAATTTGATGTTTTAGATAGAGGTAGCTGTATTTCAGTTCTTCTGCAGCTACGGCAAATAACTGATCTAACATATTTTCACCTTCTTAAAATAGCCAAGGCATCCCGGCCACTGTTATGTGTTTTAATCAAGATGGCCGCCAGCCAAACGTATCTGGTCAATGGCTACTAATCCGCCCAGAAATAGCCAAGCATAGATGCTTGAACGAAGCCCAAAAATGCCAATATTGTAAACAAATGGCAGCACCCAATCCCCCAACATGCCAGCCGCAACGGTGCCAGCCAAACCGCCAAGTGCTCCATAAACAAACGCCTGGGTAAAGCCATTGGCAGGTACCTGGTTGCGTAACCGCCAACCAAGCCGCCAGGTTACAACAACAAACCAGAAGAAGCAGATCAGTCCCAAGATGCCAGTTTGGGCCACAATATCAACATAGTTATTGTGTGAGTTAAATTCTACATACCAGCCAAGAATCGGGAAGAGGAGGGTGTAGTTATAATAATTTCCCGGCCCTAGCCCTAAAATGGGATTCACTTTAATAATTTCACCCACAATTCGCCACGCTTCAAGCCGGGTCACAGCACTGTATTCATTATCGCCAATGAACACGGCATTATAGATGGGCTGGAAGAGCAAAATGAGTCCAGCTACTCCCACCATGGTCATAGGCATGGCCCATTTGGGACGCGCAACCCAAATTATGGCAAATAGAGCCACAAACGTTGGTGCCCAGCCGGATGTCCAGGCGCGATTTCGACCCAAAGCCAAGTACAGATAGCCAATGAGAATGGCTAACAACATGCCTCGCCATTTCATGGCCAGTTTCTTGTTAAATAGCGCCTGGCTGAATGTCATCGCAGCCAGCCATAACCAGAAAAGACTGCCACCCGTTGTTTGAGGGTGCAACAATAGCTGGTTAAGCTGCCGCCAGCCGGGCAAAACCCGCATTCCAATGAATACGGCAGGGCCAGCCAACCCCAAAAAGAGGAAAACCATCCATTTTAGCCAGCGAATGTCACGAATTTGGTGTGCCACCAAAATGAAGGCAGCAAAAGAGAGGATGAAGATAGCTACGCCACCAATCTGGTTATCAATTGGCACCTGGGCAATGGAGAACCAGGGCAACTGCCCCACAATGAATGAAAGAATGACAACGGCCGTAAACATCACCAACGGCGTCATCGTGGGGGAGTTGACAAAATTAATTTCACGTCGCTGCACTACCATGTCTACGATCCACAACATAGTTAGCAACAAAATCAAAGTGGCAATGAGGCCAATTGGGGGAATATCAATACTGATGACGGTTGAAACAGCAATAATTAGCAAGAAGCCAATTGGCGGGTGCCGAACCAGAAGATAGGCACCGATTGCTACAATAGGCAAAGCAACTGCAACCACCAACAGAGAAATTTGTGGGCTGGTTTGAGCTATTAGCAAACTGAGCATTAAGGCACCAATCATGACCAAAACCTGGAGCCAACGCCGTCCTTCACTTGTGCGGAATGTTTTTTGAATAAAAGACGTCATACTTTTCTAGCCTCGGCCGTCCGCTGAACTAGATTGAGAAAGTGCGGCGTAACGGAAGGCCAATCATATTTTTCTGCAATAAGTTGATAACCATTTTCGGCAATTTGTTGATACAGAGCAGGGTCACACAGTAAGCTAACAACCGCATCAGCAAATGCTTGCGGCGTATCCGCCAACAGCAGATGTTTACTATGTTCTACCTCCAGCCCCTCGGCCCCTTTGCTGGTGGCAACCACGGGCGTGCGTAACGCCATCGCCTCTAAAATTTTGAGGCGAGTGCCGCCGCCCATGAAGATGGGTGCCAAGCTAACGCAAGAAGAGGCAATCCAGCTACGAATGTCATCCACGAAGCCGGTGAGGGTGACGTTGTTGGCTGGGGGTAAGGGCGAATTGGCGTGGTCGCCTGTGATGCTAAGCTGCACATCTGGAATTTGTGCCTGAACCAGCGCGTTGACTTCACCCACGTACCATTCCATTGCCTGATGGTTAACGTGGTAAGTAAAGGAGCCGGTGAAGATGAGCGAATTCGGCCGTTTCGGCACGCGCACCTGGTCATAATCCGCCAAATTCATGCAGTTGGGGATGATTTCGACGTTTTGGTAGCCGGGCACGGCCGTTTTCACCAAATCCTGCTCCGGTTCTGAAACAACGGTACAGGTGTCGAAATATTGCAACAGGTCGCGCAGGTAGTTTGTCTGTTTCGCCAATGTCATCCGGTAACGCAATTTAGATTTGAAGGATTCTGCCTGAGCTAATTGCTCATGGTAAATGCCCATCTCAATTTCTTCAAAGAGGGCGGGGATGTTTTGGAAGTAACGGCCGTATCCTGCCGTACCAACCTGCGAAGCAATAATCACATCAAACTGGTTCTCAGCGATTAACTGCTGGATTTTGTTAGCCATTTCTGGCGAGTGGCTATCTAAAACAGAACGCGGTTTGGGGTTGAACAGCCCGGCAATGGAGGTGCCGCTGGTGGGGTTAAATTGGGGCCAGGGGACGGTATGAATCTCGTGGCAAAGGGAACGAATTTCTGGCGCATCGGTATCGACTACTTCCTGCTGTTCGCGGAAGCTGAGCAGGGTAATGCTGTGCTTAGCCGCCAAGGCCCGCAGCAGGTGAAAAACCCGCAGCTTGGAGCCGTTGTTAGGCGGAAAAGGATACCAGCGAGACAGGAATAAGATATTCATTCAATGTTTTTTGCCACAGAGACTACAGAGATTTTAGAGCATTCTGTATATGAATCAGGTAATGTTGGGAACGGCCGTTTCCACCCCAACCAATTTAGCTAAATAATCTTCAATACGAGAAACCGAAACATCCATATTGAAATTGGTTTCTACTTCCACTTTGCCCGCTGCCGCCAAACGAGCCACCAAGCTACGATCTTGTGTCACTACCAAAAGCTGCTTGGCTAAAGCATCCGCGTCGCCATCCTTGAAAGTGAGACCCGTTTTGCCGTGAAAAAGTGCTTCACCGCTGCCGCCCCTGGTTGTGCCAATGACCATCAACCCCGCTGCCATTCCTTCCAACATGGAACAAGATAATGGTTCATCCCACTCAGACGGCAGCAGCAGCAAATCATGTTCGGCCAGGACAGTGGGCATTGCTTCGATGGGGACAGGCTCAGCGAAATTTGTAAATTTCTCTAGTTGGTAGCGTATCACCAATTGCTTAAGATGTTCCTTATACTCATCTGTCCCTTTGCCCAAAATAGTCAGCGAGATATTTTGTAACTGGCCTTTCTGGTGCAGCTTGCCAAAGGCGTGCAAAATGGTGTGGATGCCCTTCTCTGGCGCAACGCGGCCAGCAACCAGGCAGCGCAGCGGCGCATCTGGTTCTGGTTGGCGTGGTTCACCGCTGAACATTGCTAAATCTACCGCGTTGGGAGCCACAATCGCATCTGACCCAATGAGGTTTTGTGAAAGCAATCGTTGGCGCACGTAATCACTCACGCTGATGGTATGTTCATACTTCAGCTTGATCGGCTTGCCTTCTCGTGCCAACATTGCTTTGGCCAGCAGCGACATGGGCAGCTTGGCCAACTTCACCAGCGGGTGACTGTTGGTCGAAGACCAGTAATGCACGTAGCCGCCGGGAAATTCCGGCAGGTAGTTGGCAAAGTAGTAGGCAACGGGGATGTCAGATTCTTCAGCTTCGCGCAGCATGGCGTCAGACAAGCCAAAGGCATCCCAAATGAACAACACATCGGGCTTAAAGTTGGCAATGGTTTGGTGGAGGTGAGAAACGGCCGTTCGCTCCCGCTGCTTCCGGCCAGAGAAAAATTGTTTAGCAGGGGAATCTGGCAACAACCAATCTGGCTCAATGGTCAGATGGCGATAGACAGGGTACGGCTTTACTTCCGGGCCATCCTGGTAGGTGCTGGTCAGCACCGCCACATCGTGGCCCCGCTCGGCCAAGCCATCAGCCACCTGCTCACAAATGCGCATGTAGCCCCAACCATATTGGCAAGGCGGAAAGTACGCCGTGATAAACAAAACGCGCATGGTTAAGCGATTTCCTGCACGGGCACACAAATTTGGCATGACCGGAAATCGTCAAGCCAATGCGAAAATGGTGCACTCAAGACGAAATGATAGTTTTGCATTGGCCTATTCCACGTAGCCCAGACCGCGCAAACGCTCCACGATCTCTTCATCCAGCACAGGTTCTTTCGACATTTCTGCCGGAGCCGTGCTGCGCATCCGCTCTAGCTGCGCTTCTACATGCCGATGCAACGCCTGCACCACATCAGGATGTTCAGCAGCAATATTGTGACGTTCTTCAGGATCACGCCGCAAATCAAACAGCAATGGCTCATTTGGCTTCGCATCGTCCCAGATATATTTGTACTCTTCAGTACGGACGGCGATCATGTGGGAGGTATCGCGCCACCGTTCGCCAATGGCGACCTCCACGCCATAGTCGGCAGGATCGCCGTCCCACAGCGGAACGAGACTTTTACCCAGCACTTTTTCGGGGATGCGGCAGCCTGCCAACTCTAGCAGCGTGGGCATGATGTCCATCGTACTGACCTGCTGTCCAATTACCTGATTGCCCGACACGCCGGGGATTCGCATGAGCATGGGTACTTTGAGGATTTCATCATACAGATTTAGCTCCACATGCCCCCAATGCCGCCGCTCTAGGAATTCCTCACCGTGATCAGAAACCAGCACAATGATGGTATTTTCAGCCAAGCCCGTCTCATCCAAAAAATCCATGAGGCGGCCTATTTGGGCATCGGTGTAGGCGATGGCTTCTTCGTAGAGGCGAATGTACCGTGCTTTTTGCTCTGGCGACACGGGTGCGCCGTACCAGTTCACCTCATGCAAATGTGAGAGGTCGGCCCAGGCTTCGGCAATATCTTTGGGTTTAGTAAGCTCGTCTTCCAGATGGTAGGGCCAATGCACGTCCATGTAGTGCAGCCAAGCCTTAAATGGCTCGCCAATGCTGGCTAGCCAGGGCATGGCCGCGTCGTTTAGCTCGGCGGCGGTGGCGTATAGCTTGGGCGGCCGCCAATTTTGGCCAAATAGTTTGGCAATCTGATGAACAATTGGCTGGCGCAATAAGGCTTGCCCACCTTTAATGCCGCGAATTTTGGGGCTTTTTTCGCCCGGATTGAGATCGTTAAAGCGTTGGAATTTGCGATCGTAGCCGTAGGTGCGGCTGAGGAGGGGGCTAGTGGAGAATGCGGCCGTTTCGTAGCCACCTTCATCCCCCATAATTTTGACGGGAGACGGCCGTTCCGGTGATAGCCGCCCCAAACACCCCCCGTACATGCAGGCATAGGTAGAGGTAATAATGCCTGGAAAGGCCGCTTGCGTCCACGAGCCAGGTGTGATCGCTTGGGTAAAGCGAATTCCTTGTGAAGCCAATTTGTCGATGTTGGGAGTAATTGGTTTTTTGTAGCCTGCATAGCCCAGCGTATCGGCGCGGAGGGTATCAATCGTTAACAGAAGAATGTTCGGTTTCGTCATAATTTACTCAGTTAGTTTGCAGGACTGGCAGTCCTGTACTTCTTGATTTTCCGATAACTAGCTATTAGGGCTGCCAGTCCTCAAAATCTTATAAAATCGTTTTTTGCATCCACTTCCAAGTTTTAGCCAAACCATCTTTCATTGGCACTTTCGGCTGCCAGCCTAGAACTGTCTCAGCACGATGGGTATCCAGCAACACGCGGGGTGCATCGAAATCGCGGGCAGATCGGAACGCTACCGCCGCTTTGCGCCCAACAGTTTCTTCTACCAAAGTGATGAGGTGGTTTAATGACACTTCTTCTGCCCCACCGAGGTTGAAGATACGCTGGTTGTTCAGGGTTTTGGTACCCGCCAAAATTAATGCGTCTACTAAATCGGAGATGTAAAAGTAGTCGCGGGTAACGCTGCCATCTCCCCAAATGGTGAGGGGCAACTCTTTGGCTATGCGATACAAAAATACGGCAACTGCCCCCTGCCGTGCCAGAGGATTTTGGTACGGACCATACGGTACAGACGGCCGTAAAATGGCAAAATCCAAATCGTGCAAATGATTAAACATCTGCAGATATTTCTCGACGGCGAGCTTGCTCACGCCGTAAGCGTTCACAGGGTTGTTGGGATGGTCCTCATGAATGGGGATGGTTTGAGTACGGCCGTACACCGTCCCGCCCGATGAGGTAAAAACCAACCGCCCCACCCCAGCCGCGCGGCACGCCTCAATGAGATGAATCGTCGGCACTAAATTGGCCTGCACATCTGCCACCGGATCGCGGTTGGCAACTTCATGGATGGCAGTCGTTGTCCACAACAGGTGAAAAACGACACTTTGCCCTTTCACCGCTTCTGCCAAGAGTGATTCCTGCGTAAGATCGCCCCGAAAAAAGCACACCGACTCTGGCATCTTGCTGTAACGGGGCTGCTCATATTTGTGCAGTACCGTCACATCCCAGCCACTGTCCACTAGCTTTTGCACCAAATGCGCACCTATGAAGCCATTGCCGCCAACTACTAACGCACGACTCACGCCACACCAGCCTGTTTGGGCAAAATCGCCGCCATTTTCTCCACAATAACCTGAGCATATGACTCAATACTGGGCAACTGGCTACCGGCTTGCAACTGCGCAATTAGTTCCGGACGCTCGATAAGTCGCTGCATTTCTAACTGCAACGCGGCTACATCTTCGCGGGGAAATAACAGACCATTTCGGTCGTGCTCCACAATGCCGCTGACGCCGCCAATATCGCTTGCCAACACTGGCGTCTTGGATTGCAAGGCATCGAGCAAAATGAGGGGGCTGTTCTCGTGCCAAGTGGAGGGCAGTAAGAAAATATCGGCGTTGGCAAAGGCATCAGCCAACTCAGTGGGTGGAATCAACCCGGCAAAATGCACATTCGGATTTGCGTCCATCATCTGCTGTAAGTTGGCAAAATAATCATCGTGTCCGTCCGGAGCGCCGTAAACAGTGAGTGTCGCTCCGCTAGGATTTGGGAGGCTATTAAACGCTTCCAGCACCAGATGCAAACCTTTGTATGGCTGGAGCCGTCCCAAAAACATGAAACGAACATGATCTGCTTCGGTTTTTGGCGTGCTAGCAAGCGGGTTGTCTAGATCAACGCCAAAGGGGAGGAATTGAATTTGTTTAGCTGCAAAGCCATTTTCAATAAACGTCTTTTCTGTAAAGCGGGTGGGCACCAAAACGAGATCGATTTGCTGACGCAACGGCCGTATCCTGCCCAGTCGCCTCTTCATCACAGAAGCATGGTTGAGAAACGGCCGTACCACGCCCAGCGGATGCGGCAAACTCGCATTTTTCTCCACCCAGTTCAATACCGTCTGCTCCGGCAGCTTCTCCATCACAGACCCCATCACCTTGCCCAACGCACGATGCGAAATGAAGCATGACGCACAGGTCTGCACCGATTCGCCCACTTCACAGGTGCGGTTGTCCCAGCGCATGAACGTCCCCCAGCGGCACACCGGCACAAAATCGGTTGCCACATGCGCCACTGGAATGTTTAACGACTTTGCCGCCTCCACCGTCGCCAAAGTCAGCATATAAAAATTCAGGATGATGACAAAATCGGGCCCTTCTTCAGCCAAAATTTGGCGCGTAACCTGCCCCATGTCCGGGTTATACACCGTGTCGAACGTCTCTTTGGGTAAGGAATCAAAATTGAACAGGATACGATGAACGGCCGTGCCGTCATGGTGACTATCTGGCTCGACAACAATATCATTGCCCTCACCGGACGAATCAAATGCCAAATACACAACCTCATGTCCCAAGCGCAACAGCCCACGGCCCAAACGGTCTGTGTACACATCCACACCCCCAATCAGCGGGGGTTTCATTTTGTGGGTCAACAAAGCAATTTTCATATGCTAGATTTTCAATCAAATCAGGCAGCGTGCCAGGACATTTTTTCATACAACGCATCACACGCTTCGATGATGGCCGGACGCAGCGATGGCGGATCATTTTTGTTGATCGATTTGGCATGAACGCCTTCCACCATCTTTTCCTCAAATTCAGCCTCCAAAAAGGCAATCACTTTCTCAAACTGCCGCCGGGGCTCTGTCACCAACGTTTCATACCGAATCAAAATCGTGCGGGGGTCATCATGAAGTCCTAAATCATAATAAAGCTGATTGTAGAAAAGCCAGTAAAGCGCAGCACCCTCTTCCGGCGAAAGATCATCTGCCCACAATGCCCGCACCAGCTCTTTGCTTGCATCCGGGGGCGGGCAAACATCAAACTCGGCAAAATCCTCGAGTATCCACCCCCTCACATGGTTAATGCGGTTGTAAGTACCAAACTTTTTCAGTGACGAATTGATCACGTCCGTGTAATGGCGAAACGCAAAAATCGCTTTAGAACCAGGAAAATGATCCAACAATTCCATCGTTTGCACGGTATCCAAAATGGGTTTGAATAGTGTAAAGGGCGCATTGCTCTCTTCTGTTAGGCGAGCCACCACGCTAAAGTCACGCAGCCGATATTCATCAAATGCGTCTGGATGATCTTCGTTATATAGCTTAATTTGCCATGATTTATCTAACTGCCAAATAAACATAGATGTACCAGAACGGCCGCATCCCACCAAGAAGATTGGCGCAGAATTCCCTTCCGGGTTGAACCGCCGACGTTGTCGGTCCTTTTTCATCTCATGTTGTTTTGCTAATAGCCGATTTTGAACCGACCGAATTTTTTCGCGCATTGTTGAGTCGTCTCCTGTTTCCATCAACTGTTTCGCAATCGGTACATGCGAAAACCAAAGATGCCCCCAATGAGCAACAACGTAGGCAAAACACCCAACCAGATACCTAACCCAGCATTCGGTGGGGCTTCTGGAACAGCCAGATCGGTTCCAGCAAAGGGGGGCGGTGTTGGTGTTGGTGTCACATTTGTTGCTGGTGTGGCAGTTGCCTCTGGCGTTGGGGTGGCTGTAGGCATAGCCAAAGGCGCAATTTCGGGCGCATCTTCGAGCTTGCGCCAAATGACATACAGTGGGCCAGTCGCTTCATCGGTGAACGTGACCACCAAAATGTTGCCATTGATTGTACCTGCCCGAACTGAGTGAGCATGGTACCGACCCTCACGCCCTTCTTCTGGACTGCGAGAAATAACATACGCCATTTGCGGCGTTGTCCAGCCTGCTTCTGGATCAGCAGGGTCCCAGGTGGTGTGATATACACCCTGTGGCCAACGAATCTGACCAAAAAAGTGGACCCGTCCCAAACTATCATTTGCAAAGCCATCACCGAGTGCCTGACCTTGCAAATTGCCCATCACGCGCTCCGTTTCACTCCAGGTAACACCCCGGTCCAACGAGTAACGATGCTCACGCTGGGTGTCATTGTTGCCTGCATACACCATGTGTACGGTATCACCGGAGACGGCTAAACCAGGGAACGGCTGCCGCAGCTCGTCAACCGAATCATCCGCCCGATCGACCGAAAATGGAGAAGACCAGGTAACACCGCCATCAAAAGAGTTGACGTAGCGAACCCATTCACCTAAGGGGCTAGACAGATCAGTGGCCGCATAATACCAAGAGGCATGTAGACCATCCTTATCATCAATCAGGAATTTCAACACATTCGGTGTGTCATAGGTGGGAATATCGGGGTCGATCCAAACCGTTGTCAGCCAAGTATCCCCAAAATCGGCGGAACGTGTGTAATAAACCCCTGGCTCTTGTCCGTAAAAGTTGATGAACATTAAGTGGAGTACGTTCTTGCTATCAACAACCAGCTTCATGCGATAAGCAGGAAAACCAAAGGAGGTGGGACGATCCCAAACACGTGCTGAGTAAGCCTCCAGAGCTGGTGCTTTTGTATAAAAAATTGGACCTGTATTGCCCTCCGACCATGTCAAATGCAAGGTCCCATCTTGCCCCAAAGCCGCAGCAAACGAAATAATATCAATGTCTGGAGCAGAGGCGTAAACGTCGTTGGGTTGCGACCAGGCAACGCCATCAAAAGAAGCGTATTGAAGGGAGGTGATGCCGTCTTCAGGATTGGTTTCTGTCCAAAAGATGTGGATAAAACCGTGAGGGTCTGAAACTATCTCAGTTTCGCTCGTTTCAAAGATGCCAGGCGTAGAAAGTAGCCGGGGTACTGTCCAAAGGAGCGATTCATCCTGAGCCTGGGTGGAGGGAACGGCCGTTGCCCAGATCAGTCCTATCGTTAGCAAAATCAGTAAAATCAAAGTTGTCTTTTTCATCACACAATACCATTCACTTTACAAAGAGCTCGGCCACCCGAACCCAATCTACATACAAGTACAAGGTGCTAACGGCCAAAAACAGTGCCAGCAACAATCCTCTCGTTGTTCCCTGAGCGCGTTTCCCATTGGGAATTTGCTGCAATCCAAGCGCAGCCATTAACGCCAATGCCGGGAACGAAGGTAAAAAGTAGCGGTGGTCAGGTAATGTGAGTGACAGTGGAAGCCACACGCTAAGCGTCCAAAATAAAAGAATCCAGTCAGCCTTTTGTCGCTGATTCAGTACAGCGATACCGCCCAATGCCAACAGTGGCAGGTTGTAAACTCCCAACCCGGAAGGCAGGCGGTTGGTCATTGTTTCAAAGAGAACGTTACGGCCGTACTCATTTGTTAACACCAGCCCAGCATATTCCCACACGGTCGCTAGCTGCCGCTGAAGCACATTGAGCTGATTGGCAAACAGCAGCCAGCCTACCAACACGGCCAACCCCACCAGTCCCATCGCACCAAAGTAGCGCACAGCTTGCCCAAATGATTGCTGTACAACCATAATGCCAAATGCCAACGGCAACACAAAAACCATCGTGTATTTGGAGAGCATACCCGCGCCGATGGTCAATCCTACCAGAAGCAAGCGGCCAACTGACGGTTTTTCTGCCAATCTTAAGGTGCACAGCACCGTGAGCGTAAAGAAGAAGGTGAGCGGCATTTCCACCATCGCCGCTGCACCTAACCGAAACACCAGGGGGAAGCTAAATAACAGTAGCGTACCCAACAAGGCAGTTTGGCGATCAAACAGGCGACGGCCTATCAGGTAGGTAAGCAAGCCTGTTCCCAAGGCAAACAGCACGGTCATGGTACGTCCGGCAAGTTGGGAGGTGCCTAGCACATTCATCCCCAGGCCGTACATGATTGGCACCAGTGGTGGGTGCTGCTTACCTAGCCAGGGGCGGCGATCATAATTTTCAAAGAGCGCGCCGATGCCATCATTGGCAACGGCCGTTGCGGCCCACAAATTGCCTTCTTCGTCAAACGTCCAGATGCGCTGCTCGGCGGCAAAAAAAATGAGCAGCACCCCAAAAACCAGCCCAATGATTAACAAGATGTGTGTTTCTTTGTGGGCAATACGGCCGTTTTCAAGCGGCAGCCAGTTCAAAAAACGATCCGGTAGGAGAATAATCAACCCACCCAATATGATAGTCACAATCATCAGCGGCAGCAGTTTGTGTGTAGCCGCCGTTGCCCCGGTTAGCCAGATGGCCGCTAGCCAGCCCAACTCCAGCAGCGTCATCAACACCAGGACGGAGCGTACAGATAGCCAACGAACCTGCAAGGGAAACGGCCGTTCCGCCCGCGACGTCTGTGGAGAAGGTACAATCCCAGACATGGTGATTATCGGCTCCGCAGAGCAGCTTCATAAACCTGCTCCAGCCGTTCAATTTGGCGCGCCCAGGCGTGTTCTTTTTCTGCTTCAAGTTGGGCATTTTGCCCTAGCCGCGTGCGCTCAGCCTCATTTTGCAGCAAATGCAAACTGGCATCCGCCAAATCGGCTACCTCGCCCGGTGCCACCAGCAAGCCATTTTCATTATGCCGGATGACATTTTTAATTTGCCCGGCACTTGACGCTACAATTGCCTTCCCAGCGGCCATATACTCGTATAGCTTTAGCGGCGAAAACCACATCTCTTGCGGCAATTTTGGATAAGGTACCGTTACCACATCGGCCACCGCTAGCAGCTCTGGAATCTTGGCATGGGGCAAGAAACCAGTAATGGTTACATATTTTTCCAGGTTCAAGCGATAGATATTGTCTTCCACAAACGGCCGTGCCGGGCCATCACCCACTAGCAACAACCGCACTTCCGGCAACACATTTTTGATTACAGCAACGGCCTCCAGCAGCTTGTCCAAGCCGTGCCACATCTGGAAGCCACCCACAAACATGATGGTTGGTGCCTCACCCAGACCCAATTCCGCCCGAACCTGCCGCGTGTCTACTGGTTGTTGAAAATGAGCCACATTCACGCCGTTGGGAATCACTTTGACTTTATCGGCCAGTACGCCCCAATTTTCAACCAGATTGGCTTTGGTGGGCTCAGAAACAGTTACAATCTGGTTGGCCAGTTCATAACTTTTGCTGGCAGCCCACTGTGCCGCTTTCCGTCGCGTTCCGGTGATTGGTTCCCCCATGACGTCGGCTTCCAGCAGCAAATCGGCATCCACCGTAAGCACCAGCGGGGTGCTTGTTTTTTGGCTCGCGTAAGCTGCGCCAACGCTTAACAGTCCGGCATATTCGTGGCAAATTTGGTAGCTGGGCAAGGCATTGACGCACGCTTCATAAAATCGCCACGAGTCAAAGCCAGCCAAATAAGGCAACTTTAATGCACCGCGCAGCCGCCGCAAACCACCCTCAAGCAGTTGATACGGCCGTTTGCCACTCCAACCTAACACCACTCGCTGCTGCTGGCTTAAATCTGCCAAATTTGGATAAGCAACCACCTCGTGCCCCTGCAAATTCAGCAAATCTACCCGATGACCGCGCTGCTCCAAACCTTGAATCGTTTGGCGAATCAGCATCATCTGGCCAACCTCAGCCGCTAAATCCACACCCACATTTTGCATGACGTAGGCCACGCGCAAACCAGTTTTGGGAGATACGGCCGTTTCAATTGCAGTTTTCTTGGTTACAGCAGTCATGACTTAAAAAGATTGGAGACTGGAGATTGGAGATTAAGTGAACCTCTAATCTCTAATCTCCAATCTCCAGTATCAGAATTACAAATTCGTTTTAAGACGCTCTACGAAACCGCTTCCTGCGCCATTTCAATCACATTTCGCTTTTCTTGCACACCCGCCGCGGCAATTCTGGGTACAAACATGCCGCTGCTTTCCTCATGCCCGAGGCTAATGCCAGACACCTGAATCCAGCGAGAGTTGCCCCAGGCCAGTGCCACGCCATCAATGGGGCCCAACAGCGAAACGTTCAGTACGTAGCCACCCGTCGCCAGCTGAAGCTGATCCATTTTCAGCAAAATGACACCCTCACCTTCCAAATCATCCAGCTTCAGACCATAATCGGCCGTGCGAATCATGGCTGCGGTTGCGCCATCAGCCCGCGTGATGCGTACCACCAAATTGGGGTCCTGAATTGGCTTATTTGTTTTGTAATGCACGCGAATTTCGGCTGCATCGTTATATTTAAAATCTTCAGTTGAACCGCTATTTAAATTGTGAACAGTAATGTCCTGAATCGCCACATCCTGCGAATGGCCCGCAATTTTGCCGCGCATGGCCGTTGCCGGCGTGCCGCCTGACTTAATTTGCTGCTCAATCAGCCAATTTTCGTAATTGTTCAGTACCTCATCCACTTCACCCTGCTGCTGCACAACACCTTTCAGCAAAAAGACCGCTTTGTCGCAAACGCTGCGCACTAAATAGAGATTGTGGGCTACAAAAACAATGGTAGTGCCGATGGCCTGCAGCTCTTCAATGCGGCGGGCACATTTTTGGCGGAACTGGGCATCCCCAACGGCCAACACCTCATCTACCAGCAGCACATCAGGCTCTACGTGTGCTGCTACAGAAAAACCAAGCCGCACATACATCCCGGAAGAGTATCGCTTCACAGGGGTGTCAATAAACCGATCTATGCCAGAGAAATCTACAATTTGGTCAAACCGCTTGTCGATTTCTTCTTTTTTCATACCCAAGATGGCACCGTTCAGGTAAACATTTTCTCGCCCGGTCAAATCTGGGTGAAAACCAGCACCCAACTCAATGAGCGCGGAGATACGGCCGTTTATATGCACCTTCCCCGATGACGGAAACGTAATTTTCGAGAGCAGCTTGAGCGAAGTGGTCTTGCCAGATCCATTTGGCCCCACCAAGCCCAACGCCGAGCCAGGTTCAATATTGAAGCTCACGTCCTTCAAGGCCCACAAAATTTGGCTTTCTGGTACAGCTTTGTTTCTTTTAAACGGTTTCGTTATCAGACGCTTAATACTGGTTTGTCCAGTGCCCAATTCATATCGCTTCGATACATTTTCAAATCTTACAGCAGGTTTCATCCATGCCTCCTACAAAGAACTGCCAAGCTGTGGCAGTGGTCATCTTGAAACAACATACGATCAATTACCTACAATTCATCTTGCTATGGAACCGTATGCTAAGAGGGTTCAAATTAAATGAGATCGTTAAACAAAACTTCCAGGCGCTTAAAAATAATGTAAGCCACAATAAACAGCGTGATAGAAACGGCCGCAGCCAAGCCCAAATCGCTAAAATTCGGCGGCACACCTTCCAAAATCACGTTGCGATATGATTGTATAATGCCTACCATCGGATTCAGTGCATACAAAGTACGCAAGGTAGGTGACAAGGCCTCATCCACCAGCTTTATCGGATAAATAATAGGGGTGGCATACATCCATAGCTGCAAGCCCAACGGTACAACAAACCGCATATCCCGATAAAAAACAGTGATGGCCGAGCCAATCAATATAATGCCCAACATCAAGAAAATTTGGATAATTAGAAAAACCGGAATCCACAAAAAGTGAATCGTCACTGGGATTTCATAATAGATCAACAACAGCACAAAAATGCTGGAGGCGATGAGAAAATCAAACAAGGCCGCACCAATTACGCCCAAAGGCAGCACTTCGCGGGGGAAGTACGTTTTGGTCACCAAATTCATGTTGTTGATGAGCGAATTGACACCAAAGCTAATAGAAGTGGCGAAGAGCGTCCAGGGTAACATCGCCGTGTAGGAGAAAATCGGATACGGTTGTTCTGTTTCAATTCGGGCAATTTGGGAAAAGACAAACGTAAACATTAACGTTATAGCAAGCGGCTGTAAAATTGCCCAGGCGGCACCTAGTAGCGACTGCTTGTAGCGCACCCGAATTTCACGGAAAGCCCACATGCCTATAAGTTCACGAAATTGGAATAAGTTTTGTACGTGTGCAATCATCGAAAATATTCCTCTAATAAGCGGTTTTTTTACTCACCTCGGTAAGGTGCATTTTCAGCGAAAATTTTGTCTTTCAAAGCAGTTGTTAAATCGTCTGTCAACCCTTTTTCGCTCTCATAAATATTGTTTAACTCTTCGGGATCGTCTTTTAAGTTATACAGTTCATACTTGTCGTCGTCGGTATAACCAAAGTAACGGATCAGCTTCATATCATCCTGGTACATGGCAACGGTTGCTTCCGTTAGCGCAGCATACTTCGGGTTACTCTTGGCCTCAACGGCATACACAAACCGATCTTCGGGTGCTTCTGCGCCGCCAAAAGTAGGCAGCACGGCGCCTTCGCACCAGTCTGGCACGGATTGCCCCGTAAGCTGCATAAGCGTGGGCAAAATATCTGCGGCCGTGGTGCGCTGGAAAACATCTTCCCGGCTTTGCTGCCCCGGCTTGTGGATGACCAATGGCAAATGGTTCAAGCCTTCGTACAGCGTCAGGGTCACATGCCCGCGAATGCCACGCTCAAATAGCTCGCCGTGATCGCTGGTGAGAACGATGTAGGTATTCTCGAATACTCCTTGCTGTTCCAGGTTGTCCATCAAACGGCCGAATTCCGCATCTGTAAAGGCAATAAACTCATCATACAGGCGTCGTTCCCGGTTCAGGGCTGCCTGCGGCATATGCTGTGAGCCGAACAGCTTCGGCTTTTCGGTCGGCTGCCAGCCATCGGTGAAAATGTCAATGAACTCGGCACGAGGCGTGTATGGTTCATGCGGCGGCAGCAGGTGGAAATAACCCATGAATGGCTGCGGCATCGTCACCACTTGCTCTTCAATCCAATCAATGGCGTCTTCCAGCAAGAAGGAGAGCGTATGCAAATTGGGAACCCCGCGCGGGTAAAGTTCAGCCAATTCTTGTTCAAAACCGCGCGTTTCTGCAAAGTTGGCAAATCGATCCAGCAAAGAGAGGAACAAGGCACCGGGTGGCGTCGCCCCGCCTTGCAGGGCCGTTGTTTCCGCCCAAAAAGCGTGGGTGTAATCATCAAAGAACAATCGATCTGAAAATTGACCGTCAGAGAGACACAGTTCGCGCGTCTTTTTGAACAGGTCTAAATCGCCCCGGAATTGGTGCAGCAGCGACATCACCAGCAAGTTGTGCGTGTAAGCTACGGTATGGTAATTATCTGGCATTTGCGAGAAGATATTTTTCTGCACAAATTCATTGTGTACCAGACCATGCAACTGAATGGCGCGATGCGTCCAGGGGTAAGTGCCTGTCATGAGGGTGCTGGTGCCTGGTGAGGTAAAGTTGCCGCCAGCTACATGCTTGTGGAAGACAGTAGATTTTTCGGCGAAGCGGGCCATGTGGGGAGTCGTTTCCCGGTTGTAACCATACAGAGACATATGTTGTGCCGTAAGCGTATCGAAGACCAGGAACAGGATGTTGGGTTGGTCACTGCTTTGCGCCGGATTGATGGTGTTGTTTACGGCCGTTTCCACAGCAGGCCAGGCAACTTTGGCAAAAGGCACGGTTGGCAGCAGCTTTAAGAAAGTGCGGCGATTAATTTTCGTCACGAAATAACCTCAACTAAAAATTGCGAATCAGTACGTTAATTAGGCTGAGAAAATCAATAAACAGGTAAAGACCAGCCAGCGAAACGGCGCGCTGCATGAAGCTATCTACCAACGCTTCAGCTTTGGGATTGCGCAAAATCTGGAAATAGGCGACCCCCATGACCAACAGGTAGCTTGCGGCCCAAAGTGCCAGCGGCACCATTTGGCGCATCTCTAACCATTTTGGAAAAGAGTGAAAGATAACAAGCCAAACGGCCGTAATCAAGGCCACAGCACTCCCCAAAGCGGCAAACTTTTCGCGGAAGAATCGGTATGGCAATATGAACGCCAACAGCAAAACGCCCAGGAAAAGCACAATGGCGTCGGGCAGGGCAAACACGCCCATTACGTAAGAAAACGAGCCGAGGAGTTCAGCCGTGTTCATGCGCTTGATCCAGGCGGGATATTCACGCAAAAAGTCCACAAGTGCCCAAAAATGTGTGGGAAAAACAGCCGCTGCAAACACAATCCACAAGGTTGCGCGATTCACACCCCGCTTCGCGGCTGCTGTTGTTGTTGGTTCGACCTGGGGCACGGCCGTTTCTGGAGTTACATTAGAGGTAGCCAAGGCTCTTTAACCTTTCTTCAATCACTTCATCAGATTCCGTACCGCTAGAGGTCGGCGGCGGTGCCGAACCGCTAGCATCTGGCTTGGAGCCGATGGTTAACATGGGAATATCTCGGTAAGAAGGGCTGGGGAAATTGCCCAGGCCATGACTGCAAAACAGCACGCCCGGCACCACATTGGGGTCAATGCAGTGGTCGGCTCCCCAATGATCATTGTTTGTCTCGATGGCGTCCTCCTCCCAGCCGCCCAGCCCCGTTTGGGACGAGGCACGGAAGCCAGAAGCAAAGCCCACCATCACGTCTGGCCCATAAGAAGATAGCGGGCCGTCGAACACATCTTTATTACGCCAAACTTTGTTTACCACTTTTTGGCCGTTGGGTGCTTCCCACTGCAGGAGGTCATCACACATTTTGTTTAGCAGGTTCTCCTGCTCGCTCGCTTGCACAATGCCCTTGCCCTCACGGCCGTTCAGGTTCAAATACAGGCTGTTCAGACCAATGCCATAAGCCTGGGTTTGGCTCCACTCTACATCGCTGAAACTGCCCTGGGTAACGGCCGTTTTTGCCGTCAAATACCCATGTTCTTGTAACCAACGGTTCAAATGTGCCTTCTGACCAAATTCCGTAAAGCCATGATCAGAAATCACCACCAACTTGGTCATATCTTTAATGCCCTTAGCCGCCAGCTTTTGCTCAACACGGCCCACCAAGGCATCCATTTTTACGTACCATTCATCAATCAAATCTGGCCGATCCCGCCAGAACATATGCTGCATCCGGTCGAGCGTGTCAAATACACAGCCCAACACACCCTCCTTAAAGGAATCCAGATGGTGCATCAAAACACGTTCCCGCATCGCCACAATAGATTCACACAGACGAATGAAATGATCGTCTTCAATGAAGCCATCTTCGAGAGCAGTCGTGTCTTGTGGCCAACCAACCGTCAGGAATGGGCCAGCATTTTTCCAGGAATCCTTCACAAAATTGCGGGGGGTGCCATAATGCCAGGCAGAGCGCAGCGGATGGATTTGCAGCGGCAGGGCATAAATACTCAGCTCATCCCCTACGTGTGTCAAAATCAGTTGGGTAATGCTGGGCAATGAAACCAGGAACCCAATTTTGAATTTAAGCTCCAAAATAGGGCTCCACTCACCCAAACGCAACTCCAGCCGATGTTTTTCTACAGTCACCTGTACCGCATCACTGCCAGTCTGTTCAACGATCAGTTCATGTGTGGCAGGCTCTACGCCACCCCCTTTGGCTTTGCGCATGGGACCCGCAACCACAGATTTATACTTTTTGTTGCCTACTTTTTCTAAAATAGCGACCGGAGTTTTACGGCCGCTTGCCTGAGCCATCCCTCTATCAGTAGTAAAAAGCGTTCCTACACCCAGACGGCCAAGTAGATCAGGCGTACCCAAGCCAGGCAAAGAGCGTACGAGTGACCGCATCCGTGCCGGGAATAAGGCAGGCCACCATAAAGCGGTTGCCGGATACCCTTGTGAGACAGCCTGATCAAAAATTGTCTTGGCAGAAAATGGTTCTGCAAACTGCGTCCCGCCAAAACCACTTTTGGTCGGCAGCAAGGATACATTCAAGGCATAGTTATCTGGATTGCGGTGGACAAAATCAAACATGCCATGTCCACCGGGGTTTAGCCCCGTCGCAATACTGGTCCAGGAAACTTCACTCTGGGGCGGATTTGATACAGCAAAGCGGGAGTAGGCATTTACATCAACGTAACGCGCCAGGTTGGGTACCCGCCCTTCTTCATACAGACGTTCAAAACGTCTTGGTTCAAAGGCATCTAAGCCAATAATGACTACACGCATAGTTATCTTTTTTGAAACAGTGTATTAAATTCTAAATGGGTGGCAGCGGCGAGAAGCAGTAGTGGAAGCCTTGGAGGGATAAACTACGTGCTTACCGAAAAATGCCACCAATCTTGGTAATCTGGTTTTTATTAAGCCTTTCGGCAAGCACGGCGCAAATGGTTGTTTGCGCTATTACAAACTGCTGCCACAGTCAATGTGCTTGGCAACAGACCAGGTTCTCATTACTGAACCTGGTTTTCTTGTGGCGTCTCTGGGGTTACAACTTCCTGTGCAACTGGTTCACTTTCAGGCTGACGGTTGCGCGTAATGCGATTGAAGAACAGTTTGATGCGGTTCGCAAAAAAGAACCATACGCCGGTCAGCATGCCCAAAACAACAATCAATGCCTGAGCCAGCATACCGCCCGTGTTGGGATCGATGTAAGCTGGCGGAGCAGCAAATACGGAGCTTACGCTAGCCAGGGCAATAAATGATGTGAACAAACCAGCAACAAAGATACGTTTCATGAGTTGTAACTCCTTTCTTTCTACAGAATAGCTAATTGGCAAATTTCAGGATGTACCAGGCTTTGTGGGCATACTCACATCCCCCAGCCAACAAAAATTGGCCTTGTTGGTACGCTCTCGATGGTACTGTTACTCTCTTAAGATGCACCTTACTTGGAGGTCATCCACAATCAAATCAATAGAATTGGTGGATGACTTTTGAGTTGACGGTGACTTTCACGAGAAAACAAATGTGAGCTGCTTACTTGGCCCTAGAAATTCGCCAGCCAATGGTGAAAATAATAGCAACCAGCAAAAGTGCAACAACAACACCTACAATAATGCCCCCGGAGCTGCCACCGAGTGGCCCTGTATTTTGTACTGGTGCCAAGGTTGCCGTTGGTGTGGGTGAAGGCGGCGGCACGGGCGTTTCTGTTGGAACAACTTCTGGCGTTGGGGTAATGGTGGGTAAAGGTGTCCGCGTAATTTCTGGATCATCAACCTGCCATTGGCGGCTCGTGTAGATTAATTCGTCTGTTAACGTAGTGCCATCCCCGATGAGGCTGCCATACATGACAGCAATTTGACCGTCTGGGGCGGCGATAGCAGAGATTGCGTCTGCGTTTACGGCCGTTTCCTGCAAGTCACGCCGTTCACCACCTACCCACCGATCGCCGGTCCAAAGCCATTCCTGTAGCACCAGTTGGCCAGCGTTCGTCTCAGCGAGCTGCACGACGATTGGCTCTTCGTTATGGTCAGCAATCAATGCCGTAGGGCCAGCAATCAGGCCAGGATCTACAATACGCCCAGCCGCGCCCCAGGTAATGCCGCCATCCTCAGAAAATTGATGCCAAATAACGGGACGGCCGTCTATTAATCCTGTCCAGGTTCGGTGTACAAACCGTTCTTGTACACCCAACAGCGCACTTCCCAAAAGTGGCTCTTCCGTCACAATCTCCGGCTCAGACCATGTTTGCCCATTGTCCTCAGAACGTGCGTACGCTAGCGCAATAGATTGCATCTCTGGCAACTGCGTCCAGCGGGTCCACAGCAAATGAAGCGTACCATCCGACGTTCGGCTCAACGCGGTTGGGCCAATCAAATCCCATTCGGCTTCAACGCCGTCAAACACAGTGATGGCATCTGACCAGCTATCGCCATCATCTTCAGAACGGACCAGGTAAATGCCACGGTCTTCATTTAACGGGATTGTGTACGCTACGTAAATGGTACTTTCGCCATCCGACACCATGCTCGGCCACGTCGCCGATTCTCGAGGGGCAGGCAGTAATTGCGGCGAAATCCATTCCGTCACCGATGCGGCGCGGTCAGCAAGTGCCCGGCTAAAATAGACCCCATTCGGCTGATTGCCTGCCCAGGCGACAAATAAACTTCCTTGTTTGTCAGAAGCAAGTGCTGGGAAATCTGCCTGGCTGCCGTTGGGAGACCGCAATACAGGTCTGGGCGCAGACCACTGGCCTGCGTCAAAACGGGAGTAGAAAATTTCATTGCCAGGAATGTTCAGCGGATTGGCAATACGGCCCGTCGCGACTGGATTCTGCGACTGGCTCCAAAAGGCGTGCATTCGGTTATCAGACCCAATCACAATGTCTGGCTGCAACATCTGTACCTCGGCCGTGGCAACCGCAACGGGCTGGCTCCAAACCGAGGTTGGCACAAAGCGCGAAGACCAATTTTCTATGGTTCCTAGAGGCCGAGAAATTAGCCAGATGTCATCATCATTGCCGCTGCCGCAGCCAATTACAACAAGCCGATTTTCAGGCGTTATGTCCATCTGGTAGCATTCGAAGCTCACATTGCGGAAGGTAACGGGATCGGTAAAAGTACCCAATGGGCCTTGCAAAATTGGGCGACTCCATTGATCACCATCCTGCGCTTGCATGTATACATTGTCAGCCAATGACGAAATTAGGAAGAGTAGACCATTGGTGCCTTCAACAAAACGGCCGCCTAAAGGGCAGTCGAGTTCATCGGTGCGTACTACCTGCACATCTTGCCAGGTCACACCACTATCGCTGGACTGCTGCACGTATTGAGAACATTCTTCTTCTGCGTGGCTGGCGTGCCAGGTCAGGTTCACGTTGCTGCCATTAGCATATAGATTAATTTGGGCTGGCCCTTGGGAATCAACAGGGTCTTCCTCCAGGCGTTGATCGACAGTACGTGGTTCTTCCCAAGTAACACCGTTGTCCGTTGAGCGCGTTACAAAGACGGTGTCCAGATCGCGGTTATCCCAAACAAGGATAACGTTTTCGCCATCTGCCATCGAGACGTGAAAGTTGGCCTGCCCAGGCGTGATCGTGCGATAGTAGTCAGACGCATAGATATTGATAGGTTCTGACCACACGGCTCCACCATCATCTGAGAAGCGATGAACGATACCAGCCGCTACCGTCGCGGTGGTTCTGGTTGTAAGATAGAGCATGTGCAAACGGCCGTTTGCCCCTGCAATAATCTCATACCGAAACACATTCCGAGAAATAAGTTGCGGCCCAACCCATCCCGTAGCCCCAGTCGTTATATTTGCCACGCCAACCCTGCTGTAAAAAAGCTCATCATCCTCATTCACCCAAAGCGCGTGGGCAACATCTTGAGGATCGACAAAAACCGAAGGCGTAAAGAAGCCTTCAAATCCATCCTCACCAACGGCCCCAAAGGGGGGCTCACTAAAGGGAAAACGAGGGGCAACTGGCTCTGTCCAGGTCTGACCATCCCCAGAAGAATAGAAAATACCGGAGAATTCGTCCCGCCAAAACAGATGGTAGGCACCGCCGCTATCTTGCGACAATGACGGTTCTGAAGCTGCACCGCTTTGCGAAATATTTAGCGGTTCGCTCCAAATCCGTTCATCTTCCGACTGAGCCAAAACGGTGAGTCCACTAACCACCAATAAGGCCAACACAAGGGTAAACAAAAACAAACGATACATATAAGGATTTGAAAATTTATTCATAGTAAAGTAGTAATGTGAGGCAGTGTCTAGGCGGGGGGAGAGGTTAGCTGACTTGGCTCCTGGCACTGCAAACAGTTAGTGATCCAGTAAAGGGTAAACGCGCTGCGCCTCACGTGAAGCGCAGCGCGTCAGAAAGTGTGCATTCTATTAAACAATCAGCAGTTTAATTCATCCACTGTCTCAGTTAAATGTTTTGTTACTATACCCTTACTTATACTAAGGCACAAAAGTAGGGGGGTGTTAAGGATAAGGGTAGAACTCACGCAATTTTCGAGCTGTGACCAATATTTCACCGTGTCACCCACTTGGCTAGAGACCTGCCAGAGCCAACTGCGTAAGTCCTGAAAGTCTAAAACAGCGTATAAATAAAGGGGGCTACACCTGATGCAGAACCGAAAATAACCAGCAGACCAAAAAGCATCAGAACAACAACCATTGGCAAAAGCCACCACAATTTACGCGCCCAAAGAAAGCCGAATAATTCACCCACAACTCCTAAATTTGATGACATACTTCGCAAGAAATTTTTCATGTTTTAATTCTCCTAACTAATTCTCAAGAATGGTTTCTTCAAAAAATTCAAAAAGCAACTCGCCAGCCAGGCGATGACCCTCACTATTTATGTGAAAATCACGCTCGAAGTAAAGAGGTTCTCCACCAGCAAGAGAGTGGTCCTTAAACATCGGCAGCAGGTCCAAATAAGGTATACCTTCATTTTCAAGAAAGGCATTCAATATTTCGTTAGGACGTTCACAGTACCAATCTTCTCCATCTTTTGGAGGTACCAACTGTGGCGCAGCCGGAACAGATAAAACAAGTAATTGTGCTCCGTCTGCTTCTACTTCTTCATGTAATTGACTTATTATAGCTTTTGTAACATCCCAAGCATCTTCTACAACTGGCAAATAGTCAGCATCACAAATATCGGGTCTGCGCGGAGGCGTCTGCTCTTCTGTCGGTTCACCCTCTTCACTTTGGGGCACACCTTCAGTGGCATCGCTTTGTACGGCACCTCGATTACCGCTAAACATACTGATAATTGAGCGCAACCATTGCGGTACTTCACCACGCAAACTCAAAGTCTGAGCTACAAAGCGGGGCAGTTGGAAATGTTTCTTTAGAAACGTGCCAACTTTAACTGTTAGGGAATCTGTTCCTGCAACAGGAAAGTTTTGGAGTTCTAATTCACCATTCTCATCGAGTAAAAAGTATGGCTTATGATCCTGTCCACCGAATCTTTGTTCGAGAATATAACTATTATTGTAAATATCGTTTGCCAGATAGATGGTCAAAACAACGACATCTGGCTGATATTTGTTTGCTTCTAAGCGATAGAAGATCAGCTCATTATCGGTACCAAAGGCGTTTACGCCAGCATTGACTGTCTCCCACTCAACATCTGTATCCGCTTGACGCAACTGACTTTCAAGAACTTTGCCAAATGTGTCATCCAAAGGCACCTGCATAGCGGCTGTCATTGAATCGCCCAAAAGAACGATCCGTGCCTGATCAGGTGCTTTTTCGTAGGGAATTTCCCTATCACGCAGCCCATTGTTATTGATTTCAACAAAAACTTCACACTCACCATAGCAGGATTCCCAACCAGAGGCATTAGGAATGTTACGCCATCCGTAAAGTTCGTGCGGCTCCCAAAATGCTCCTGTACCCAGATGCAGAGTGCGAACTAATATTTCTAAGAGAATTAACGTGAAAAGCAAGCTGGCAAATAACAAACCAACATTTTTCACCAAATTACCAAAAGATATTTTTTTCATTTCTATAACTTCTTACGGCCGATCATAATAAAGAATCCGCCTTCTTTGTTTCCCTTAAGAAGCATGCCCGCTTGTACAATGAAATGATCAAATATTGTTCCTCTGGGATTGGTTTCAAATAGTTCTTCATTAGTACTAAACGATTCGAAGGCTTTGGATTTCGGAATGCTATTTACAAAATCAAACCCAGTTTGATCAAACCATTTCTGTACTTCACCAAATGTATGCTTAGATTCATGTGGGTTCTTGTATTGATCCATAAACCATATGTGCTTACGATGATCATCTATGTCTTGATTCCTTAGACGCGGATCTAAAAACTTAAAACGATCACCAGACATGTTAAAGATGAATCGTCTGATATCGGTAGGTATTCTGCTATGCATATGATAAAGTCCAATAAGAATAAATCCACCTTTTTTTACCAGCCTAGAAATTGAACGATACCCTTGAAAAGGATCACTGGTATGATGCAAAACACCATTACAAATAACAAAATCAAAGCTGCCTTCTTTAAATGCAGGCTTGAAAAGGTTCATCTGCAGAAAGGCATTATCAATTTGGTTTTTTTCCCTAAATCCTTGACCCAACCTCAGGGAATTAAGGCAAAGATCAGCACCAAATACTGTTCTACCCCATTTCATTCCCAAAAAATTGGAGAGTTGCCCAGTCCCACACCCAACTTCTAACACCTTTGACCCATGAGGAATTTGATCGTCCAAAAGCCGAGCAAAAATTCCTTTCTCTGCTTTTGTACGAAGACTTCCTTTAGAATCTAAATTGTCATAACTTGGGAAAGGGTTCTCCTCATAAAAAGCCTTCATTTCTTCTGTTACGTCTGTTTTTCCATCCCACTCATTCGGCCAAAATAGCTGAGGGATTCCATCTGTAATTGTAAATTGATGTTTACATTGAACACATATCAATTCAAGGTGCGTACCTGAAGCTTCTAAGTTGCTGCAACATTTAGGGCAAGCCAACATATCTATATGCTTCAGCAATAGAGGGGCAATTTTGGGATTGTTTTCTTTCAAGATCATTTCTGCACTCCTAACTCTTCCGGATTACGTACCCATCCATGTATAAAGAATCAATGTCGCTTTTAGCGAAGGTGTTTAGAGCGTTTTCAGGAGTGGTGACGATCGGTTCTCCTCGCAAGTTAAAGCTGGTGTTGAGCAATACCGGAACCCCAGTTGCTTCGCCAAACAGCTCAATGGCACGATAATATAACGGGTTCCATTCGCGGCGCACGGTTTGGATACGGCCGCTCCCGTTATGATTTACTGCTTGAATGAGGTCTTGTTTGTCCTCTTTTGTTTGGCAAACAGCTAACATATAGCGATAAGGATAGCTTCCTTGATGATTACCTAAGTTTTCCCAAAACTCTGGAGCACGTTCTTCCAAAACGACAGGGGCAAAAGGTCGGAATGGTTCACGAAACTTAATTCGTTCATTCACGACGCTTTTCATCTCTGCACTACGTGGGTCGGCTAGAATAGAACGATTTCCTAATGCCCGTGGCCCCCATTCAAAGCGGCCTTGGTATAAACTAATGACCTTACTAGCCATTATGTCCTCTACCATCATGGTGGCTTTCTTATCCATATCGTCGATTCGTTCATATGGAAAGCCAGTAGCTTCTATAGCTGCATTAATTTCGTCGGGTGTATAGGCTTTTCCTAAATATGCATTTTCCATAACAAATTGACGTGGCTTCCCTAACAGAACGTGATAGGCATATAGTGCAGCTCCCAGAGCCCCACCAGAATCACCAGCAGCAGGTTGAATGTAAACATTCTCGAAAGGGCCTTCACGCATGATACGGCCGTTGGCCACAGAATTTAAAGCCACCCCGCCCGCCATACACAAGTTTTTTAGACCTGTCGTCTTATGGGCATAGTTAACCATCCTTAACATCATATCTTCTGTAACCCGTTGGATACTAGCAGCTATATCAGCATAATGCTGATTACGCTTTGCTGTTTCCTCATCCCATCGTGGATGATCCTTTTTGGGGTGTGTAGTAGGAGTATAAAAAATAGAATCGTGTACGCGCGGTTCACCAAAAAGCTCAACAAATTTATTGCTAAACGTTTGTTTAGTGGAATGATGAAAAGAAAAGTAATCCATATTAAGGCGGAAGCTAGCGTCATCACCTACTTCAATGAGCTTGTACACATCTTCCATTCGAGTTGGTTGCCCATAAGGAGCCATTCCCATAACTTTGTATTCACCATTATTGACTCTAAAGCCCAAAAAAGCTGTAAATGCAGAATAGAGTAAGCCTAATGAGTGCGGGAATTTTACTTCGCTAAATAGCTCAATACTGTTTGAGCTAGGAGGATGATGCCCATTAGTCGAATGCTGCCAACCAGCAGTCCCTTTACCGACCGTAGCCGTTGTCCATTCCCCAACCCCATCAACTGTTAGAATAGCTGCCTCTTCATAGGGTGAACAGAAGAAAGCACTGGCAGCATGGCTAAGATGATGTTCTACAAACAGAAGCTTTTGATCAGGGACATTTAAACTGGTTAAGATTTGACCCTTTACCCACAGCTTTTCGTTAAACCAAGTTATCATGGACTCCCGAAAAACACCCCATGATTTTGGGAATGTTTGTAAAGTTGTCAAAAGGATGCGTTCAAATTTTAATAATGGCTTCTCATAAAAAACAACATAGTCTAAATCCTGACTTGTAATACCAGCTTCCTGCAAACAAAATTCAATCGCGTTCTTAGGATAGTCAAAATCATGCTTCTTGCGAGAAAAGCGTTCTTCTTCTGCAGCCGCCACTAGAATACCATCATGCAAAAGTGCTGCAGCTGCATCATGATAAAAACAAGAGATACCCAATATATACATTTACGTGAGCCTCCTAGCATCTTCCAGAGATAAGTCCGCCTCTGCACGCTCAAGCCATGAGGCCTTTGTCTCTTTAATGTCCAATCGATCTCCAAACAAGCGCATAATTAAACCAAAAGGGGCAAAAATTGTGAAATAGAAAAGCGTCAATATTATACGACTTGTCCAATCTAACATAAACTGACCAAATCTCTTCCATGCACGCCAGAATTTTTGCAAACCAGTCATATTCACTTCTCTCCTTACGATTCAAAATTTTTTATTCGTTTATTTAATATATTAAACCTTGCATCCCTACTTACATCGCCTTATTGATTGCAGTTTTAATGTTGTCTGTTACCTAATTCAATTAGTATCTCATTGGCTTTGGCTGCTAGATCGGGGCGATTTTGTCGCTCCCACCAACTGCTGTAGATGTTCATTTCGGTGCGGGCCTCGGGGATAACCATCAACGTTTGTTCGGCTTCATCAGGTTGACCATGCCAAACATAACCATAACCCAATGATTTCACAATGCCCCGATAGTTCTGGTTCTGCTCATGCGCTCGTTCCAGATAGGACACGGCCGTTCCAAAATCGCGTTTTACGAGGGCAATCACCCCCAAGCGATGGTTGGCTGTACGATTTTGCGGATCAACCATTAAAGCTTGCTCAAATCGGGCAATGGCCGGTTCAAACCTCTCTAAGTTTTCACCATTGTCCCATTGGTTTGTAGGCCAATCCATCAGCTCCACCCGCGCCAGTTCCAACGCACCAAGATTGGCATACCATTGCGCCTGCACTGTTTGCCGAAAATTAAAGAAGAGTGCCACCAGAATAATGGCTATTGTCCCTAGCCCCACTGCCCAACGTTTACGCCGCACCGTGTCTGGTGGTGCCTTATCAGAACGCCGCCGCGTGACCACAATAGCCATTGCCGGGGCGAAAAATAACAGCGGCGAAGCCAAGTTACCGTAAAGCGCATCATCAATGAGGCCATGCAACACCATCACGACCAAGCTCACAAAAGTTGCCCATTGAAACCAGACCAGTTCATTAGCCTGAACTTCTCGCTTTCGCCGCCGCCTGCGCTTCGGTTGGGGAACGGCCGTCGCTAAAATCGTCTCTGCTGTTGGCTCTTTCGGGGGAGCTTGCCGCCTGAACGCAGAGCGTTTGAACAACATCCAAAAACTGTTTCCCAGCAACAACAACATTGCTACCAAAGCTAAAAACCCTTGTTCCAACCAGATATCCAAATAGAAATTGCTGTACGCTGCAAAAAATGAAGGCGTAACCTGGGCATATTGCGCATACAAAGCGGGAAAACTGCCCAAGCCGCTGCCCGTGAGTACAAAATCTTGAATGAGGAAGAACGTTTGCTGGGCCAAACTTAGCCGCGTATTGGAATCCTCCTGACCTAGTCCAGACCCAAGAATCGTGCGAAGGACAAAAGCCCCAGCAATAAGCAGGAGGCCCATTAACACAGCGAAGATGATTTTTTGCGAAAAGGGCGTTCGTTTCTGCAATTGGTTGCTTGCCCACCACAACCCCCAGACGCTTAGACCAACCGCTAAGGCCAGCCAAGCACCTAGCGAGCTGGTAATAACAAGCCCACCAGCGGTAATGGCACCAGAGACACCGGCTAATTGCAACCAGCGGATTTTACGCTTGCGCCAAGCAAAAAAAGCAAAGGCAATAGTAAAAGGAAACAACAAGGCCATCATACCTGCCAGGGTGTTGGGGTGCAGCACGGGGAGGGGAAAAGACGGCCGTATCGACATCCAGGCCAACCCAATTCGGTTAAACAAACCAATATCGGCAGGCCACTGCCGCCAACTATTGCTCATCACAAAATAGATGGCTATCAACGCCCCTGCTGGGCCGGATGCCCCCGCCAGTAGCCATACATCCCGCCGCGAAACAGAGATTATGGCAAAAAATACCGCCATTGCCCCAACGATGATCCAAAACTTCCCTGCGGCGATTTCACTACTGTAGGCGGTAAAGGTGCTGAAAACGGCCGTAATGCCAAAAAGAAAAAGCCAGCCATCAAAACGTGATCGGCGATAAGGAAAATGGCCTGCTGCAATCCGCAATCCCCACGGAACCAAAATGGCTACTACCAACGGCCAGCCAATGCGCCCAGAGGTAAAATACCAGAGTGAGGCCGTAGCCAGAGCCAAAACGGTGTTTATGACTGGGAACCAACGATCATTTGCTAATTCAATCATGGTACTTCTATTTTTCGCCCACTGCCCAAACCAGATCGAATGAGCTTTTTATCCACTAATAAGCAACATAAATCATACAGACAACACTTAGCTGTCTACAAATTGTTCCCAAGATTGGAAATGTTGCAACTGTGGGAAAGAAAACCCGGCGGCCAAGCGTTCTGGCAAAAGTGTTGGCGTTCTCAGCCACCGGGGATGTTATTTAGTCGCGGTTTACTTGCCAACTCAACGTTTGCAAACCCACACTCAAGGCAGATTTGACCGTCGAAATGTCTGAAGCAACCATCTTCAGGTAAGTCATAATTGGCCCGGGACGGAACGCCCATTCTCGGAAGGCACGTCGCTGCCAATACAGCAGTCGCTCGGCTGGGAGGCCTTCATAATCCAGCACAGTGCCTTTATCCATATCCACCTGTTCCCAGCGGGTTCCGGGGCGGAACCAGCCGTTTTTCACCACCTCAAAGAAGAAAGGTGTACCGGGATATGGTGCTGCCACGTGGAATAAGGCAATATCCAGTGGCAATCCTTTGGAGAAATCAATTGTTTCACGAATCGTTGCTTCAGTTTCACCCGGCAAACCAATGATGAAGTACCCCCAATTTTTGATGCCTGCGTTGCGTGCCCACTGCAAGGAACGGGCAGCTTTGTCTGGGTATGCACCTTTGCGTGCATGGCGCAAAATCTGCTCGCTACCGCTTTCAATACCCCAAGAGATCAGCCAGTTGCCAGCTTTGCCCATCATCGTTAGCATTTCTTCATCCACGTAATCTACGCGGCTATTGCAGGTCCATTTCAGGTTAATTTTTTCATCGATCATGCGCTGGCACAATTCCATCACCTGATCGCGATTAACGGTGAAAAGATCGGCATACATATGAATGTTGTTGAGACCCATGTTCTTGAGCTTCCACAACTCTTGCATAATGTTTTCGGCCGAGCGCAAACGTACAGAAAACTGATAGCTGACGTGTTTAATGCAGTAGGTGCAGCCTGCAGGGCAGCCCCGACTGGTCACGATAAATGTGAATGGCCCTTTAATGAGCGGCATCCGGTAATCTTGCCAGGGCAGCAGTTCGTGCATGGGGATTGGCATGTCATCCAAGTTGGGGATAAACGGCCGTGTCATATTCACGATAATCTCATCCCCGTCGCGCCAAACCAGCCCTTTAATTTTTTCCATAATGACATTGCCGTCTTCATCAAGGGCAGGTTCGTACATCGGGTCGTGATTATCAAACATCTTTTTAATATTGTCTGGCCGTTGGTCTACTTTGCCTTCCAACACATCCAGCAAATCACGAATCGTCAAATCTGGCTCGCCAAGCAAAATGTAATCCAACGCTGGATACGGCCGCATTGTTTCACGCGGAATGGGGGTCACGTGCGTGCCAAAAGCGATTGTTTGGGCACCGCGTGCTTTGGCTAAAAAGCAACCATACATATCATTTTCTAGCGTGGGGGCCGTTACCTGCGTAAGATAATATTTTGGCTTCAATGCATCGAGCTTTTTGGCAAACTCTGGCCAGCTCATTCGCTCTGCATTGGCATCAATAACCGCCACAGAATGTTCTGGATACAGCATGGCAGACATTTGGGCCAAAGATACCTGCGGCCAAACCATATTTTCACGTGTGCGGCGGCCTACCCGGTGCTGGGTACGAATCCACAGGCCACCATCAGGCGTAGGCGGGTTCACCAAGACAATATCCACAGCCTTGGGCCCACGCTCTTCCTCCAACAAACCTTGATGAATAATTTCATCGGCGTCGGGGAAGTTGGCCATCCGTAACTTGGGTACACGTCGCGTTCCTAGATTTTCCCGCAACGGATCTTTTTTACGATTCTTCTTGTTTTTTACATCAACATCTTCGAGCTTAACTTGACTCATTGCAAATCTCCTGGCTATGCCCGTAATCTTTTCTGAGGATAATTAAATTTGGATACGAACTTTATCCGTAACCTTGTAAATCTCGTTCTGCTAAAATCTCGCGTTGGCTCAACTCTTCCAGAACCCGTAGCAAAACCCAATAAATAATGAGCTGAAGGCCCACCAGTGTAGACATGGCACTTCCTAAAAGGTAGAGCCACACGCGCTGAATCGGCCAATTTTGACTAATTGCTAAGGAAAGGCTACCGACACCTAAGGCCACCCCCAATACCACAGCCAAAATGCCCAGCCATCCAAATTGGTGGTTAATAGGGGTTTTGAAAATTGGTTTGCGGAACAACCCTTGCCGGATCGGCTGCTTGTGGAATATGGAAACCATGTAGTTGAAGGTAACACCCAAAGCAAAAATGCTAATACCGCCTACAGAGGTGATGAGGGCGGTGAATACGGCCGTTACCCCCCAGGCACCTAAACTGGTTGTGTCTCCAATGCGAGCCACAACCAGACCAATTAGCACCAGTGCAGCAAGGACAATGCCCGCCAACCCAACCAAACCCAAAATGCGAACCGGGTTGTAGGTCATCGCCGTCCAAATCATAGATTCCAGAAACAAACGGCCGTCGTGAACCACGCTCAATTTGGATCGCCCCAGCCGTTCACTGTATGGAATCGGAATCTCGGTCATCTTAATCTGCTCGTGCAGGGCGCGAGTGCTCATCACGGGGGTGAGATTCAAGCCATCCGGCAGCGGGTATATCTTTTGCAGCACTTCTTTTCTAAAGACGCGCATACCGCTAGCACTGTCGGTAATGCGCTGACGCCCCAAAATGCTTAGCAGGTTGGCAAAGAAAAAGTTACCAACACGCCGCGTCAGCGGCATTTGGCTGTCGGCACCGGCCATGCGAGACCCAACAACAATTTCTGAACCATTGATAGCTTCAACGCACAATTTGGGAAAATATTCTGGAGGATAAGTGCCATCAGCATCCAAAAAGCCAATGAGTTCGCCTTTTGCCTGGCTAAAGCCTGTTTTCAGCGCGCCACCGTACCCTTTGTTCTGCGGATGCTTTATTAGCGTCACGCCATCAATGCCGCTTGCGATTTCAACGGTTTTGTCTTTTGAACCATCGTCAACAACAAGCAGTTCCAAACCATCTACCCCCACTTCACGGAGAGAGTCACGAACGGCTAGAACACGGTGGGCGATTTCGGCAATGCCGTCTTCTTCATTATATGCTGGTATTACAACGGAAAGTGTGGTCATAATTTAGTTACACCAATTCATTTTTGCGTATGCTTGATTAGAAATTTGTATACACAACACTATAAGTAAGCTATCTTAAGTTCAACCTGTAGACTGTTGAAAAATCTTAATAATAGATGGTTTTTTCCTGGGCAGGCTGCTGCCCGTCAATCGTTTTGATCACTTTGGCAGGCACGCCAGCCACCACAGAATGTGGCGGCACATCTTTGGTTACAACGGCTCCGGCAGCCACGACAGACCCCTGGCCCACGCGCACACCGTCTGTGATCACCGCGCCTGCACCTAGCCAGCAATCATCTTCAATGACAATGCCTTCAGCGGTGATGCCTTGATCGACGAACGGCCGTTTCGGATCATCAAATATGTGGTTCACAGCGATAATCTGGGTGAATGGCGAAGTGAATACTCGGTCGCCAATGGTTACCCCACCTTGGCCACGAATGATGCTGTATTCGCCAACCAAACTGTCCTTGCCAATCTTAATGCCAGCGTTCGGCAAATCCCGAAAATTGTAGACGTGCAGCACCGCCCCGTGCATCACAATTGAATCTTCACCGATTTCAATGCCGCTGGGGCAGGCATGTAAATAACAGCCCTGATCCAGATAAACGCCATTCTTCAGGGTAATGTAGTTGGCAAAGCGAAGGCGCACATTATTTTCAATAGCGGCCATGCCTTCCATGTTGAGAATAAGGCGGTAGATGAATCCACGTAGACCAATACCAACCAAGGTGGGCACCCAGCCCACAAGGAAAAATAGTAATTGCTCTAAAAAATATCGCCCTAACCCACTGGCCTGGCGACTTAGGTATAGTTGCAAACTTCCAAGAATTTTTGACACGTTGGTCACTTGTATCCGTCTTTCAGCTTTTACAAAATTGGGCTAAAACCAGGCTGGCTCCGCCTCGGATGCTTCCGATAGTGACGACTAATCAATTTTAAAAAACAACCAAATGAGCAATGAAGAAAGCAGTGGGGTCGGTTTGTAACGTTTTGGGCAAGCGTACCCAGAAGTGCACGTTGTTGAATCGTGTTGGGTGTTCATTCACAATGATCATGACACCTGGTAATCGTCTAATGGCGCAAATTATGTGAGCATTTTCTTACAACAGAGCTTACAGGTAAAATGGCTCCTACCACCTGAGATTAATGCCTCCCCTTACCCTAAACCACAAAATTCAGGCAGCACCTTGACAAATTCAAACCCCGCCTCTAAAATTCATCTCATCATTTTAATTTTTTTAAACGTTCAGTAAAAGTACAGCATAAAATGGAAAATACGTTGTCTCTTTCTCAAGAGTTTCTGGTTGACAGTTTAGAAACTTTGAAAGTCATTGCCCACAGCACCCGGCTCAACATTTTGCAGTCGCTCAAGCACCCAAAAACAGTAAAAGAGGTTGCCAAGCTGCTGAAATTACCGGCCACTAAGCTGTATTACCACGTGAACCTGATGGAAAAGCATGGGCTGATTCAGGTGGTTGAGACCAATATTGTTTCCGGAATTTTGGAGAAAAAATATCAGGTGGTGGCGCATCATTATCGTATTGATAATCGGTTGCTAACGGAACAACCTACCGCCACACCTGAATTGGAGCAAATGCTCACCACGATTTTCAACGTGACGGAAACGGAAATTCGGCGGACTGTGGAGCAAACAGAGCAGAATCCGTTTGCAGAAGAAGCTACTGGCATTTTGTATCGTGCCTCTTTGCGCCTAACGCCAGAACAACATGCTGAATTTTACGGCCGTCTCAAAATCATCCTGGATGAAATAACTGAACAAAGCAGCGGGGAGGCAAATTCTGAGCAATCCATTTACGGACTGACCATAGCTTACTACCCAGTTCATACCCAGAATGAGGCCAGTGAATGAACCAAACTTCTCAGGATAGATTGGAACTGGCGCGGCAAAACACGGCCGTTTTCCAGCAAAATTCCCACATCAAAGCCATCCTGGTTACGGGGTCTGTTGCCAAAGGGCTGGCCGATGACAACTCCGACATTGACATCATCATGTATTACGATGAATTGCCCGGTGAAGAGGCATTTGCAGCGTACCAGCAGGCTGCGCTTGATTCTGGCGGCGGTTTTTATGGTGGCAACGCCCAGGACGGTTGGGCTCTGTTCCAATACATTGATGGCATTCGCCACGACTTTGCCCACGCCAAACTACAAGAAGCTGAGACGCTCATTGATGATTTTTTGAGCAAGCCCAATTTAGAGGAAAACAATCTGCTCATTGCGCTTGATGGAATGCTAACTGGCCTGCCGTTAAAAGGGGCAGAAATAACCGATAGTTGGAAGACAAAGCTGGCCAGCTACCCACCCGAACTCGGCGATATGCTTGTGAAAAAACATCTGCGCTTTCGGCCGCATTGGGTGCTGCAAAAGATGGGCGTGGACCGTAACGAAGTTATTTTTTTGCAAGAAGAGCTGTTAACGGCCGTACAAAATATCTTTGGCGTGCTGTGCGGATTAAACCAGCTTTACCACCCCGGCAAAATTAAAGGACTCGACTACACTGTCGCCAAAATGCAAATTGCTCCCACCAACGTTGCTAGCCGATTGCCTGCTCTGTTTGATACGGACATGCAAACGGCCGTTAATGACCTCAAAACCCTCATCGAAGAAACGATCAGGCTGGTAGAAACCCACATGCCCCACATCGACACTGCCCCCACCTGGAAGCTATTCACCATGCAGTTACGCAAATAAGATCAAAAAATCTGCGAAATCTGTGGCTAAATTTAGGAGAAAAACATGAAGCGAATTGAATCTTTTTTATCGGCGCGGCTCTTTTTGGTGCCGCAACTTGTTGAAGATCGCATCTATTTTATTAGCAACCTGAGCGGCCGTAACAGCCTGTACGTCATGGATCGGGGTGGCAGCGTGCCAGAACCGCTGCTGCCGCCAGACATTGCCTTACAAAACCCTCACTTGATGAACGGCCGTTCCTTTGTCGTCTTCCCCCAACTAGGCAAAATTGTCATCATGCTGGACCAGGATGGTGATGAAAACTATCTGCCCATGATGATCCCCCTGACAGGCGGCTACCCCGAACCCATCTTTGCAGAAAAGCTAGCCAACCATCGGGTAAGTCTTGGCGATCCGGATTTGGCGCGCAACAACTGTTATTTCATTGCCCAATCCCGCACCGAATCGATCTTTCGCTCCTATCTGGCTAACCTGGAAACGGGCGAACTCATCAAGCTAAACGAAAGCCAATTTGGCGGCACGCCAAATGGCAGCAACAAAGACAAAACTAAATTTATTCTGGGCGAAGGGTACGGCGTTGGCGACGGCGTTTTGTTCCGCTACAACTTGGGAGATGAAAAACCAACGCCCCTGCTTGGCACGCCTATGATGGCCCGCGATCCACAAAATCCACCCAAAACGTACAACGTGGGCGGCGGTGACTTCATCCGCAATGAAACCGGGCTGCTAGTTGGTACGTCCGAATTTGAAGATACCTACGGCCTCGCCTATCTGCCGCTAGACAATCCCGAAGCGTTGCAGCAAATCCCCATCAACGGCATCCAGCATGAAGGCGTGGGAGAATTGGAAGAAGGTCGACATCTGTTGGGCAGCAAATATCTCATCATCTACAACATTGACGGCTGCTCCTGGGCGTATGAAGCAGAATTTGACGAAGAGAATCTAGCCATGCAGCTTACCCATTTACTATGCGGCAAAGGGAAGTTTGCAGGCGGCGTATTGGAATCAATTCGATATAACAAAACGCAGGATGAGTATGTACTTTCGTTTTCGACGGCCGTTTCCCCCACCCAAATCTACACCATCAGCGGCAAAAATCGTGACCAAATTCAGCAGCATACCCGCGAACGCATCTTAGGTTTGCCCCAAACATGGCTCTCACCTGGCGAAGATTATCCCTTCACCAGCTACGACGGCTTGCGCATCTCTGCCCGACTTTATATGCCTGCGGCAGAATTGGGCTACGAAGGATCGCGCCCGCTCATTTACTACATTCACGGCGGCCCGCAAAGCCAGGAACGCCCCGATTTTGCCTGGTTCTCTATGCCGTTTATTCAATATCTCACGCTGAACGGCTTTGCCGTCTTTGTGCCAAACGTGCGCGGCAGCACCGGCTACGGCTTTGCCTACATGAAGCACGTCGTCCGCGATTGGGGTGGCAAAGACCGACTGGATCATGTTCACGCCATGACAGAAGTTTTGCCAAAAGATGATCGTCTTGACACCAGCCGAGCGGGCGTGTGCGGCCGTTCCTACGGTGGTTACATGACCCTCACCCTGGCCAGCCGCCACCCGGAACTGTGGTCGGCCGCCATCGACATGTTTGGGCCATACGATCTGCTCACTTTTGCCAGCCGCGTACCAGAAACGTGGAAGCCATTCATCAAAATGCTGGTTGGTGACCCAGAAACGGAGCAAGATTTTATGCGGGAACGGTCGCCGCGCACCTATATTGAGCAAGTCACGGCTCCGATGCTGGTGGTGCAAGGTAAAAATGACCCGCGCGTTATCGAGCAGGAGTCCCGTGAACTGGTAGAACATCTGCAAGGAATCGGCAAAGAGGTGGAGTACCTCATGTTCCCAGATGAGGGTCACGATGTGCTGAAATATGAGAACCGCGTCAATGTATACACAACGATGACTGACTTCTTCAAAAAGCATCTAGGCTCGTAGAAGCATGGTAAGGTGCCTGTCACTTTTGGAATGACGGGCACCTAAATGAATGCTTCACGCTTGTTTCTGATCTCATGAACGAAACACCACCCCTCGAAACAGCAAACAATCTATGGCAACAAGGTCATTTTTCGGCTGCGGCTGCCATTTACAGGCATCTGGTTCAGGAGAATTCTCACCTGGTTGAAGGATTTTTGCACCTGGGCAAACTGGCATTGTGGCAAAACCAGTTTGCCGAGGCGGAGCAGTGGTTACAGAAGACAATAAATCTTGTCCCGGACGACTCTGAGCCAATGTCACTTCTGGCAGAACTGTTTTACCGTCAGGATCAATTTTGGAAAGCAGCCCCCTTTTTCCGACGCGGTGGACGGGAGGCTCAGGCGGACAAGTTGGCCAGTTTTAGGGAGAAACGGCCGTACCACTTGGAAGGTGCAACCGATACAATCCATATTCCTTTTTTGCAAACCGATCCGCTGCCGCTGCTGGCGGCAAAACTTAACGGGCAACCCGTTCATTTGCTGCTAGATACGGGCGCGTCGGAGCTGATAATTGACCCGGCGATGGCTGAACAGATTGGTGTCACAAAATTCGGTGCAGAGGGAGCAACCTTTGCCGGGGGGAAACAGGCTAGTTATGAACACGGCCGTCTTGATAGTTTATCCCTAGGCGATTGGACGATTCAAAATTTGCCGGTGCATCTGCTGGATACGAGTCGCTTTACGACCGTTACCGGGGGCGTTCCTGTACATGGCATCATCGGTACGGTGCTTTTCTACCATTTCCTGGCCACCATCGACTATCCGCAAAACCAGCTAACTCTTAGACGGCCGTCTGCCCACGCCGATGAAGTTGATCAGGAAGTCGCTAGCATCCCGTTTTGGCTGGTTGGTGATCATTTGATGATGGCTTGGGGAACTATGAACCAGAGCGAACCGCTGCTGATGCTGGTTGACACTGGTTTGGCAGGTGGGGGCTTTCTTTGTCCGCAATCCACGCTGGAAGTAGCAAATATTGCTCCGCCATCCGATGGCAGTTTTACAGGTGAAGGAGGGGGTGGACAGGTAACGGCCGTTCCCTTCAACATTGAGCAGCTAACATTGGGGGATACGGCCGTTCAAAATGTGGTTGGCATCTATGGCCCCTTTCCACCGTCGCTAGAACACGGCTTAGGCTTTCATGTGGGAGGCCTCATCTCACACGGCTTCTTCCGCAGCTTCGCTCTCACCTTTGACTTTAACAAGATGCGTTTAATTTTGAACTGAGCTAGTTTAGCCATGTGGCCGGTAAACGGCCGTTTCCATATTCCCTACAAACTGCGGCAGCTCACCATGACCTAGCTGCTGCCTTATGGCATGGGCTTCGCCTGTGTGGAACCAGTAATGGTAAGTGGTTCGCAAGATCATAGTACCCACGCTCTCACGGGATTCTGTTTCCCCTTGGGTGAGGTGTGTGGTTAATGGCTCGGTGGTTAGCGTAGTCAGGTAATCGTCGGCAACGGCCGTAATTGCTTGCCACGCCTCTAACATTTCATCTAATGGGGGGGTGCTGGCGGGACGGCCGTAGCCTACCAGCTCATACAGCTTTGGTTTGATAACCTTCCCTTGCGCCAAATAAATCCAGTAAAACTGCTCTTGAACTGCCAAATGGCCAATCATCCAGCTAATGCAGTTCATTGGCAGCAGGCGCTTGCGCGCATCTTCATCAGAAAGACCTTCCAGGCAGCGCATAAATTCGCTGCGGGCAAAATGGAGTTGGGTAACCAGAGGATGTGTCATACCGTAAATGATAGACGAACGGCCGTTTCCCGCCAACCTCTGCGCCAATTCCCCAATTAAGCCCGTTCAGGTAAAATCTTCATATCCGCAACACAAGGAGCTATTAATGGATTTCCACACATTTAAATACCCAACGGCCGCAAAAGCTGATGTTGTCGATGATTACCACGGCACGGCCGTTGCCGACCCATACCGCTGGCTAGAAAACCCCAAAGACCCTGCCACTATCGCCTGGGTGGAAGCCCAAAACGAACTCACCCAAAGCATCATGGCCGAGCTGCCCGTACATCGGCAGTTCACAGAACGGCTTACAACCTTGTGGAACTTCCCCAAAAGCAGCGTGCCGCGCCGCAGAGGTGATCATTACTTTGTCCAGAAAAATGATGGCCTGCAAAACCAACCCACCCTCTACAAACAAGCCAATCTCTCCACGCCATTGCGAGAGGTGCTTGATCCCAACAGCCTCAGCGAAGATGGCACCATTGCCCTGATAAACCAAAGCTATAGCAAAGACGGCCGTTACCTGGCCTACACCCTCTCCCAAAGCGGCTCCGATTGGCAAACCATCCATATTCGTGACCTCCATACCAATGAAGATCGCCCCGAAGTGCTGCACTGGGCCAAATTCACCAACGCCGCCTGGCTGCCAGATGGCTCCGGGTTTTTCTACGCTCGCTACCCTAGCCCCGACGAAATGCCAGATGCACCGCCCAGCACCCACCAACAAATCTTCTTCCACAAGCTGGGCACGCCCCAATCTTCCGACCAGATCATTTTTGCCCGACCCGACGCGCCGAATTTGGGCTTTCATCCTGAGATTACGGAAGACGGCCGTTATCTCACTCTTCACGTTTGGGATGGCACTGACCGCCGCAGCCGCTTCTACTATCGCCCGCTCGACAGCGAAGATTTTATCTACCTTCTAGATGAAATGGATGCTGCCTATGTCTTTTTAGGCAACGATGGCCAGAAATTTTACTTTCAGACGGATAATGGGGCGGATAACGGCCGTATCATCGCCATTCACCTCAACAACCCGGACCCCGCCAACTGGCAAACCCTCATCCCTGAGGGAGACGATGCCATTGCCTTTAGCCTGATGGTCAACAACCAATTTATTATTGCCACTTTGCATCACGGCCAGCACAAGCTGCATCGATATGCCCTAGACGGCCAATATCTGGGCGAAATTATCCTCCCTGTTCCCGGCACCATCTTTGATTTGGCAGGTAAGCGCAAGCACACCGAACTGTTCATCCAGTTTCAATCCTTCACCTATCCGCCCACCATCTTGCGCTACGATTTTGCCGCTGACGAATTAAGCATTTTGGATCAGCCCAAGCTCGACTTTGCTCCTGAAGCCTACCAAACAACCCAGGTTTTCTATCCATCCAAAGATGGGACCAAAGTGCCGCTCTTCATCACCCACAAGAAAGGTTTAAATCTTGATGGGAAAAACCCAACGTTGCTCTACGGCTATGGTGGCTTCAACATCGCCATGACACCCCTCTTTTCTCCCACGCGGCTGGCCTGGCTAGAGCGCGGCGGCGTCTATGCCCAAGCCGGTTTGCGCGGCGGCATGGAGTATGGCGAAGCGTGGCACCAGGCGGGCATGTTGCAAAATAAGCAAACTGTCTTTGATGATTTTATTGCGGCCGGGGAGTGGCTCATCGCTTATGGCTACACGAATAGCAGGAAATTAGCCATTGAGGGACGGAGCAATGGCGGCCTGTTGGTCGCGGCCTGCATGGTGCAGCGACCCGATCTGTTTGGCGCAGTACATTGCGGCGTACCGGTGATTGATATGCTGCGCTACCACAAATTCAGTGCCGGGCGGTATTGGATTCCTGAATATGGCAACGCCGAAGCCAACGCAGAACATTTCAAATTCATGATGGCTTACTCCCCGCTGCACAACGTTCAGCCAGACCGCACCTACCCCCCACTCATCATCACCACCGCCGACACGGATGATCGCGTAGTGCCCATGCACGCCAAAAAGTTCGCCGCGACGCTTCAGGCAGCGGACAACGGCCGTAACCCCCTCCTTATCCGCATAGAAACCCGCGCCGGGCATGGCCTGGGTAAGCCAACGACCAAGCTCATCGAAGAAGCAGCTGATGTATACAGCTTCCTCTGGACGATGTTAAACAAATAGATGATGGTAGGGGCGGTTCGCGAACCGCCCCTACGACATGCTTTTACGTTTTCGCCCCAACTGCACCAACAATGTGCCAACAATGGCCACGACCAAACCCGTTACCTCACGGCCGTTTAGCCGCTCACCCAAAAATATCACCGCCAAAACCGGAATTTGCACCGCCATGGTGTTGTTGATGATGCTGGAGTCCATGGCCGAAAGGGTGCGTAGCGAGACGTTCCATAACGTAAAGGCAAAAGCCGTGTTTACCACCGCCAGCCAGCCAATGATGGCCCAGCTTTGCCAATTCAACGCTGGCAATCCCTGCGTACCCAATCCCACAATCAACAAAAGCGCTGAACCAATGCCCATGCTGACGGTGGTGACGGTTAACGGCCGTAATTGCGCCTCACGATTAACAGATCGCCCTAAAACGGCCGCACCCGCATTGGCCAACACGCCAACCGCTGCGGCCACAAACCCTACTATCTGCGCCTGCGGAATCTGCACCGGGTAAAAGTAAAGCAAGCCACCGGCCAAGGCCACAATAATGCCAATCCATTGCCAAACAGACGGCCGTTCTCCCAAAACTCCCATCCCCAGCAGTGCCACCAGCACCGCAGTGAAGCCTAGCATCACATTCACGGTCACCGCAGGCAGGTAAGCTAGCCCCACAAATTGCGCCCCCTGCGTCAGCGCGTAATAAATCAACCCCAAAGCCATCAAGCGCAGCCAGCCAGATTGATTCAGTTGGCGCAGCTCGGTTCTACCCTTGCTACGCCAGAAGAACGGCAGCAGGCACACAAACGCCAAGCCATAACGCAGCCCAGCAAACGTGAGTGCAGGCATATCCTCTAAACCGATTTTGATGAGAACCCAGGAAGTTGACCACAGAAATGTGACGAAGAGAGCCTGGAAAACGGCCGTAAAATATGAAGAACGAGACCAACCAGCAAAATAAGACATAGATTACCTCCAGAGAAAGCGTTAACAGCCTGTGCAGTAATTGCACATCTGCCAACCGCAATCCCCAAGGCTTTTATCCGTCCAGATGCTGCCGTATTTTTTTGAGTAGCCAAAGAGAAAATAATTCTCAAAAACCTCAATGGCTGAATTACGGTTTATGCGGCGCTTGGACCAGCCAGCTTATTGCTGCGGAACCCTAGCCGCCATTATTGGTTGGGTAACTTAAATTTTCGTAGGCATTGTACCTGCTGAGGATAATTGAGCCAACGTGTTTTAGCAGAAGATGGTTACGGCCGTTTCTCCACCACAGTCCCCATAATCAAATCATGAATACTTTGTTGCCGAGGCGTTTGTACTAACACCAGCAGATACAGTAGCAGCACCACATACCCCACCACAAATCCTGGCCGGAAGGCTGAGTTTGGATCATTCACCAGAGGAATTGGCAGCATAAACGCCAGATGGAAAACCTCCCACGGCAACAGCTTCAGCACGGTACGCCCCAGCAGTTGACGCCAGCTTGCTTTCTCCCCTGTGGTCGACATCACGTGTAAGCCCATTAACCGCTTGCCTAGCGTTGCCTGCCAGCCAGAACGCTCGCTTAGCACAAAATAGAGCCAAATGGGTACCGAAACTGTAAGCAGCACCCAGCCATAGATGAGCCAGCCATTGTTTAGCATAGACAAGGTTTCAAATGGAAAGCCACCCGTTACGGCCAGCAAGCCCCACTGAAACCCTTGCACCATGACCAACAAAAGCGTCATATCAATAAAATATGCCGCAACTCGCCGATAAATCACCTGGGATTTTTGTTGGACCGAATTTGATAAAGAAAGTTTCATTTGCTTACTCCTGTTCCAAAATTGATTTCAGGGCAGCGGCATGTTCCTGAAAACGCTGCCGTCCCAACAATGTTGCCTGCACAAAGGTTTGCGGCTTGCGGGCGACAAACGTTTTTTGCACTTGAATGTAGGCCGCATCTTCCAGCTTACGTAGATGGGCACCCAAATTGCCATCAGACAAATCCAGCAGATCGCGCAAGCTGGTGAAGCCTAGCTGCGCCTCATCGTCCAAAGCAACCAGGGTAGCCATAATTTGTAGCCTCACCGGCTGGTGAATAATCCGGTCTAGCTTAGCCACGCCGTCCCCTCATGAGCAGACGCAAGCCAGCAGCAATCATGCCGCCGCCAGCCCCCAAGCCCACAATCAGGCCAAACTGGGCGGGTAGCCAAAGGTAAACTGCCACAGCCAACCCTGTGCCAATCAAGCCAATCCACATGAACAAACGCACGTTTAACAGAATGCCATTTACCACGACAGCAAATCCCAAAAATGAAATGGCAAGTACGGCCGTTTCCTGCCAACTCTCTGGGCGTACCAACAACAACCAAAGCAAACAAAAGCCAAGAAAAACTGGGTAAAAAAGCCCCAGCTTCGGTCCCGTTTGGGTATATTGCACCTGCCGCCCCAGCCGCAAACCGATCACCGCCGACAGGCCAGCTCCTGCAGCACAGAGCAGCAACCACACCCAAAGCAGCCAGCCAGCCGGCGCAAATTGGCTCGTCAAAAAGCCAATTAACCAAACCATCCCCCAAATGAGGAAAAACCAGCCTACTTCACTGCGACCTAACGCCTCCTGCGCCGCTTGCGCTTGTTCAATCAGTTTTAGCTGCGCTTCCGCTTCTCTCGAATCCATGTCTTCACCTTTCAAAGTTATAGAGTGCTCTGCATTGCAAAGTACTCTAACTACAGTCATCCATTTTGTCAAGACATCCCCTTGCCTTCACGTCCGTAAATGATTAAAACTATGACTGTATCTCAACAGATTTCACAGAACCTGTCCCAAGCGTAGCCGAAGTATTAGCCAGCTTTTCTCTGTGACCTCTGTGGCAAATTTTTCTACGAAGGAACAAAAGATGAAAATTGGTCTTGTTTTTCCCCAAACCGAATTTGGCAATGATCCAATTGCCCTGCGAGACTACGCCCGAACGGCCGAATCCCTCGGCTTTAGCCACATCATGGCCTATGACCACGTGGTTGGTGCCAATCCAGACCGCCCCGGCGGCTGGCGCGGCCCGTATACCCACCAATCTGCCTTCCACGAACCATTTGTGCTGTTCAGCTACATGGCGGCACTCACCACCAAACTGGCATTCATCACGGGCATCATTATTTTACCTCAGCGGGAGACGGCGTTGGTGGCCAAGCAAGCCGCCAGTTTGGATGTGGTAAGCAACGGCCGTTTCCGTCTGGGCATCGGCGTGGGCTGGAACAAAGTGGAGATGGAAGCACTGGGATTTGATTTTCACAATCGAGGAAAACGAATAGAAGAGCAAATCGACGTACTTAAGCTGCTGTTTACGCAGGAACTCGTGACTTTTAAAGGGAATTGGCACACGCTGCCCGATGTTGGCCTAAATCCGCTGCCGATGCAGCGTCCCATCCCCATCTGGCTGGGTGGCCATTCCGATGCGGTGTTGCGCCGTCTGGCGCGCAAGGGAGATGGCTGGCTACCGGGTTACCGCACGGCTGAGGCAGCCCGGCCGTCGCTGGATAAAATTGCGGCGTATTTGGCAGAATACGGCCGTTCCCATCAGGAGATTGGCCTGGAACCCCGGCTGCATTACGGCGACGGCCCCGAGGCGTGGCAAAGCAACCTGCAAGGCTGGCAAGCCGCTGGCGCCACACATATTTCATTCAACAGCATGGGGGTCGGCTTCGACACGCCACAAAAGCATCTTCAAGCCATTGAGGCGTTTGCTAAAACAGTTGGCCTCTAATTTACGCTTCGATTTTTTTGGAAACGGCCGCTTCCCCCAACACTTCACGAATATTGCGCGTCAGCTCTTCTAACCCCATCGGCTTCACCAAATACCGATTCGCCCCCGCTTTTAGCCCCTCCTGAATCGCCTCCTGGTGCGCCTTGCCGCTGAGCATGATGATGGGCAGTTCGGCCGTTTCGGCTGTTTCCCGCAGCTTGCGGCACAGCGTCAGCCCATCCATCTTAGGCATCATCACGTCCAAAATTAAAATGTCGGGTTGGTATTCAGGGATTTTTTCCAGGGCATCCAACCCATCTTGCGCCATGAACGATTCATAGCCCATCATCGTCAGCATTGTTGTCAAAAGCTGGCGAATCTCAAATTCATCATCCACAACCAGGATTGAGAAATTCATCTTCTGTCTCTCCACATTTGCCGGGAAGACCCCAGAAACCGCTCGGGGATTAGTTGTTGTGTTGGATTGTGCCAGTTGGGAACTACTCTGGACAGAGTTAAAATAACCTTACCGAGTAGTACTTACGGCCTATATTAAGGGAAACGGCCGTACCACGTTAAAATAAAGCCGCACAAGAGTGCAGCGGAAGCAAATCAAATTCAAAAAGGAATCGTATGGAAATTTTAGGCGGCCCCCTCTTTAGCGTCGCTGGAGCCGGTGAATCGCACGGCCCCGGCATCAGCACTATTGTTTTTGGCTGTCCTCCCGGCCTACAACTCAGCCGCAGCCAAATTCAGGCATTTTTAGACCGACGACGACCCGGCAGCAATCGGCACGGCACCCCCCGCAATGAAAAAGACAAGCTGCTATTGCTCTCCGGCCTCTACCAGGAAGATCATGACGCACTGACGGCTGGTCCCGCCATTCAGGCCACTGTGGATGGCCTCACCTACACCACCACCGCCTATGAAACTGGCTTCACCACGGGTGAACCAATTAGCGCATTGGTGCTTTCTGCCAGCACTAAATCCCGCCATTACGACCAGTTTGCCGGGCCAACCGGCGCGGTTCGCCCCGGCCACACCGACTTGGTGAAGTACCATAAAGCACGGGGGCATGTGGATATTCGTGGCGGCGGCCGTTCCAGCTACCGCAGCACCATCTCAGACGTGATTGGCGGCTCAATTGCCCGCATCTTTTTGCAAGAAACATTTGGCACCGTCATCCTCTCCTCCATTAGCCAGGTGGGGTCACTCAAAGCCCAGCGCAGCCTTAACGATCATTTCGCTGAACTGCTGCGCGATGGCAGCACGATTACCCTAGCTCATATAGAAACCATACAGCAGCAGCTAGAAACGGCCGAAATCCACAGTCTGGATGCCCAATTTGCTACCGCCGCTGGCGACCTCATCAAGCAAACTCGTATCGACGGCGATTCAATTGGCGCGGCAGTGGAAGTAGTAGCGGTCAACGCCCCCGCATTGGCAGGAGACCCGCTGTACAACAGCCTAAAGCTGCGGCTAATGGGCAGCCTGGGCGGGCTGCATGCCGCGCAATCTTGCGAAATTGGGGATGGTTTCCAGGTCATTTCCCAGCGGGGCAGCGAAAATAACGATCCGATTCGGCGCAGTGGCTACCAAAGCAACTCACATGGGGGGGTGCTGGGCGGTGTAACAACCGGGATGCCGTTGGTTTGCCGCGTTGGCTTCAAACCCACTTCAACCATTAATAAATCCCAACAGTCGGTGCAAAAAAATCTGGAAGAGATTGATTTTCTGCTGGAAAAGGGGCGGCACGATCCCTGTGTTGGGGTTCGTGCAGGCGTTACGCTGGAATCGCGGCTGGCCATCGAGCTAATGAATGCAGTGCTCATGCACCAAGCTCGCGCCGTTGATCCAGATCAATTTAAGCTGTTTTGATTTTCAGCTACAGATTGCGTAGATTCTATACGTCTTCAAAGCCATAGTTCGCGGAGAAATTGGGCTTGTTTGCGCAGTTGGAAAGGGCCACCCCCTTCGTGATTGTTGTAAGCGTAGACGGCCATCTCTTTTTCGCCTGCGTAATGGTTGTAAGCCGCATAGACGGTGCTGGGTGGGCAAATATCATCCATGAGGCCAACGGAAAAGAGCGCGCGAGCTTTGGCGCGGGCAGCAAAATTCACGCCGTCGAAGTAAGAAAGGGTGCGGAAGACGGTTTCAGTCTGGTCACGGTGGGCGGCGCAGTAGCGGCTAATCTCACTGTAAGGGGAGGTATCGACAATCTCTGTGGCGTGGCGATAGTGGCAAAGGAAGGGGACATCGGGCATGGCAATGGCGACGGCCGTATCCAAACCCGCCACCGCCAAGGTAATCCCTCCACCCTGGCTGGCGCCAGTCACGGCAATCTTCTCTGGCAGGATGGCAGGCTGCTGCCGCACCAGGTTCACCGCCCGTACCGCATCTGTAAATACGCGGCGATAGTAGTAAGTGTGCGGGCCCAGGATCCCTTGCGTCATGAAGCCAGGCACGTGGGAGCCAGTGCCTTGCGGTGCGATGTCTACCGTCGCTCCAGGCTGGGTGTGTGACCAGCCTTGCCCCCGCGTATCCATCACAAAGGTGGCAAACCCCAGGTTAGGCCAGGCCAGTTTATCCAGCACAAAGCCGCGCCCGCCGCTGTAGCCGATGTATTGCACCACGCAGGGCAACGGTTCCTTACGCTGGCGGGGCAGCAAAAACCATGCTTTAACTGGCTGGCCGCCAAAACCGGCAAAGGTCACGTCGTAGGCATCAATGGTGGTCAACCCTTCATCCAGCAGGTCAAATTTGGCGTTGAGGGGAAATTCGGCCGTTTCTGCCAACGTCTGCCGCCAAAACCGATCAAAATCCTCTGGTTCCTCGCGGGCGGGCAAATATCGTTGCAGTTCGTTCAAGGGTAAATCGAAAAAGGACATCACAAGGCTCCTTGAGTAGCATCTAATCAATTAAAGCTAACGATAGCGGGAACGGCCGTATCTGGCTACAATTTCTTTAAAATGCCTCCATGCCATCGAAGATTGGTTATTATCCTGACCAAATCGGCACCAACAGCCTCAAAAGTGCGTCATTTGTAACCTATTTGTCGTAAATTCGTTGCATTTCATTGCACAAACATAAAAAAAATCAGTTACAATGTGGGGCACAATAACCTACAATCCTGCTTCAAATTACCTGCAACCTGCTGATCACGCCGAAAACGAAGCACACCCCAAAGAAAATTTGATCAGCCTCATGAAAATGTCATTGCGTCGTTCCTATGTCACAACAAAATGAGTTAAGTCTACTCACGTTCCGCGCCCTTTGCGACCGGTGTCATCGGGAAAGCGAACGATTTTTCGCCCAACAAGAACACGATCCCCGCTTCTGTTATGAACTGTTTCGGCGGGCGTTTGTGCATGGCAATGAGCTTGCTTGGGACTGTTTGTATCACCGGTATCAAAAATTGGTGCTGTCTTGGGTTACACGGCACGCACTGTACGCTAGCCTGGGTGAAGAAGCCAATTACTTCATGAACCGCGCTTTTGAGAAAATGTGGCAAGGCATCCCGGCGGATAACTTCGCCAAATTTCCTGATCTAAAATCATTGCTGCGCTACCTGCAAATGTGTACCCACGCCGTCATGGTTGATTTTGCTCGTTGGAAGGAACAAGCACATTTATGGGACCGCGCCGCACAGACTGATAACGGGGATGATGAGTTTGATCCGTTTGCCACTATCATGGACCCCAACACGCGACCAGAGCGAGAAGTGGCGCGCCAGGAAATGCAGGCAATCTTGTGGCAGCGACTCAACGATCTGTGCAACAGCGAAAAAGAGCATCTGGTGGTTCATGGATACTTTGTGCTCGACTTAAAACCACGCCAAATCTATGAGATGCACGGCGAGCATTTTGCCGACGTGCGAGAGGTTTCGCGCACCAAAGACAACTTCCTGGCCAGGGTGCGGCGCAATGATGAATTTAGGGAATTTTTGGAGAATGCGTGAAAAGCACTGCAACTTTCGTTTATGGAAATGACAGCAGATATTGCTGGCTCAGGCACCGAGAAATTCGCTTTACAAAGCGAAGATCATTGCTACAGCATTGTGCTCCGGTGGTACGCATCATCCATAAACAAGTTAGCAGGTTTAGTGGATGACATTGAGCAAGTGGCTATTTTCAAGCATTGTTGGCTGCTTTCTCTCTCCACAAATTTTTTAGGCGCAATGAGGAGAATCAACTATGGCGCATATTGATGACAGTTTCAAGGCCGCTCTCTACCGAATTACCTGTCCCGATAGTGCGACATTAGGCAATTTGCATTTGGGCCTTTTGCCAAACGAGGCAACTGCCCAAATTGAAGAACATTTAGCTATTTGTCCACTTTGTACTGAAGAACTGGCACAGTTAGAGGTGTTTCTGGCGGAAACGGCCGTTTCGCACGAACCCTCCACCGCAGAAAGAATCAAAATCTGGATTGCCAAGCGCATCCCAACCGGGGGGCAATCCAGAGGGGGCGTAGGAACACCTGCCTTCGCCGTCCGCGGCGGCGACGATGGCCCTCTTATGTACGAAGCAGGCAATGCCCAGCTCTCGTTAGAAGTTCAGGATGATCCGGATCATCCTGGGCGCAAGGCAATTTTGGGGCTAGTGCTGGGCATTGAGACGGAGGCTGTGACTGTGCGATTGTTTGCCGGTGAGGGAACAGAAACGGCCGTTACCCTTGATGATTCGGGCAATTTCACTTTTGCCAACCTTGAAAAAGGACGCTTCGAACTGCTTCTTTCTGGGCCTGATATTGAAATTTATTTACCAAAATTAACGATAAAGTAACTATGCAATCATAAAATCATTTCAATTCCTGTTCATAATTGCACATACAGCAAACAAAGTGCCCACATTTACCACTGAAGAGCTGTTTCAGTGAAGGATTGAACAAAGTGATTGATACTGTGAGAGAACACCCGCTTGGGCATGAAACGGCCGTTCTCCAAGCAAATACACCCGAACAACTTGTAAAACATCTAATAGCTGCCGCCAATTCAACTGAGCGGCATTTTTGGCTTGACAAAATTGTCCCCACGTTTGACAAAACCCGACGCAACCATTTAGCCAACCTGCTAAAAAAGCAAGCTGATAGAAATCTGCGGATCAACCTGGAGAATAGCACCCAGTTCGCCGACCTGATGGAAAGGATGGGGGAACTATGCGACGATGTGCGCATAAAAGCACTCAGCTATCGTGCCAGAGGCAATATTCACGCCCTTGGCTATGGGGATCACCCTAAAGGGATTGCTTTTTATGAGCAAGCTGCCGACATCTATCGGCGTTTGGGCATGGTTTATGAAGAAGCGTTGTCACAAACTGGCAAAATCTGGTCGCTGGCCAGTTTGGGGCAGGCCGATGAGGCGTTAAACACGGGAAAATGGGCCAGTTCAGTTTTGACAGACGAAAAAGATTGGCCTGCTCTGGCCGTTGTAACGATGAACATGGGCATCATTTACGGCCGTCTTGGCAATGACCAAGATGCCCTCCAACAGTTTAACCGCGCGTTTGAGTTATCCGAGAGGCTTGATCAATCTGGCAAACAAACCTTGCCCATGATTCGCATTAACCAGGCAATTGTTTTGCGGAATTTAGGCCGCTTCGACGAATCCATAGAATCCTTACAACAAGCAATGGCTGGTTATCACGCCAATCAACAGATAGTGGGCGTAGCCCGAGCACAGCAAAATTTGGCTATAACTTATTTTGTGCTGGGTCGATACAACGAGGCGATGGCACTGCTTGATGAAGCCCGCACCACCTATTTGGCAGACGGCCGTCAGCGGGATGCCATGATGGTAGAAATTTTCACCAGCGACTGCCTCTTGCAACTGCGCCGCTACACTGATGTGCTGGAAAAATGTCGGGAATGCCGCCAAATTTTTGCCGAGCTAGGTACCCAGCTAGAAATGGGGCACGCGTTTCTGAATGAGGCAATTGCCTACGTAGGTTTGCAAGATTATGATGCCGCCTTAAACTCACTGGCGCAGGCACGCGCCCAATTCCAGGCAGAGAACAATGAGGTGGCTATTGCTGATACCGATTTGCAAGAAGCGGCCGTTTGGCTGTGGCAGGGAAAAATTGAGGCCGCTTTGCAGCAAGCACTCCGCTGCGCCAAACTATTTGAAACCTACCAGCTACCAATCGGGCAAGCGCGTGCGTACCTCACGGCAGCCAAGGCGGCCATGCAGCTCAGCAATCTGGCAGAGGCTGCCAATTGGGCGCATGCAGCCCTGCAAATTGGCCAGCGACACACGCTGCCTGCCCTGAACTATCAGGCGCAATACTTGCAAGGTTCGCTGGCCAGCAAACAAAACGCACCGCAATTAGCCTTGGCTCGATTGGATGCCGCCATTCAAGAACTAGAGCAAATGTACGGCCGTCTCATGATTGAGTTCCGCGCCGATTTTGTAGCTGACAAAGAGCAAATCTACGAAGACGCCGTCTCCATTTGCCTGGAGCTGCAACAGCCAGAAAAAGGTCTGGAATATTGCGAGCGCGCCAAATCAAGAGCACTGCAAGACATGCTGGCCCATCGCCTCAACTTGCGTATCGAAGCCCGCAGCCCAGAGGATCAACCCATTGTAGACAAGTTACTCAGCCTGCGCCGCGAGCGCGACCGACTTTACCGCCGTTGGGCTACCAGTGAGGAACCCGGACAGCGGGGCGGTGCTGATGAGGCTCTATCTGCACAACACAGGGTTGGGCAAGCTGTTCTGGATTTGGAGAAACAAATCACCACATTGTGGCATACGCTACTGATCCGCAATGCAGATTACGCGCGTGATGCCACTTTGTGGCAGGTGCAAACGATGCCCGCCCAACCTCACTTACCCGAAAACTGCTTGCTGCTCGAATATTTCAGCGTCAGAGGACAATTGGTACTTTTCCTGGTAACCCAAAATGCTGTGGAAGCGTTTTGGCTAGAAGGCAATATGCAACAGGTGCAAAACCTGCTCCAGCTCTTCCAACTCAATATAAAAGCTGTCGCCAAAAGTAATGCAGCGCAAATTAAGCTCTCCGTAAAAAATATTCAAGGCATTTTGCACAAACTTTACCAAATATTGCTGGAACCAATCGCTACCAAAATTGCAAATTATGAAAAACTGATTGTGATTCCACACGGTTCACTGCACTATTTGCCGTTTCATGCGCTGTACGATGGCCGGGAGTACCTCATTCAGTCTCATGAACTAAGCTATTTGCCAGGCTCTAGCATGTTGGGCTACAGCCAATCAGCAACAAATAATGGCAATGATCATGTCATTACGGCCGTTGGCAGTTCTTATGAAGGCCGCCTCCCCCATGCAGTTACCGAGGCCAGCAACATAGCCGAACGGTGGCAGGGTAAGGCAATCATCGAAAAAGAGGCAAGTCTGAAACGTGTAAAGCAAGCGGCTGAACAATCAACCATCTTGCACCTGGCCACCCACGGCGACTTTCGGCCAGACAGCCCACTATTCTCTGGCCTGGTGTTAGCCGATGGCTGGTTGACCACGCTGGACATTTTCAATCTGCGACTGCGGGCATCTTTGGTAACTTTGAGTGCCTGCCAGACGGGGCGCAGTGTGGTGGGTGGTGGTGATGAACTACTGGGGCTGATGCGGGCTTTCCTGTCGGCAGGTGCGGCTTCATTGGTTTCTACGTTGTGGGCAGTGGAAGATTCGTCAACGGCCGTTCTCATGAACCTGTTTTATGAAGCCATAGCGAATAATCACACTAAAGGCACATCCTTGCGGCTGGCTCAATTGCACTTACTCACAAATGGCGACTACCCGGCAATGTACCAGCATCCTTACTTTTGGGCACCCTTTTTCCTGGTTGGTAACGCTGGCCCACTATAAATTAGCCTTTCCTCGTAGCAAACAATTCTCAATTCCAACAAGCGCAACGGAATTATGGTGTCGTCTACGTTCATATGCGTATTGATATGATAAATGATTCAAGAAGGAGGAGAGTAGATGCGTTACTTGTACTATCTGACCAGATTTTATCTGGTTCGCCCCGCAGTTTACCGTTGGGTACTCGTTCTGCTGGTGCTGTTGGGCATTGTTGCAGCCGTGTTAGAGGCCCCAATTTGGCTGCTAATTGTCATTCTACTGCTGCTATTGCTGCTGGTTCTTTTTCGACGGCAAATCTACCCGAATTTTTATCCAGAAGAAGAGTATCTGGTTCAGGATCAGATCATTGTCAGTGGTGCATTGAACGCGGTTGAGCGGCTGATTACTACCGCCAACCAGCAAGCCAATCTGCAATTGGAAGTAGTGCTGGATGAGTTAAACCAGCCCATGCGCCTTACCTTTGGTAGCCTGCCAGTGGAAGTACTGGACTGCCTAAATGACTGCTACAAATATGCTTCCCAAGAGTTTGTGATTGTTTTGTATCGCCTGGGTGGCAGTCGCCCGGATGTTACCCGTGCCATCCGGCTTTTGCAGCAATTGGCAGGTGCGGGCAATCAAATTCGCGTGGAACCAAACTGGCTCACAGGCTCGCCCTGGGACGTTGGTGGTTCACCTTGGGATGTTGGTGGCTCACCCTGGGACGTTGGTGGCTCGCCTTGGGATGTTGGCGGCTCACCATGGGATGTTGGTGGCTCGCCTTGGGATGTTGGTGGCTCGCCCTGGGATGTTGGCGGCAGTTCTACCAATGGGGCGATGACAGCCGCTTTGCCTGGCTTTTTTGCTTCTCAGTGGGCCTTCAAAACCATTGAACTGGACGGCCGTTCTGGCATGACCGGGCAAAAAGTAAGCGTTGGCATCTTTGATACATCGCCCTACCCAGATACGGCCGTACCGGCCAATCAAGCGCAAACCATTAATGTTCCAGAACTAGCACCAACTCAGGCGTTAAGATTACAGCTGGTGCATCCCAATGGGTCGGCCGAGCTGCAATCAGCCATTCCAGACGATAAAAAATTGGACGTACGGGACCACGGTTTGTTTGTTGCCGGCATGGTAAACGCCATTGCTCCAGAGGCAAACATCCGGCTTTGCCGCGTGCTGGGGCCAGACAATCGGGGCGACCTGTTTTTGCTGCTGCGCGAACTGTTCAACTTTCTTGTTGAAACGGCCGATCTCAATGATGAGATGCCAGAGGAAAAAATGGCCACGGTTATCAATCTCAGCCTGGGCATCCGCATTCCACCAGATTGGGTTGGTGTTCAACTACCCAAACAGGTGGAGATGCTGCAACTGATGATGCAGCTGGCAAATTGCCTGAATGTCACCGTAGTAGCCGCGTCTGGCAACGATTCAGCAGAATCATCCCAGCCCGAAGCGGCAAACTTGCCCGCATACTGGCCCTCGGTTATTGGCGTCGCCGCAAGCAACCAGGAAAATCGCCGTTCTTGCTTCTCGAACCAGGGTGATATTGCAGCTCCTGGTGGGGATGGTGGGACGGTGGTAAAGCAAGGCTTCTGGCCCATATTGCAGAATGGTTTCCGGCTATTTTCTGCAAATTTGCGCCAGCGCCACCGCATTGTGGAAAAATGCCAACCTACGTTGAGCGAATGTAACGACGAAGATTGCTCTACCGGTGTCATTGGCCCTGTGTTGCAGCCCGTTGCCTTTAAAAATGGTGACGGTGCCTCCAATTATATTTACTGGCACGGCTCATCTTTTGCCGCGCCGATGGTTGCTGGCCTGGCTGCACTCGTGTTGCAAAAAGGGAATTGGCAACTCACGCCCACGCAAGTGCGAAAAATTATTGAATGTGGTGCAATGCCCGCCGCCAATAATGACACCGCGCTGGGCGCAGGCATCATCAACGTACGCCAAACAATGGATTGGTTTGAGAGATGCGCCAGCGAATCGGGCATCGAGATTCAACCAACGGTGAAAGAAAAACCTGATGAAGAAGCGTCGGGCTAGTATCCTATGGACTCGCCCTTACCGTCAGCCTGCAACGCTCCTTCAATCCGGTACGAGGAGGTAGCGGCGACAGATCTTCGTCATTTTTGAGCAAAACGGCCGATTGCTGCACCGCCTGCGCGGCCAGCACACGATGGTCTGGGCAGCCGACAAAATCAACCGACGTGGTGGCGAACGGCCGTTCAAACAGCCCCATCGCAAACTTATTGGAGTTGCCCCGCCCCATCAATCATGGCGGCCTCATCCAGTGCCTTGGGGGTACTCGCTGGCTACACGCAAAATCCTGAGATTACGCCTAGCTTTGTGGAGCGCCTACGCGGTTTTCATGCCACCTGTGCAGAGGCTGGGTTGCCACAAGCCCAACCGTTTGTAGTGCCGGCTGAAGCAGACCTGCCCTTCATGCTGGAAAAAGCGGCACGCTTTGATCAGTCTACGTATTCAATGGATTGGATAATGGCCGTATCAAATTCCCCAATTCGCTCCGGCCCCAACTCCGTAATGATTGTCTGTACCTCGGCCGCATTTCGGCGTAGCTTGGCAATGTTGACCCCACGGCAAACGGGCGGCAGCGGCTCGAGCCACTGCCGCAGTCGCAGCAACATCTTCACGGCTCCCCGATAATTACCCCGCTGAATTTGATAATAGGCAATACCGACCTGCAAAATGCCGCGATACAGTTCTCGTGCTGGGCTTTTATCTTGTTTCCATGCCTCTTCCAACGCATCGTGGCATTTGTAATATTCACCCTGGTTAAAAAGGGCAATCCCCTCTCTGGCTAACTCGGCCAACGGCTCTGCACAGCTAGCTGCCAAGGCATCATGGTCGGGAATGCGAGCATACCGTTGCAGTAGCTTGGGCATCGCTGAGGTAAAGCGAGAACGCCCCATCACCCAGTTGGCACCCAACTTCTTGGCATCTTGCATCGTTGCTGCGTCTTCATGCAGCCCAAATGCCAAAATGGGCAAGCGACGCGTCGCTGGTGATGATTTCAGGATAGGCAGCCAGCGACGCCAGGGGATTTGCTGATTGGTGAGGTCAAACAACAGCAGTGCGGGCTGCCAACTGGTAATTTGCTCAAACAGCTTGCCCTCAGTGCCGTGCAATGATTCGCCAGGGCGTTCATGTTGAGGTGGCGAATGCACGGGGCCGACAGAAACGGCCGTTTCTATCCACTCAACGCGCCAACCGAGATGAGCAATCACCGCCTGAATGCGGGTAGTAAACATTAAATCAGCCACAAAGGCCACAACAAGGGGAGCATTTGTTGAATCGTTCATGCTTTTATTTTAGCAAAGTTCATTTTTGCACAAAATTGATCTTGACAGTTGGACAGGGTGTATAGTAACATTTAAGCGAACGTTCGCGCGAACGTTCGCATCGGAGGAAGAAATGAATACAAAAGTAACCCTAAAAGATGTTGCCAAAGAAGCTGGCGTTAGTTACCAAACCGTCTCGAAGGTGCTGCGCGGCCAAATTAAGGTGACCCCAGACACCCAAGTTCGGATCGAAACGGCCGTTACCAAACTCGGCTACCGACCCAACACGGCCGCCCGCAACTTGCGCACCCAATCTTCCAACTTGATTGGCTATGGCTGGCTGCAAGGCGGCGACGATAGCCCCCACCCCGTACTAAATCATTTTTTGTACAGTGCCGTGCAGCGCGCCGAACAAAACGATTTCCACCTACTCACCTTCCTGATCGAAGAAAATATTGAAAAAACGATTGCCATTTATCGAGAACTTTACGCCCGTCGTCAGGTGGAAGGGTTCATTTTGGCTGACACCAACGACAACGACCCCCGCATCAACTTTCTTATGGAAGCGAACATCCCCTTTGCCTGCTTTGGCCGTGCTAACGACGATTGGGATTTTTGTTGGGTCGATGTGGACGGCAGTAACGGCATGGAGCAAGTAACGGCTCATCTACAGCAGCAAGGCCACACCAAGATTGGTCTAATTACCTGGCCAGAAGGCTCTCGCGCCGGTGAAGAGCGGGAAAATGGCTACTTCAAGCAAATGACGCAGGCTGGGTTACCGGTTCATTCCGATTGGATTGTGCGTGGCGAAAACAGGGTGCAGGTGGGTTACCAACTGTTGAGCCAACTCCTGACATTGCCAGAAGCCGACCGGCCAACGGCTGTTGCCTGTGTGAGCGATCAAATTGCGATCGGGGCTATGAACGCTGCGCTGGCTCAAGGGTTGCAAGTAGGTGCTAATTTTGCCATTACGGGCTACGACAATCTGCCAATGAGCGAATTTTTATTCCCGCCCCTTACCACCGTGCAGCAGCCCATCCGCGAAGCGGGTGATTTGGTCATCGAAAAACTCCTCCAACAAATTAACAGCGAATCAATTTCTGAAAAACAGACTTTATTAAAACCCAAACTCATCATCCGCAAATCGAGCGAGGCTTAAACCAGATGATATTCCCGGAAGCAATTATCTTTGATCTTGATGGCGTATTAACCGACACGGCCGAATATCATTTTCTTGCCTGGAAGCAGCTAGCTGATGAGTTGGGCATCTTTTTTACCAGAGAAGATAACGAGCAGCTGCGCGGCATTCCCCGGCGCGGCTCGTTGGATTTTATTTTGGGGCTGGACGGCCGTTCCGTCACCGACGCCGAAGCCGAAAAGCTAATGGCTCGCAAAAATAGCCATTACCAAGCATTGATTGAGCAAGTTTCGGCCAAAGATTTGCTGCCGGGAGTAACCAGCCTGCTGGCCGAATTTAAAGAAGCCGGGCTAAAGGTTGCCGTGGCCTCGGCCAGCAAAAATTCGCCGCAGGTGGTCAAACAGCTTTGCCTTGCCGACCGGTTAGATGCGCTGGCACACGGTGGCAGCGTGGTGCGCCAAAAGCCCCATCCCGATCTCTTTTTACACACCGCCCGCGAACTGGGTGTGCCGCCCGCCCACTGCATTGTGGTGGAAGATGCCGCCGCCGGGATTGATGCTGCCCACGCCGCCGGGATGGTAGCTGTTGGCATCGGGCCAGCCGAGCGAGTGGGTGAAGCCGAAGTGGTGTTGCCCAATCTGGACGGCATTTCGCTGGCCGATTTGCTCCGTGCCACCACTTGGCGCGTGGTCGAGCCGCAGTTTAATCCAGCCAAACAGCACCACCGCGAAACCATTTTCACCATTGGCAACGGCTACCTGGGCACGCGCGGCACGCTGGAAGAGCGTTTTCCCGGCGACCGACAGGCCACCTTTGTGCACGGCCTGTACGACGACGCCCCGGTTGTCTTCACCAGCCTAGCCAATGCTCCAGACTGGACTTCGCTAGAGATTTGGGTAAACGGCCGTCGCTTCGACATGACGCAACCTGGCATCACTGATTATGCTCGCTGGCTCGATTTGCGCGACGGCACGCTGAACCGGCGACTGGTGTGGGAGATTGATGGGGAAACGGCCGTTGAGCTACGCTGGTCTCGCTTTGCCAATCTAGCCAACCAGCACGATTTAGCTGTTCAACTCCACATTGCCGCCTTAAAAAACAACATCAACGGCCGCATCCGCGCCCGACTGGACGGCCACGTGGAAAATCAGGGCAACTTACATTGGCACGCGCTGCAAGAAGAAAGCGACAGTCAGCAAGCCAGCCTGCTGCTGCAAACCCGTCATACCCAAAAGCAGTTGGCTATGAGTATGCGGCTCAATTCAGAAACGGCCGTGGCACAACCCTGCGACTGTCCCATCAGCCCTGGCTTAGAAACAACTTTTTCTTTGCCAGCAGGTGAATCAACTACTTTTGAGAAATTGATTGCTATTTACAGTTCGCGTGAAGTAGATGAACCGCTGGCTGAAGCAAAAAATCGTCTGGCAGAAACGGCCGTTCACAACTTCAACCATCTCCTACAGCAAAATCGCGCCGTCTGGGATGCGTTTTGGCAAGACAGCAACGTTATCATCGAAGGCGACGACGAAGTCCAAATTGCCCTACGCCACGCCCTGTTCCAACTGCGCATCGCTGCCCCCACCCACGACGAAACGGTGAGCATCAGTGCCAAAACCCTCAGCGGTTTCGGCTACAGCGGCCACGTTTTTTGGGACAACGAAATCTTTGTCCTGCCATTTTTTACTTATACCCAACCTGAATTGGCCAAAAATATGCTCATGTACCGGCACCACACGCTGCCCGGCGCGCGGCGCAAGGCCGCCAAAAATGGCTACGGCGGGGCGCAGTTCGCTTGGGAATCGGCCGAGACAGGGGATGAAGTAACGCCAACCTGGGTGCCCCACTTCTCCGACCCCACCCAGTTGGTGCGCATCTGGACGGGGGATATTCAAATTCACATTTCGGCTGATGTAGCCTATGCTCTGAAGCAATATTGGCAGGTGACGGGGGATGATGATTTTTGGCGGGATGTGGCGGCTCTGATTGTGCTGGAAACGGCCGTTTTCTGGGGTGATCGCGCCGAATATGAAGACGGCCGTTACGCCGTCCGCGACGTGATTGGCCCGGACGAATACCACGACCACGTAGACAACAACGCCTTCACCAACTTCATCCTGCGCTGGCACCTGCAAACTGCCCAGGAAACCCTGGCCTGGCTGGAACAACATGCTCCACAACAAGCCGAGGCACTTAAAGAGCGTCTCGATTTATCTGACGAACGGCTGACACATTGGCAGGACATCATCGACAACATCATCTTCTTACACGATGAAGAGAGCGGTCTCATCGAGCAATATGAAGGCTTCTTTGAGCGCAAAAAGGTAGATTGGAATGTCTACGGCAACGCGGAAGAGTCCATGCAGGTGCTCTTGGGCATCGAGGGAGCCAACGAGCATCAGGTACTCAAGCAGGCCGATGTCATTGCCCTCTTCTGCCTGTTCCCCAACGCCTTCGACGCCAAAACGCGCCAGGCCAACTGGGATTATTACGAGCCAATCACCGACCATGTGTACGGTTCGTCACTTGGCCCCTCCATGCACGCCTGGGCCGCCTGCCTGATGAATCAGCCTGCTTTGGGCTACGAACATTTTATGCGCGCCGCCCGCGCCGATTTGCTTAACGTGCGCGGCAATGCCGGCGATGGCATTCACGCCGCCTCGGCTGGAGGGCTGTGGCAAGCCGTAATCTTTGGTTTTGCAGGTTTCCGCCTCACAGAAGAGGGACACACGCTAAACCCGCGTCTGCCCTCCCATTGGCGGCGGATCGCTTTTAACTATTTTCATAAGGGACAAAAACAAACGGTTGAGATTACGCAAGGAGGTGATGCAGAAGCGGAGAAGTAGTTCTTTTATCAGTAAGCAACTTTTTTATTGACGGCCGTTTCCATCGAAACGGCCCTAAATCCACTCAAAGAGAGGAGAAAACCATGTCAAAACGACACCTAACATTATTTGGCTGGCTGCTGCTCTTAGCCTTATTGGCGGTTGCCTGTGGTGGTGGCGAAGAAACCGACACAGCCAACGAAAATGACGCCAGCACAAGCACGGATAGCACAGACAGCGGTGACAGCACCGCCGATGCGGGTGCTGACTGCTTCATGGATGTGGAAGAAGGCGCATCCATTATTTTTTCCGGCTGGGGCGATGAAGCCGAGCAGGAAATCTACCGTGATTCCATCGCCCGCTTCAACGAAGTTTGCCCGGCCGTCACCGTCGATTACCAACCCATCCCTGCCGACTTCCAAACCAGCCTGAAAGCCTCCATGGCTGGCGGCACGGCTCCAGACGTTTTCTACGTCGATGACCAGCTCATGACTGCCTTTGGCCCTACGGGCCAACTGCTGCCGCTGGATGATTTTATGGCAGACGCAGGCACCAGCCGGGACGACTTCATCCCCGCCCTGCTCTCCATCTTCACCCAAAACGGCGTCACCTACGCGCTGCCCAAAGATTGGGGCACGCTCGGTCTGGTTTACTTGCCAGAAGCCTTTGCTGACGCGGGCGTCGACGAACCAACGGCCGACTGGACTTGGGACGATCTCAAAGCCGCGGCCGAAGCCATTCAGGCCACGGGCAACTACGCTGGCTTTTGCCAAAATGCAGATTGGGCACGCTTTGCCCCCTGGGCATTTGGCAACGGTGGTGCTTACGCCAATGCCGATCTGACTGCTGGCACCCTCAACACGCCAGAGGTTATTGAAGCGGCTGAATTTGTCACTGGCATGTACGCCGACGGCAGCCTGGTAACGGCCGCAGACGTAGGCGCAGGCTGGTGTGGTGAAGCCATCGGTAAAGAGCTGGCCGCTATGACCTACGAAGGTGGCTGGATGGTCAACTACATGCGCAACGAGTTCCCCGAAGTGACCTGGACAGCCCAAGAACTGCCCGCCGGCTCCGCTGGCAAAGCAGGCATCATCTTCACCAACGGCATTGGCGTCAATGCAGCTACCCAATACCCCAACGCCTCGGCAGCCTTCGCTATCTATGTAACCGGCCGCGATAATCAGGGTGCCATTGTGGAAACGGGCTTTGCCTACTCCACCCACCCAGACCAGCTTGACGACATTGTAGACGAAAACGACGCCGCCATTGCCCGCGCCGGAACGTTTGATCTGACCCGCGTCGCTTACTGGGGTCCGAACACCGGTAAAGTGAATGACGCTGTCTCTCAGGCTTTGGAACGTGTCTATCTAGGCGATCAATCCGTAGAAGAAGCGTTTGCCCAGGCCAATGAAGAAGCAACGGCCGTACTCACTGGCGAAGGTGCAGATGCTGCAGGCGGAGCCATCGAAGTAGAAGAAAGCGCAGGCTGCTTCATGGAAGTTGAGGATGGCGCAACCATCATCTTCTCCGGTTGGGGTGATGAAGCTGAACAGACGATTTACCGTGACTCCATCGACCGCTTCGCTGAGGTTTGCCCGGCTGTGACTGTTGATTACCAACCCATCCCCGCCGACTTCCAAACCAGCCTGAAAGCCTCCATGGCTGGCGGCACCGCGCCAGACGTCTTCTACGTAGATGACCAGCTCATGACTGCCTTCGGCCCCACCGGCCAACTGCTGGCACTAGATGATGCGATGGCCGCAGCAGGTACCGGACGCGGCTCGTTTATTCCCGCCCTGCTCTCTATCTTTACGCTGGACGGCAGCACCTACGCGCTGCCCAAAGATTGGGGCACGCTCGGTCTCGTTTACCTACCAGAAGCGTTTGCCGCTGCGGGCATTGATGAACCCACTGCCGACTGGACGTGGGATGACCTGAAAGCCGCCGCCGAAGCCATTGCCGCTACGGGCGAGTACGCTGGCTTTTGCCAAAATGCAGATTGGGCACGCTTTGCTCCGTGGGCGTTTGGCAACGGTGGTGCTTACGCCAGCGATGATTACGCTTCTGCCCAAGCCAACAGCGATGCCGTGAAAGAAGCTGCCACGTTCGTGACCGATATGTATGCTGACGGCAGCCTGGTAACGGCCGCAGATGTGGGCGCAGGCTGGTGTGGCGAAGCTATTGGTAAGGAACTGGCTGCCATGACGTATGAAGGTGGCTGGATGGTCAACTACATGCGCAATGAGTTCCCCGATGTGAACTGGGTAGCCCAAGAACTGCCCACTGGCCCGGCCGGTAAAGCTGGCATTATCTTTACCAATGGCATTGGCGTCAATGCAGCTACGCAATATCCACAAGCATCTGCCGCCTTCACCATCTACGTAACGGGTGTAGAAAACCAGGGTGAAATTGTGCAAACTGGCTTTGCTTACTCCACCCATCCAGAGCAGCTAGATGATGTGGTTGATGAAAATGATGCCGCCATCGCTCGTGCTGGCACCTTTGAACTGACTCGCGTAGCTTACTGGGGGCCAAACACGGGCAAGGTGAATGATGCCATTGCCCAGGCTTTGGAGCGCGTCTATTTAGGTGACCAAACGGTTGATGAAGCATTTGAACAGGCGAATGAGGAAATCCAGGGTTTCCTGGACGAAGTACAGTAACGGTGTCCTCCTAGGATGAGAGCAGCCCCATGTATTGGTTTGGCAGCCGCCGGGCCAATACAGGAGCTACTCTTACACAAGTGCTGGTCGCACCCTCCCGCAAAGATGATGCGACCAGCCTTCCACACTATACAAGAAGGTTTTTTATTTGCAATGTTAGAGAGGTGACAGTCACTTAAATGGGACTGTTTGTGACCTCCATAGGCAAGTGACTGTCACCTTTCTTTGCCGTGATAGTTTTGCTTAGGGAAAGGAGATTGGGGATGACGGCAAATAGTCAGCGTCTTGGTTTTTGGCGCAATAGGGCGGCAAGAAATGAAACGATTGCCGCTTATATGTTTTTGGCACCGTATCTGATTGTGACTCTGGTGTTCACAATTGGTGTAGTTGCGTTTGCCTTTTACATCAGTTTGACAAATTACAACCTTTTCACAACGCCGGAATGGAACAATTTTGATCATTTTAAGACATTGCTCGGTGACGCAAAATTCGGCCGTTCGCTGGTGAATGTACTGTACTACGTCATCATTGTGGTAACGGTGCAAACGGTGCTGGCGCTGCTGTTGGCAGTGGTTTTGAATGCACCTATCCGAGCCAAACAGTTTTATCGCACCCTGTTTTATGCACCTAGCGTCACTTCGGCCGTCGTCATCAGCTTCATCTTCTGGTGGCTGTATCTCAAAACGGGCTATTTGAATTACGGCATCAGCAAGATTTGGGAACTGTTTGGCGCAGAGTGGGAAGCAATCAATTGGCTCAATGATCCGCGCGGCTTGTTCCAGCTCATTGTGGAAGGCATCACCGCCGGGCGGGTAAGTATTCCATCCTCGCAATGGTATTTGCGTGGCCCCAGCATTACCTGGATGGCGATCATGGCGCAAAACATCTTCACCACAGTTCCCACCTTCATGATCATGTTCCTGGCAGCTTTGCAGGATATTCCAGCTTCACTTTATGAAGCCGCTTCCATTGATGGTGCCAACAAGCGACAGCAATTTTTCCGCGTGACGGTACCGATGCTGCGACCTGTGCTTCTGCTGGTCGTGGTGCTGGGCACCATTGGCACCTGGCAAATCTTTGATCAGGTAGCCATCCTCACGGCTGGTGGTCCCCTAGACACAACGCTGACGCCTGTCTATTTCATTTACACTGAGGCGTTGGGCATTAGCGGCCCGCCTCGTATGGGGTACGCATCATCACGGGCAATTGTGCTAGCAATCATTATTTTGACATTTACGTTTGTGCAAAGACGCTACATTGAAGGCGGCACGGAGCAATATTAAAGGAGGCTTGTGATGACGGTTGCAGCAACACCTAACAACAGCTCGGCTGTGCAGCAAAACAGTCCCAAAAAGAGTCCTGTGCCGGGGCATATTATCACTGGTTTACGGTATGTTATTTTAACGGCCGTTGCCCTGCTGGTATTCTTGCCCTTCATTTTGGCCTTTTTGGGCACGTTCAAAACCAATGTGGAGATTATCGCCTTTCCGCCTACTTTCTTCCCGCAAGAGTGGCTGGTTGAAAATTGGCCAGCACTCTTTGCCACAGATTTAGGCGGCACGGTTCGCCAAGAGGGTGTCACCTCAATCGGGCTTACAATGGGATCGTTTGCCTTTATGCTTACGTTCCTGGCCACCGGGCTAGCCAGCAACATTGCCGGTGAAAAAAACATTTGGCAGCGCATTGGCCCATCCCTTGCTGTTATCTTGATTTTGGCAAGCGGTGGCGCGATCTACTTTTATCTACAAGGTGCATTGGCCGAAACGCGCGTTCCGGTTGGTTTAGCTCCTTCGGCCGCAATTGGATTTACCGTTCTGTCGCTCATTGCCCTGGGGGTCATTGGCATGTCTACACCAGATTGGCGGCGAGTGGTGCTTTCATTAGTCGGAAGCCTGGGCATAGCGGCCGTAGTGACCTATCTGTTTGCCTTTCTGGCTGAATTGGCTGGTGCAGGTACCTACATTCGGTGGTTATTTAACACCGCTTTGCTTTCCGTTGTGCGTGCCTGTTTGCAAATCTTTTTCAGTTCGATGGCGGCGTATGCCCTGGCACGGCTTAACTTCCCTGGCAAGAATGCGATCTTTGGCTTTATTTTGCTCTCGATGACCATTCCGGGAGCCATTACGCTGGTGCCATCTTATGTGCTCATCTCTCGCTTGGGCTGGGTCAATACGTGGTACAGCTTGGTCTTCCCTGGTTTGATCGTGCCCGGTTCTATCTTCATGCTGGTACAGTTTTTGAAGGCAGTGCCCAAGGATTTGGAGGAAGCGGCCAAAATTGATGGGGCATCTTATTTCCAGATGTACCGTGACCTGATTTTGCCGCTGGCGCGTCCTGCGCTGCTCACGGTGTTCATTCTAAATTTCCAAGGGATGTGGAATGATTACCTGGGGCCGCTGCTTTATATGCGCACTAACGATATGTGGGTGCTAAATGTGGGCTTGCAGACTTTCCAGCAACAGTTTAAGCAAGATTGGAACCTGGTTCTGGTAGGAGCAATGGTGAATGCTGTCCCGGTACTCATTCTGTTTGCCGCCTTTAGCCGCTACTATATTGAAGGCGTGAGCTACGCTGGCGTAAAAGGATAAAAATTGTTTTGCCACAGAGTTCACAGAAGAAAAAGAGAAAAATCCTCTAAAATCTCGGTACTCTCTGTGGCTAACAGATGGTTTTAGACATGGTTGTTTGGCGGGCGTTAAAGTTGTGGTGGCGAGAGTGGATTGGGATTTTGTTCCTGAATCTGGTCTGGGTGCTGCTTTTGCTGCCGTTGGTAACGGCACCGCCCGCCACGGCCGTTTTCTTTGCCGTCTGTAAAAAAATGGTGGATGGCGATCCGTGGGATTTGCAGGATTTGTTGCCGCTGGTGCGCCAACTGTTCTTCCCGGCCTGGAAGTGGGCACTGCCCAATCTGCTGTTTGCGGGGGTAACGGCCGTAAACTTCATCGCCTACCAATCTTTCGACGGGCTGGGCTGGATTGCCCTGCGCGCCTTTTGGGGAATGCTCACCTTTTTCTGGCTGCTGCTAAACCTGTTTTACTGGCCGTTTTGGCTCAACCAGGAGGAGAAAGGCGTCTACCTTACCTACAGCAACGCCGCCCGTTTCCTGCTGAAACAGCCGGGAACGGCCGTTCTCGTCACACTCCTCTCGATTACTGTTGTCGGTGCCAGTTTGCAGATTGTGTTCCCGCTCACCATTGGTTTGATTGGCTGGATTATGCTGCTGGGGCTGACGACCGTTCAAGATTCTTTGACGCTGCAAAAGAAAAAATCTGCATGAAGCTGCAACGACATCCAGCCAACCCCATTCTGCTGCCAGACCCCAGTTCGCCCTGGGAAAGCACCAATGTCTTTAATCCGGCAGTAATTTTTCACAACGGCCTGTGGCATATGTGGTACCGGGCGCAGGGGCTGGATTGGGTAAGCCGCATCGGCTACGCCGTGAGCAAAGACGGTATCCAGTGGCACCGGCTGCGGCAGCCGGTGCTGGAGCCAATGGATGGCACCGATTCACGCGGAGTGGAAGACCCCAGGGTTGTTGAGTTGGACGGCCGTTTCTACATGACCTACACTGCATACGGCCGCGACTTTCTTGGTGAAGGCGAACCCACCCACGACGGCGGCGGCATTTTGCCGATGATTGCCGTTAGCGACAATTTAATCACCTGGGAGCGGATCGGGTCAATTGTGGTGGGGGAGGACAACAAAGATCATGTGCTGTTTCCGCGGAAGATTAACGGCCGTTACGCTGCCCTGCACCGCCGCTGGCCAAACGTCTGGATTGCCTACTCCGATGATTTACGCACCTGGGCGGAAGCCGACATGCAAAAGATGTACGAGCCGCGCCAGGATGACCCAACGGCATGGGACAGCAAAAGCGTGGGCAGCAACGGCGTCCCCATCGAAACGGAACACGGCTGGCTGCTGCTCAACCACGGCTACAACGACGATCATATCTATAAATTTGGCATCTGCCTGGCTGATTTAGATGATCCAACACAGATGATTGCCCGGCCAAAAACGGCCGTATTTGAGCCACAAGAACTATGGGAAATTCGCGGCGATGTACCCAACGTCGTCTTTTCCTGCGCCAATCCGGTAGTAAATGGCACGGTTTACGTTTATTATGGCGGTGGCGATCACGTTATTGGCCTGGCCACCTGCCCACTTTCCCAACTGCTAGACTTTGCGTTACACTCCTGAGTATGCCCAGGTTTATTGAAAAGCAGTACAAATCGATCATCAACAAGAACAAAATCATCGACCACTGGTTTTGGACGCGCTACTCCATCAACCCCTACAATGGCTGCCAATTTGGCTGCATCTACTGCGACGCCCGCAGCGACCATTACCACATGCCGGAAGATTTCGAGAACGAGATTGTGATTAAAACCAACGTCGGCGAGGTGCTGGATCAACGGCTTACCCGCGCCCGCACCTTTTTGCCCGATGTAGTGGGCATGGGTGGCGTCACCGACAGCTACCAGCCCGCCGAAAAGAAGTATGAAAACACACGCTCTATTTTGCAAGTGCTGGCCAGACACCAATACCCCGTTCACATCTTCACCAAATCGACCCTGGTGCTGCGCGATTTGCCCTTGCTGGAAGAGATTGCCCAACAAACCTGGTGCACCGTCTCCGTCACCATCACCACCATCGACCCGGATAAATCTATATTTTTAGACAAATTTGCCCCTGCCCCCGCCAAGCGGCTGGATGTGCTGCGCCAGATCAAGGCCAATGCGCCCCATGTGCAAACTGGTGCGTTATTGATTCCGCTAGTGCCATTTTTGGGTGATGATCCAAAAGAGGTGGCAGATTTGTTTACGGCCGTAAAAGAAACCAACACCGACTACCTGATGTTTGGCGGAGCGATGACCCTGCGCAACCGGCAGGCTGACTGGTTTTTGCGCCACCTGCGCGAAGCGAAACCAGATGTCTACCAACAGTATGCCGAGCTTTACCAATTTACCCCAAACGCCGAAAGTTATGACGGCCGTTACGTACCAACGGGCGATTACATCATCAACCAGCACGAAAAGCTGCTGGCACTCAGCCAAAAGCACGACTTGCCCCATCGCATCAAGCGCTACATCCCCAACGACTGGCGCAAAACCAACTACAAAATTGCCGAACGAATGCTGAATGTCTCATATGAGCGGCAAATGTTGGGACAAAGCTGGGAGAAGCTGTTTTGGGCGGCGCAAAACATCCAAAACCTGAAAGAGCCCATCGAAGCTGTGGCCGCACGGGGCGAACTCGGCCACATCAAAAACGTGCGCGGCCACATCAAACGACGCATCGAGGATATTTTGGCAAATAAAATCATGTAGGGGCACACCCCCGTGTGTGCCCTGCTTCAGGGGTAGACACGGGGGTCTACCCCTACCTATCGATTCGTCCCTGAGGCACAGGGAATTGCCCGCTGCCATTCACATCGCCATCTTCAACGTGGGGAATGTTGACGTCCTCTAACACATTGCCCAGCGTGTCCGTGACGCGGAAATTGTATGGGCCTGGCCCCATGCCGCCCGCTTCCACAAAGTAATTGTAAGAAAGTCGCAGTACGTCTACATAGCTACTGCCATTCCAATATTCCACTTTGGCGATGGGGTTGCGATGATTGCGAATTTGTACGGCCGTCCACCACTGATTGCTGCCATCCTTAAAGTGGTACACAATTGGGCCATCTAGAACGGGACTGACTAGCTGCCAGGTGATGTCCACCCGCCCCGCTGACAACTCCGCAATCTCCGCAAACGCCTCCTGGCTCAAATCCACATCCCCCTCAGCACAGCCAGGGCACTGATCCACAATTCGCACCATCACGCTCCCCTGCGGTCCCGTTACCTGAATGTACGCCCCGCAAAGCGCCGAATCGGCATAATCCACGCTGTTGAGTACATCGTTAAATAAAAGAACTAAAAATCTTGTTGATGAGCAAATAGTTCGATAAGCTGGAAGGATGAAAAAAGAACATGTTACCCTCAGTGAAGCAGATCGAGCTTATTTGCAAAACTTGATCAAGAAAGGCAGTTTACCCGCCAAAACCTTTAAACGAGCAACCGCCCTCATCGAATTAGATCGAGGTCGAACCTTTACAGAAGTTGCAGCCATCGTTGGTGTCGTTATCCAAACCGTATCAACCTGGGCCAAAAAATATCAGGATTCAGGGTTGGCTGTCTTAACCGACAAACCAAGGCCAGGCCGCCCAACCGTCATTGACGGACTGCAACGAGCCAAGATCACAGCATTGGCTTGCTCTGACCCGCCAGCAGGATAGGAGAAATGGTCATTGCGGCTATTAGCTGACAAAGCCATCGAGTTGGAATTAGTCGAGACCATTTCCTATGGGGAAGTGCGACTCATTCTCAAAAAAACGAACTCAAACCGCACCTGAAACGATATTGGGTAATTGGCAAGATAACCAGTCGGTTTATTGCCAAAATGGAGCGCATTCTTTGGCTTTATGCCTTGCCTTACAATCCGCTTTACCCGGTTGTCTGCTTTGATGAACGACCCTGTTTTCTCATTGATGATGTGATGCAACCCATTGCTATGCAGAATGGCAAGGTGCGTAAAGAACATTATGCCTACGAAAAAAATGGTTCCTGTGCGCTCTTAGCTGCCATTGAACCATTGACTGGCAACCGCTTGGCGCAAGTGCATCGCCAGCGTACCAAAAAGGAGTTCACCCTGTTTTGCCAAGCCTTAGCAGCCGCTTATCCAGATGCGATCAAGATTCGTCTGGTCTTGGACAATCTGAACACACATGATGAGAGTGCTTTTTACGAAAACTTGCCTGCAGACAAGGCGTTTGCTTTAGCGCAACGATTTGAATTCAATTTCACGCCGAAATCGGCCAGTTGGCTAAACATGATTGAAATTGAGTTTTCAGCACTGACGCGTCTTTGTCTTAATCGTCGGATTCCGACCATTGAGAAACTAGAATCGGAAGTGATGGCATTGATCACTGAGCGAACGCAAAAACGCATCAAAATTAATTGGCAGTTTTCCATCAAAGATTGCCGCAAAAAGCTAAATGCTCGTTATTCGGTTGTTAATGAGGCAAATTCTAAATTCAAGAAAGCTTAATACTTCTTATTTAACGGTGTATTGAGTGCAGCCACCATTAAGTTTTCTGGCGAAGGCTCAAAGCTGCAGTTACCTGCCCCGGTGGCAAAGTAGTAGGTTCCCTCGCCGCTGTGAACGGGGCCAAACGCCACTGGATCATCTGTTTGGTAAATGACGAGGGGTAAATAGAGTGACTGATCGGTTCCGGCGGAAACGGTCGTTTGCCCTACCAATCCGCCAATCAGTACAGCCAGCAGCAAAAAAAGAACCAACCATCCAAATTTGGCGAAATTTTTCATGCCCCCATTGTAAACATTCGCTCGCCAGACACAAAAAAGCCCACCAGCCATTTAACTGGTGGGCAATTATTACCAATCAATATCTGTAGGGGTAGATCCCCGTGTCTACCCCACACACGGGGGTGTGCCCCTACCGTAGGCATCACGTTAATCCGCAGGCATCGGGGCGGCCGTTTTACCAAATTCCTCATCTGCTTCTTCGGGACGTTCAAACTGGCTATTGTATAACTCTGCGTAGAATTCGCCCCGCTCCAGCAACGCTTCGTGCGTGCCCTGCTCCACAATGTCACCGTCGCGCATCACCAAAATGAGGTCTGCATTGCGAATGGTGGAGAGCCGGTGGGCAATGATAAAGCTAGTGCGGTTCATCATCAGCCGATCCATCGCCTTTTGGATAAGCACCTCCGTGCGCGTGTCCACTGAGCTGGTGGCTTCATCCAAAATCAGAATTCTGGGGTCGGCCAGCACAGCACGGGCAATGGTGAGCAGCTGCATTTGCCCTTGGGAAATATTGGTCGTTTCCTCGTTGATCACCATCTCATACCCGTCTGGCAGGGTGTGGACAAAGTGATCGACGTGGGCAGCTTGGGCAGCAGCTTCAACTTCGGCATCGGTGGCCTCGGGACGGCCGTATCGAATATTCTCCATAATTGTATCGTTGTACAGCCAAGTGTCTTGCAGCACCATGCCAAACCATTGCCGCAAATCCTGCCGTCGGAAATCACGAATGTCCTGCCCATCTACCAAAATCGCGCCATCGTCAACGTCATAAAAACGCATCAGCAGCTTCACGATGGTCGTCTTGCCAGCCCCCGTTGGGCCAACGATAGCCACCTTTTGCCCCGGCTGAGCCACGGCAGACAAATTGTGAATCACCGGCTCCTCTGGGTTGTAGCCAAAGCGCACGTCGCGGAATTCCACACGCCCGGCAACAGCATCCAGTTCTACCGGGTTCTCAGTTTCTTGCACTTCTTCCGACTCTTCCAGAAATTCAAAGACGCGCTCGGCAGCAGCGGCCGTTTGCTGCAGCACATTAGAGATATTGGCCAACTGCATTAACGGCTGATTGAACGACCGAACATATTGAATAAACGCCTGAATATCGCCCACCGTGATGGTTTGGCGCACCGTCAGGTAACCGCCTACCACAACCACGGCCACGTAGCCCAAATTGCCAATAAAGCTCATAATGGGCATCATGAGGCCAGACAAAAATTGGGATTTCCAGGCAACACCGTACAATGTGCTGTTGTAGCCTTCAAACGTTTCGATGCTACGCTCCTCACCGTTAAATGCTTTCATGACTCGGTGTCCGCCAAACATCTCTTCCACATGGCCATTGACGTGCCCCAGGTAATCTTGCTGCTCCTTAAAATAAACCTGCGAGCGGCTGACAATCACGCTCACCATCACCAGCGTCAGCGGAATCACAATCAGAGACACCAAAGTCATCAGCCAGCTAATGGAAAACATCATCACCAGCACCCCAATCACAGTAATCGTCGAGGTGATAATTTGCGTCAGGCTTTGGCTAAGGGTCTGGTTGACCGTGTCCACATCATTGGTGATGCGGGACAGCACTTCTCCCTGGGTGTTACGATCAAAGTAACTGAGGGGCATCCGGTTTATTTTTTCTGAAATCTCCCGTCGAAAACGGTAGGAGATGTTGGTGGAGACACCCGCCATGATCCAGCCCATGAGGTAGGCAAAGACGGCAGAAAAGATGTACAGGATGAGCATTATCAGCAGAATATGGCCGATATAGTCAAAATCAATCGAGCCAGTTCCTGCAATCTCAGCTAAAACGCCATCAAACAGGGCGGTGGTGGCGTTGCCCAACACTCTGGGCCCCACAATGTTGAAGATGGTGGAAGCCACCGCGAAGATGACCACAATAATGATTCTCATTTTGTAGGCAGCCAGATATTGTGCCAGCTTGCCCATTGTCTTCTTAAAGTTCCGAGCGGTATCGCCCTTGTGCATGGCGGCTACAGGCCCGCCGCGTCTTCCGTGCATCATGATGACAGTTCCTCCATGCTTAATTGCGAGAGAGCAATTTCCTGGTACGTTTCACACGTTTCCATTAGCTCGTCGTGGGTGCCTTTGCCGACAACCCGACCCTGATCCAGCACGATGATTTGCTCTGCGTTTTTCACGGTGGAAACGCGCTGCGTCACCACCAAAATGGTGCTGTTTTGCGTGCTTTGGCGCAGAGCGCGGCGCAGGGCTGCGTCTGTCTTGAAGTCCAGCGCCGAGAAGGAGTCGTCAAAGATGTAGATGGGGGGCTTTTTTACCAGGGCGCGGGCAATGGAAAGCCGCTGCCGCTGCCCCCCGGAGACGTTGGTACCGCCCTGAGCAATTTCGGTTTGGAACCCTTCTGGTTTGCTGTCTACAAATTCGGTGGCCTGGGCAATGTTAACGGCCGTTTGCAAATCTTCCTCACTCGCTAACTCATCTGCATACCGGAGGTTGCTCTCGATGGTGCCAGAGAACAAAATCCCTTTCTGCGGCACGTAGCCAATCTTTTCGCGCAAATCGAATTGCGTCACCTCGCGGATGTCTACGCCATCCAGCAAAATTTGGCCTTCCGTTACGTCGTAAAAGCGGGGAATGAGGTTCACCACGGTCGATTTGCCAGAGCCAGTCGAGCCAATAAACGCCGTTGTTTCGCCCGGCCTGGCTACAAAACTAATATCGTGCAGAACATCCCCATCGGCGCCAGGGTAACGGAAAGTAACGTTGCGAAACTCCACCGAGCCTGTAAAGGAGCCATTTAGCCGCACCGGGTTGGCGGGGTCGGTAATGATGGGGTCAGTCTCCAGCACATCGGCAATGCGCTCAGCGGAAACCTGGGCGCGGGGCAAAATGATGAACAGCATGGAGAGCATGAGGAAGGCAAACACAATTTGCATGGCATACTGTAAGAAGGCCATGACGTCGCCCACCTGCATGTTGGCATCGGCCACTTGCTGCGCCCCTACCCAAATAATCACCACAGACAAAACGTTAAAAATAAACATCATCACGGGCATCATAACGGCCGTAATGCGAGCAATAAACAGCGTATTTTCTGTGAGGTCTACATTGGCTTTGTCAAACCGTTTTTCTTCAAAACGTTGCATATTGAAGGCGCGAATCACCATCATGCCAGAGAGATTCTCACGAGAGACCAGGTTGATGCGGTCAATGAGCTTTTGTACCAGTTGGAAGCGCGGCATGGCAATGGAAACAATGACGGCAATGACGCCAACCAGCACAATCACGGCCACGGCAATGGTCCACCACATGGAGGAACCTTTGCCAACAGCGCGGATTGTGCCGCCAATGCCCATAATCGGCGCGTAAAAAACGAGCCGCACCATAAACATCGTCACCGTTTGTAGTTGGGTGATGTCGTTGGTGGAGCGGGTAATGAGGGACGCGGTGGGGAATTTGTCGAATTCTGCGCTAGAGAAGCTCTCGACTTTGCGGAAGATGTCGCTGCGGAGGTCGCGCCCAATGCCGGCCGCAATTTTGGCAGATAGGTAACCCACGGTAATGGTGGCCACGGCCGAAAGCAGGGTGATGCCCAGCATGAGGGCACCAATCCGCAAAATGTAGCTGTTTTGCAGAGCAGCCACATCCGTGCCTAACGCTTCGTACTCGGCTTTTACCTGGACAACGGCCGTTTGCTCCACCATCGTCTCACCCAAAGCGGCAAACTGCTCGTTGATGGTTCCCGCAATTTGGTTCCGCTGGGCGGCAGGCAGGTTGCCGATAAGGGCAAACAAATCTGTTCCCGGTGGCAACTGCGACAAATCAAACGGGCCATCCCCGCCCATTTGGGCAGCCGCTTCTGGATCATCCATGGCTCGCTGCAAGCTGGAAACAACCAGCAATGCTTGGGACATTGGGGCAGTTAGCGCATCAATTTGCTCGTCGTCCAGGTCATCACGGACATAAATTGCCTCGTCTTGCAAGAGGGAGTACGTTTCTTCGTACTGCTCTGCCGCGAGCGTATTGGGTTGGATGAGGGTATAGGCGTTGCGAACGGCCGTTTCATCCATCTCATCCAAAAACAAAGCCATGTTGTTTAGCGTTTCCTGGCGCATGGCTTCGGGAACGGCCGTTTCCACACCGCTCTGCTGAATGCCCGTGTTCACAATCCGCGAAAGATAATCCGGCAGTGCCAAATCTGCGTTGGCCTGCACAAACAGCAGAATCACTGCTGCTACAAACATAGTCATGTACGGATTTAAATATTTTCTCAATCGAATCATAATTTTCGCTCTCCGCGTTTCGGTGACCGATTACCGATAACGGATAACCGATTACCGTTCACTGACGAACGGCCTCCACATGCGTCCCCAGCTTTTGCAACAAGGCCAACAGCGTCTCCCGCTCGTCGGGCGTGAGGCCGCTAAAGCAGTGGTCTATTGTGTCCAGGTGGTCGTGCATGTAGGTGGCAACTAGGGAACGGCCGTTTTCCGTCAGGCTAATGTTAAAACGACGGCGATCTTTGGGGTCCAGCCGACGCTCGATCAGCGCTTCATCCTCCAAATTGCGGATGAAGGAACTCATCGTGTTGCGGCTTACGCCCTGCCGTTCGCTAATTTCGGACGGATTGAGCTCCGTATGCTCCCCCATCTGCTCCGCAAAAAAGAGGTGCATCAGCACCCCGTACTGGGCAAAAGAAAGCCCCGCCGCCTCGATGCTTTGCTCCCGCAAATGGTGCAGCGACCGCGACACAGAACCCATCTCATCCATCAAACGAATCGTCTGCGGATCGATGTCTGGATGGAAGTTTTGCACAAAGGCCATCCACCGCTGCCGCTTTTCTTTATCATGTAGAAACGTTTTTTTTGCCATATAAAATCCACAAAAAATGACAGCCTGCGCCAAATTAGCGACCAGTGCTGTCGTGACAAACTATTACCAAACAGAATTGTACTATATCGAACTATTCTGTCAAGTATCAACATCAAACAATCGCCGGCCACGACAAATCGGCTACAATACCGAAATTCACAAAAGGAGCGGCGGATGCCCCAGATTCCTTCACACTTTCAACTCGATTTTCAACCAGTTGCCAACCCGGAGGCCATTGTGGTCGCGGGTTCGGCCAGGTTTATGGTGCTTACCTCCCGGCTTATTCGGCTGGAGTATGATGAAAACGGCCGTTTCCAAAACGCCCCCTCTCAACCCTTCTGGTACCGCAACCAACCCGTGCCGGACTTTGAGCAGGTGGTGAAAGATGGAACCCTCAAAATCACCACCGAGCATTTACAACTGAGCTACCAAATTGGGAAACCATTTTCCGCTGACAATCTGCAAATCACCCTCAAAGACAGCGGAACCGTCTGGCAATTTGGCGACGACGATGCGCAAAATTTGCGTGGCACTTACCGCACCCTGGACGAAGTGAGCGGCAGCACGCCGCTAGAACCTGGCCTGCTCTCCCGCAGCGGTTGGGCAGTGGTGGACGACTCCCACACCCTCATCTTCAACGGCGACGGCTGGCTGGAACCCCGCCCCAACCCAGATGCCCTCGACCTTTACTTTTTTGGCTACGGCCGTGACTACACCACCTGCCTGCGAGACTATTTCGCTCTCACCGGCCCCGTGCCGCTGCTGCCCCGCTGGGCACTCGGTAACTGGTGGAGTCGCTACTGGGCCTACACCCAGGAGGAGCTTACCCAGCTCATGCGCGACTTCCGCGCCCACGACGTGCCGCTCTCCGTCTGCATTGTAGACATGGACTGGCATTTGGACGGCTGGACGGGCTACACCTGGAACCGCGAGCTGTTCCCAGACCCACCTAGCTTCATCAGCTGGCTACACGAATATGGTCTCAGAACCGCGCTCAACCTGCACCCCGCCGACGGCGTTGGCCCCCACGAGGCACAGTACGAGGCGATGGCGGAGCGGCTGGGCAAAAAGCCAGACGGCCGTCCCATCCCCTTCGACATCGCCAACCCGGACTTTGCCCGCGCCTACTTTGAACTGCTGCACAACCCCCACGAAGCCAACGGGGTGGATTTTTGGTGGGTTGATTGGCAGCAAGGGGAACTCAGCAGCTTGCCAGGGCTAGACCCGCTCTGGTGGCTCAACCACCTGCACTTTTATGATTTGGCACGGGAAGGGGGAAAACGGCCGTTCATCTTCTCACGCTGGGGCGGCCTGGGCAACCACCGTTACCCCATTGGCTTCTCCGGCGACACGCACGTGGATTGGGACAGCCTCAACTTCCAGCCCTACTTTACCGCCACCGCCGCCAACGTCGGCTATAGTTGGTGGAGCCACGACATTGGTGGCCACATGCTGGGCCTGGAAGAGCCAGAACTGTACGCTCGCTGGGTGCAGTTTGGCGTTTTTAGCCCGATTTTCCGGCTGCACAGCACCAACAACCCGTTCCACGACCGCCGCCCCTGGGGCTACGATGCCGAAACGCTAACTGTCACCCGTGACGCCATGCAGCTGCGCCACGCCCTCATCCCCTATCTGTACAGCCTCTCCTGGCGCAACGCCACCCAGCACCAGGCGCCCATCCGCCCGATGTACCACGACTACCCCACCCGCGACGAGGCGTATCTTTGCCCGCAGCAATACACCTTTGGCCCCGATCTCATTGCCGCCCCCCACACCACCCCCGCTGATCCAGACACACAAATGAGCCGTCAGGTGGTTTGGCTACCGCCAGGCACATGGCATCACTTTTTCAGCGGGGAGCAGTTTGTGGGAGATAGCTGGCAGGTGCAGTACGGCCGTCTCCACCACATTCCCCTCTTTGCCAAAGCCGGGGCGATTGTGCCCCTCGGCCCAAAGGTCGGCTGGGGCGGCGTAGAAAATCCCGAACTGATCGATCTGCACTGCTTTGCCGGGGCTTCTGGCGAATTTACCCTCTACGAAGACGATGGCGAAACGCTCGCCTACCAAAACGGCCGCTACGCTCTCACTCAGTTCACTCAAGAGTGGCAGGAAGACCAAGTAACAATCACAATTCACCCCGCAGATGGCGAAACCAGCCACATTCCCGCTGAGCGCAGCTACTGCCTGCACCTGCGCGGACTAAACCCCAACGTCACATTCACCGCTTGGCTAGATGGCCAACCGCTTGAGCTGCACACCAGTTACGATAATATGAGGGAAAGCTGGTTTATCGGTGCCACTATTGTATCTGCCAGCAGCAAGTTCAGCCTCACCGCCAGCGGCAGCCCACTCGTCTCCCCGCGTGACCGCCTCGTAGAAACCATCGAAGATATGCTGCGTGCTTTTCGGTTGGAGACGTTGGTAAAAGCGGCCGTTTTCCACAACATTGCTGAAATCATTGATAAGTTCGACACAATAAGAACTTGGCAAGGATTGATAAAACCTTCCCAATATCGTGCCTTGGCAGAAGTTATTGAACAGGCAGGAGCACACACATTGCCAAGTTTTGCCGGAGGCGGAACAATTCATTGGGACAACAAAGCAACTTCGTAGCCGCATTTTCTTGGCGCAAAAAGTTACATTGGCCAAAATCGTTCTCTGGTAACCAGTTGGGTGTTGATGTAAGTTGGTAGGGATTTTTCGCTTTGCTCAAAATGACAATTGAAACCTGTCATGCTGAACGAAGTGAAGCATCCCGCCCAACTTGATAAAGCACCAATTTTCTAAACAGCCCTATGTCTATACGAATTGATCCCGAAGAAAGAGAGTTTGAGGCACTGCTGGCGCTGGCTGGCGATTTAACCGGGCAGCGGGTGCTGGAGGTGGGCTGTGGCAACGGCCGTATCACCACTCACCTTGCCCCACACGCCGCCCATATCACCGCCATCGACCCGGACGCGAAGCGCATTGCCACAGCCAAAGCCAATCTGCCACCAGAACTGGCCCACAAAATCAGCTACCGCACCCTTGCCCTAGAGGAACTGCCGCCTGACGAAAAGTACGACATGGTGCTGCTGAGTTGGTCGTTGTGATGAATGGCTCCGGAGAGCATGGTTCATGCTCTAAAGCAAATTCAGGGGTTGTTGAAAGTGGGAAACGGCCGCCTCATCGACATCCATCCCAACGGTGAACCACCCCCCATTTTTGTGCGCCTAAATGACGAACGGCACCTCACTGGCTGGATTCAGGAAGAGAGCGACTACGTGAGCTACACCCAGGCGGAAGATGCCCTGCGCGAGGCAGTTCAGTACGGCTGGTATCATCAAGAAGCACGCAAACGCATCACCTTCGCCACCTACGCCACCGATTTAGAAGCATTGCGAGAGCATCTGCACCAAAATTGGAAAGGTGCCTGGATTGAAGATTTGGTCGCCATGCAGATTAACAATCGGCTCAACAGCCTGGCTCACGAAAAAGAGATCATCGTCGAGGAGCAAATTTGGCTGAGCCGTTACCAGCCCTCATCTGGTTAGATAACAAAAGTCTGGCAGACTTTTGTTATCTCCGGCAGGCGGCTACAATAAGTGTATGAACACCGCAGATTTTAACTACACTCTGCCACCAGAGCTGATTGCCCAACGGCCGTTAACCCAACGAGATGCCTCACGCCTGATGATACTTAATCGGGCAGAACAAACCATCAAACATCAAACTTTCACCGACATCCTTGATTATTTTCAGCCGGGGGATGTGCTGGTAGCCAACAACAGCCGCGTCATTCCTGCCCGACTGTACGGCCGTAAACCCACCGGCGGCAAAGTGGAAATATTGCTCCTCAGCCAGCAGGAAAATGGCAACTGGCAGGCAATGGTCGGCGGCAAGCGGCTCAAAGAAGGTAGCCAAATTCACCTGCTGGATCGTGATGAGAATGAAACGGAGTTAGTGGCCACGGTAACGGCCTTTCTCGATGGCCCCCAGCGCGAACTCAGCTTTAACCAACCGCTCGACGGCTGGCTAGAAAGCATCGGCCACACGCCGCTGCCCCCCTACATCCACGAATCGCTGGATGATTCAGAACGATACCAAACCATCTATGCACGGCCATCTGGCTCCGCCGCCGCCCCCACCGCCGGGCTGCACTTTACGGGTGATTTACTGCTGTCGCTCCGCGAAAAAGGGGTCATTTTTGAGACGGTGACGCTGCACGTGGGGCTAGATACGTTCAAACCCGTCGAAGCCGAGCAAGTGGCGCAGCACACCATCCATTCTGAATGGGCCAGCTTAACGCCTGAAAGTGCCCAGCGCATCAACGAGGCCAAACTGGCTGGCGGACGCCTTTTTGCTGTAGGCACAACGTCGATGCGAACGTTGGAAACGGCCGCACTGCGCTCGGCGGGCATCAACGGCAGCTTGCAAAATATTAGTGCCCGCGATGCCAGCGGCGAAACGAGTAATTTTTGCCCTTGGAAGCCCGTCGCCGCCTTCACCGCCCCCACCGATTTGTTCATCTACCCAAGCTACAAATTCCGCGCTGTAGACGCACTCATTACCAACTTTCACCTCCCCCACTCCAGCCTGCTCATGCTGGTCGCCGCTTTTGCCGGAAGAGACTTTATGCTGCGGGCCTATGAAACGGCCGTTGCCGAACGGTATCGCTTTTTCTCCTTTGGCGATGCGATGCTGATTTTGTAACGGGATTTTTCCTAAGGATTTGTTTTGTCAGATACGGCCGTACTCCTCCTTTCCATCATCGTCGCCATCGTGCCTACTGTGCTCTACATAGGCATCATTTACTGGTTTGACCGATACGAGAAAGAACCGTGGTGGCTGCTCGCGGCCGCTTTTCTGTGGGGAGCCGTCCCAGCTATTCTTATCTCCTTTGTGCTCAACACTACCCTCAGCGTGCCGCTTCTGCTCTTTTTGGGAGACGAACTGGGGCAAGCCGCCGCACCATCACTTATTGGCCCACCCGTGGAGGAAACGATTAAAAGCATGGCCCTGGTTGCCATCTTCATCTTTTGGCGCAGCGAGATCGACAGTCCGCTGGATGGCATCATCTACGGGGCGATGGTGGGAATGGGCTTCGCCATGGTGGAAAATGTGTACTACTTTGTGCAAACGTTTAATGCTGGGGGCGTGGAGGCATGGGGGGTCAACATTATCTTGCGGGCGGTTGTGTTTGGCCTCAACCATGCGTTGTTCAGCAGTTTTGCCGGTTTAGGCATTGCCATTGCGCGGCTGGCAACAGAGCAATGGATAAAGATTGTGCTGCCGGTGCTGGGGTGGATGACGGCCGTTTTCCTGCACTTTTTGCACAACTTTACCGTCACGCTAGGGAGTGGTTTTATTTTGGTGGCTCTCTTTTTCGATTGGGGCGGCGTGCTGCTCATTTTTGGCATTATCGTCTGGGCAATTCTGCAAGAACGACGCTGGCTGCGCCAATATTTAGGCGAGGAAGTGGCTCTCGGCGTCCTCACTACCAAC